>CAYSSA010000014.1:33248-36642 GCA_964433485.1 uncultured Tepidisphaeraceae bacterium | reverse complement strand
CGTCACCTGCCGCGACCACCGATTGCGGACATGGTGCAGGGTCCGCTTCGGCGGAAACGGTGCGTGGGTCTAATGTCCGGCGTTCGCCTCTTCCCAGTCGATCGTCGGATCATGGTATTCACGCGGATCTGCCGGCAGGGAATCGAGCAACTGTTCCAGCCGCTCCGGCGTCAGATCCTCATGCAGCACCTCGTTGCAGAGCATCGCCGGCGCCGTACCGCAGGATCCGAGGCATTCCAGTTCCACCAGCGTGAACTTCCCGTCCGGGGTGGTCTCGCCCGGCTCGATCGTCAGTTTCTTCCGAATCGTATCGGTCAGACGCCTGGACCCGCAGATCTCGCACGAGAGCGAGCGGCACACCTGCAACAGATACTTGCCCTTGGGCTTCAGCCAGTACTCCTCATAGAAACTGGCTGTGTCCAGCACCTGCGCCGGCGCCAGCTCCAGGAACTCGGCCAGTTCCTGCATCGCCGCCATGGGTATCCAGTTGTATGTATGCTGGATCAGGTGGAGCGCCGGCAGCACCACGGCCTGCTTCGTCGGATACCGCGGGAAGTACCGCTCCCGCAGATGGTTCTTCATCTCTTGCGTGAGATACGGCTTTTCCGCCTTGGGCAATTCGCTTCGTCTGTTCTCAACTCGCCAGGACATAATTCACCGATCCAGTTCCGCCGCGATCACATTGATGCTGCCGAGCACGGCCACGACCTCCGAGATCGTATGCCCCTCGATGAGTTTCGGGAAGACCGAATAGTTGATGAAGCTGCACGGCCGGCAGCGCGCCCGCCAGGGCACATTGCCGCCGGCGCTGACGATGTAATAGCCGAGTTCGCCGTTGCCAGATTCGATACAACTGTAGACCTCCCCCTTCGGGGCCTCGAAGCCCCGGTTCCACATGATCAGCTCGAACTGGTGGATCAGCCCCTCGATGCTTCCGTACACCTGGTCCTTCGGAGGCAGGACTTCCTTGCCCTCCGGACTGACGTTCACCGGGCCGGACGGAATGTTGTCCACCAGGAGCCGGATGATCCCGGCCGACTGCTTCATCTCCTCCAGCCGCACCAGATAACGGGCGTATACATCACCCGTTGTCATGATGGGCACCTTGAAGTCAACCGCCGCCGACCCCCTGCCGTCCCAGTTGTCGGCAAAGCAGAGATACGGCTCGTCCTTGCGGATGTCGCGCCTGACGCCGGCCGCACGAGCCATCGGCCCCGACAGGCTCCAGGCAATCGCGTCCTTCGCCGAGATGGCGCTGACGCCCCTGGTCCGGTCGATGAAAATGCGGTTCTTGTTCAGCAGCGTCTCCACGCCATCAATCGCCTTCGGCAGAATCTCATCCAGGAACCGCTTGACCATCTGCCGGAACACACCCTCGTCGGGAAGGTCCATGTTCAGCCCGCCCACGCGCGTCCATGAGTTGTGATAACGTTGACCTGATATGTACTCAAAGATGTCATAGATCGGCTCACGCTCGTTGAACCCGTAGAGGAACGCCGTGAACGCCCCCAGGTCCAGCCCGGCCGCCCCAACGCACAGCAGGTGCGACTGAATGCGCCCCAACTCGCCGGCGATGGTCCGCAGAACCTTGCAGCGCGGCGTCAGCTCGATGCCCAGAAGCTTTTCCACCGCGCCGTGCCAGGCCAGCTCGTTGTAGATCGGCGCCGAGTAGTCCATTCTATCTACGATTGTGACGTACTGATTGTAATTGAGGTGCTCGCCCAGTTTCTCGAACCCGCTGTGCAGGTAGCCGATGTGGGGGGTGCAGCGGATGATCCGCTCGCCGTCAAGCTCCAGGACCAGGCGCAGGGTGGTATGCGTGGCCGGATGCTGCGGCCCGAAATTCAGCGTCCATTGATTGGAAATTCCCCCCCCCTGCTCGTGGGAGGGCGGTTCAATGACGGGGCTGAGGGTGTAGGCCATGGTCATCCTCTTTCCAGTCGGCCAACCGGCGTCGGCCGGAACGCAACTCGCGGCGGCCGCCCGGGTTGGATAAAACCGATTATAGCCGCGACCACAAGTCCCGCCAGCGAAGTTGGCCAAGGAGGAACAAGCAGGATGCTCCAAGTCGGGTTTCCACGCTCGATGCCTGTTGGACTACAAAATGCTACGGATGTGCGATGCTCGGACATTTGCTTCGACGTGATTCGGCGTCGCCCTGGCCCAGCCCGCTCACAGCGGCAGGGCGGCGCTTCCTGTCGTGCAAATTCGTGTTGAATCTGCCGCGAATTATCCGCAAGGATATTGCATCCGAGCCGACCAGTGGTATGTTGTGCCATCGAAATTGTTCCACGTGGAACAATTCCATCACGCAAGCCCGCCCAATGGGAAAGGAGTCCCGTATGTCCGCCAAGACCCAAGCAAGAACCAAGCCCCGACTCGGCCGCGGCCTGTCCAGCCTCATCTCCATCCCGGAAGTCCCTATACAGGTTGAACTGCCTTCGCCGCCCCAGCAGCAGGGGACCGCAACGGTGACATCAGATATCCCCCCTGCTCAACCTTCGCCTACTCCGGCTGACGCGGAAGTCGTACGCCTGCCCGCGAGCGAGATCCACGCCAACCCACACCAGCCCCGCCACACATTCAACGACGAGAGCCTGAATGAACTGGCCGCCTCGATCAAGTCCACCGGCCTGATTCAGCCGATCATTGTGCGCAAAGTCGGATCGGAGTACGAATTGATTGCTGGCGAGCGCAGGCTGCGGGCCGCCCGAATTGCCGGCTTGGACCAAGTCCCAGCCATTGTCCGGGATGTAGATGCCGTCACCCAGGCTCAGATGGCCCTCATCGAGAACATCCAACGCGAGGATCTCAATCCACTGGACCGGGCCATGGGTTATCGGACGCTCATGGACCAACTGGGCCTCACACAAGCTGAATTAGCGACCCGACTTGGCGAAGAGCGCTCCTCGATCGCCAACTACCTCCGACTCCTGGATCTGGCCGAGCCAGTCAAGGCTATGGTCAAAGACGGTCGTCTCAGCCTGGGCCACGCCAAACTCATCGCCGGCGTCACTGACATCCTCGAACAGGAACGCTTGGCCAATCTTGTGATCTTGCGAGCATTATCCGTCCGGGCGTTGGAGAAAGCCATCGCCGATGGCCCAGATCCCGTCCCAGCAAGCACCGAGCCGTCCCCCACTCAAACCTATTTGAAGGATCTCGAAAGGACCCTCACCCGACAGCTTGGATTGCGAGTGGCCCTGCGCGCCTCGTCAAAGAAGGGAAAAGGCAGACTTATCATCCATTATGCCACGCTCGACCAATTCGACGAGCTATTGTCCCGACTGGGGTGCACCGCAGAAGCGTAGCCGAAATGTTCCACGTGGAACAATACAACGCAATGATGAAGTTCGGGCTTCTATTGGAGATTCCATGGCCATCACCCGTCGCG
>CAYSSA010000014.1:25724-33216 GCA_964433485.1 uncultured Tepidisphaeraceae bacterium | reverse complement strand
GGCTGAGTTCTGCGTTCGCCGCCGAGCCCCATCCCGCCCAGCCATTCGTCCGTGTCAGCTCGCGAGACTCACGTTATCTCGAACTTTCCGACGGCACACCCTTCATCCCCAACGGGCCAAACCTCGTCAACGCCGGCGGCCAACGCGGCCAACAGGCCGTCGAGCAGATGGAACAATGGCTCGACAAACTAGCCGCCAACCACGGCAACTTCATCCGCATCTGGCTCTCCTCGCCTGCCTGGGATGTCGAACACGCCAAGTCCGGCCAGTTCGACCCCGATCGCGCCAAGCTCATTTCCGCCATCCTTGCCGCGGCCAGGAAGCGCGGGGTGCGCGTCAAACTCACGCTGGAACACTTCCGCTCCATCAGTCCAACGCCAAATCCCACACGAGCATGGTCCAATAAACCCATCCACCATGTCTCTCTAGGCGGTCCGGCCAGGGATATGGCCGATTTCCTCGCCAACCCTGTGGCCCGCAAGCAGTTCATTGCCAAACTCGAATGGTACCGCGCCCAATTTGGCGATGAGCCCGCCATTTACGGCTGGGAGCTTTGGAACGAGATCAACGCGGTAGGGGGTGGCGACTACATGGCGTGGACCCGCGCCATGCTGCCGGAACTACACCGCATCTTCCCCAGGAACCTCTGCATGCAGAGCCTCGGTAGCTTCGATACCGACCGCGTCCGCAATGTCTATCGCGAACACGCCTTGATCCCCGGCAATGACCTCGCCCAAGTGCATCGCTATCTTGACCTGGGCGCATCGCTGGAAGTGTGCCACGGCCCGGTGGATGTTCTGGCCGCCGACGCGGTGCGGGAAATGCTCGCCGCCAACCCTGGCCGCCCCGTCATGCTGGCCGAAAGCGGCGCCGTCGAGCCCAAGCATACCGGTCCTTTCAAGCTCTACTCGGCCGACAAATCCGGCATGATCCTCCACGACGTTCTTTTCGCCCCGTTTTTCGCCGGCGCGGCCGGCGCCGGCCAGTGCTGGCACTGGGACCATTACATTGACCGCAACAACCTCTGGTGGCACTTCTCGCGTTTCGCCACGGCCGTCGAAGGCATCGACCCGTCCGCCCAACGCCCCAGCCCCGGGATGGTCGATCATCCTCGCCTACGGATTTATACGTTATATGGGACTTCAACTACATTAGTATGGTGTCGAGATTCCCGCAATACCTGGCAGACCGAGCTCGCCGACCAGAAACCGCCGGAGGAACTGGCGGGAATCGAAATTGATCTTTCCCCGCGCCTCGGCCGGAACTTCGCCGGCCAGGCGCAGGCCTACAACCCGTGGACCGACCGGAAGACCACGATCCGCGCGGCAGGGGGTAAGATCACCCTGCCGGTCTTCTCGCGGTCGATCGTGGTGCGAATCATGCATTCGCAATAATCTCCCGGGCGGATTCCCCACAACACTGGCAGATGAACCTGATCTGTCATGGCTCAGTCTCTGTATGTGGAACACGCTCCGACCGCCACGGACCTCGTGTGTCGCGCAGACATCCCAGGACTGGCCGGCGATGCGGCCCGAATCGCCGCATTTCCATATGTTGTCTTTATGCGTTGATATGTTGCTTCCGGTGGTCAGGTTATGGCCCCCGCACCGATCCCTGGGGAAAATGCGGGAATGGTGGACACCGTCCGTCGCAGTGCTTACGCTTTGGGACGATATGACAGAGAGCGCCATGCAAACCCTGACCCCGCCGCCGGATCACAACCGCACGGGCGTTGATTATCGCCGTCCCATGCCGCGTCCCAAGGTGCGCGGCGCGGTGTACGACTTTCATTGCCATCTGCACGCTTTGCGCCATGCCGATGCATGGTTCGAGGCGGCGGATCATTATGGCATCGACATCTTCCTCACGATGTGCCAGCTTGAGGAGGCGCTGGGGCTGCAACGGAGCTGGGGGCGCCGCCTGCATTTCATCGCTGTGCCCAAATGGGGCGAATGGGACGGCGATTTCGTTGATCGCTGGCTGACGCGCATCGAGGGCTTCCACAACATCGGCAGCCGGATCGTGAAATTCTGGTTCGCCCCGCCGGCCATCGGCGATCGCAAATGGCGGCTGGATTCGGATCGGTTTCGTCCGCTGATTGAGGAGGCTCGGGCCCGCGGGATGGCCATCATGTCGCATGTGGGCGATCCGGAGATCTGGTATCGAGGCAAATACGCCGACGCGGCAAAATACGGCACGCGCGAGGAGCACTATCGCATGTGGGAAAACGTGCTGGCCGACTATCGCGAACAGCCGTGGATCGCCGCGCACATGGCCGGGAACCCCGAAGACCTGCCGCGGTTGCAGCGGCTGCTGGACCGCTACGCGAACCTGTATCTGGATTGTTCGGCGACGCGCTGGATGGTGCGCGAGTTGTCCGCGCGGCGGGACGAGGCCAGGGAGTTTTTCATTCGCAACCAGGACCGCATTCTCTTCGGCACCGACCAGGTGTCGCACGATGATCGCGGATTCGATTTCCTGGCCTCGCGATTCTGGTGCCATCGCAAGCTGTGGGAGACCGCGTACATCGGCCCGACGCCGATTCTCGATCCCGACCTTCCCGAGGACGCCCAGCCGACCCTGCGCGGGCTCTGCCTGCCGGATGAGTGCCTTCAGAAAATGTATCACGACAACCCGGAGAAGGTTCTGAGGGCGGTGGGCGCGGCGATCTGACCGGCCATCGCGATCGAATCTGCCCGTCAGATCGGCGGCAGCAGGGGTTCCAGTTCGTTCAGCGGAAGTGGGCCGCTCTTGCGCAGGCGCCGTGCCAGGCTGTACGTGTGCCGTCGGACGGGTTTACGCTGCGACCAGTACCGGAGACAGTTGAAATACCCGGAGACCAGCCCCTTGAACTGATGCCATGGCCGCCCGCAACGCAGCGCATAAGCCGTGCCGTTGCAGGTGGTTGCGGCCAGATGGATCGGAAACGCCGGCCAGGGCACATTATGCCAGACATAGAGGATGTCATTGCGGCGGCCGAAGAAATCCATGCGGCGGAAATCGCGGCGGGGGGATTCGTAATGATGGATGGGGTCGGCGTTTCCGAGGCGCACGACATAGCCCGCGTCCAACATTCGGGTGCAATAGTCCGTTTCCTCGCCTTGATGAATGAGGTAGGGACGATATCCGCCGAGTTTGAGGAAGACATCGCGTCGGAGCGCGTGGGCGGTGCCGATGTAGGTTTGTGTGAGCCAGACCTGTGAAGCGTTCGGCGCCTTTTGTCGCACCGTCTGGTCTTGTCGCACATTGATGAAAGGAATGGCGACCGCCCCGACTCGCGGGTGCGAGAACTCGGCCAGGGTCTGCTCGACGGTGCGCGGCGAAGGGAACTCGGCGTCGTCGTCGATGGAGAAGACGAAGGGGGTGGAAGCCAGTTCAGCGCCGAGATTGCGCCGGACGATGTACCCGCCGCTCTGCTCGAAGCGTTCCACGCGAACCTGTGGGAACTGGCCGCCAATAGCCTCGCTGGTGCCGTCGGTGGAGCCATCGTCGACCACGAGAACCTCCACCGGCACGGACTGCCGCAGCGCGGAGGCGACGGCGGTGCGCAGATCCTCTTTGCGGTTTTTTGTGGTGATGAGGATGGTGGCGAGAGGGGTCATTAGCCTCAATTCCCTGCCCTGCCCGAATCTGAAGTCGCGTGATTGGCGAGCATGAGCACGGAAATGTCTGAGGAGCGAAACAGAGTCCGGCTGTCGAATCGGCCGCCAGCTCGGGTTATGTCATCCAGGAAAGCCTCAACCGTGTACGGTTTGTGGATTTCGACAACCAGCGTCCGCACCCGGTTGATCCACAACGCACAATCCTGAAAAAGCTCCTGTTCCGCCCCTTCGATATCGCATTTCAACAGATCGATAGCGCCGTCAATACCCGCCAATTCGAGAACCTGGGGAATGGTCATTGCGCGAATGGGAGCGGCATTGGCCTCTGCCCGCGCGGTCATGCGACACGCCCATTCACCGCTGGAGCGATCGAGAAACACCTCTCTTGCGCTGCCGGCGACACAGGCATGCAGCAGTATCACCTGGTCGCCATTTCCCGATGCTTCAACATTCCGACGACACATCGCCAGGTTATCGTTGTCCGGCTCGATTCCAACAATTCGCGCTCCTGGAAACACCTGTTGCCACAAGCGTATGCTCAACCCGATGTTCGCGCCAAGATCGAGAATCACGCCCACGTTGTCCCGAGGCAGCGCGGTGACGGCGCCGTATTCGTGATCATGGAAGATCTCTTCCAGCACCAGCCAGTCCGTCGAGCCCAGGCGCAGGCACACCGGTTGGTCGCACGCCATCGGACTTACCTTGCAGATACGCCCATGGCAGGGCAGGATTCGGCCGATGCTGCGGCGGAGGAGTCGATCATAAAGGCTCAGCAACCAGTCAGATGTTGACCGATACTGCCTGCGCGCGGCGAAGCGTTCGGCAAGCCTTTGTGCGAGGGAGGTTTTGTTTACCGTGTCGTCCATCTTTACCGGCATTGATCGCGAACTCCGACGGCGCTCGTGAGCGGTATCAAACGGTCCCGGATTCGCCGAATCCACAGTGTAGTGTCATACCGATGATATGTCATCGCCAGCCATGTGCGGTCGTTCCGCGACCGGCTGATCGATTCTCCGTCCGCGGCGGGGAAATCGCGAGACCACTTCCTTCCATTGCTCGGGCATCAGCCTGCGGACCATCAGTACATAGGCCGAGGCGCCCGGGATGACCACGACCGCGAGGTACGCCAAATCGTTCGCTGCCACACCAGATACGTATGCCAGACACGCGGGAACTCCGGCAGCAACGAGGCTCAACAACAAGGGTCGGACAAACACGCCGCCAACCCCGGGGAGTGCGTTAACTTGACCACGTATTGCGTATAGGATGCCTCCCGGACCGCTCACCGCGGAGAAGATGATCACCGCCACAGCGCAACCCACCGCTGCGGCCAGTTTCGCCCCGACGAAAACCAGGCCCACGAAGAGCGGCGCGAGACAGGCCCACCAGAGAAGGCATTCGCGTAAACGCCTCTGCGCCTGCAATAATGAAGTAGTCAACGGAACGACGCACTGAAGCGTCATGGCCAGACTCAGCGCCTGCAGCACCGGGATGGCCGCGAGCCACTTGCTTCCAAAGACCAGCCTGATGAGCGGCCCGGACAATACCGCCTGGAACACGAAAGTCGGAACGACGACCATCGTCGTAATGGTCGATACGCGGAGAAACCCGCGAATCTGTCGGCCGGGATCCTCCTGCAACCGGCTGAGCACCGGCAACAGCGTCCCGGCCAGATTCACACTGATCAGAGCCATTAGCTGGATGGAGAGATTGAATGCGAAGTAGTAGGTTCCGACAATCTCCTTGTTTGGAAACAGCAGACCAAGCGTGATGTAGCAGCCGTGGGCCGTGACAGCGTAGAAGAGCATAATCCCGAGCATCAACGCGCCATCGCCAAACAACTCGCGCCAGTATCGCAGATCCAGACCGAGCGACAGCGGCGCGCGTACTTTGATCGCCACATAAACAAGCCTCACAACGGCTGTAATAGGCAGCGGCAGGAGCATTGCCATGGCTCCAAAGCCCAACCAGGCCAGACTCACGCTCAGAACGCTTATCAGAAATCCTACCACCAGATTGATCGCTGCCAGTTCTCTAAACCGCAACTCTATCTGCAACAGCGATGTATGCACGATCGAAAGGCTGTTCAACGGCTGATTGATGGCGAGCACAATCAGCAGCCAGATGATGTTGTTGCTCCGATAGATGTGGCTCGCGAACGGAGCGCAGATCAACAGCGCCGCCGCCGACACCAACGCGGCCGTCAGCGACATCCAGAACGCAGCGTTGGCCAGACGGCCAAACTCGCTTGGCCGCTGTACCAGGATACTGCCAATGTTCAACTGCTGCAGAATACAGGCGAACCCGGCCAGAGCGTATGCCAGGCTGACTTCACCAAACTCAGCCGGCACCAGTATCCGGGCCAGGAGAATCTGTGCCAGCACGGCAATGACTTTATTCCCAACCGTCTGGACGAAGAACCACGCAAAGCCCCGGGCCGTTGCGTCGCTCAGGGACACCGGTCTTGCCGCGGGAGCGTTTCCGCAGGGCCCCACGCTGGTATTGTCCGCCGTCATCAACACTCCAGTTTTCGGAACCTGGCCACACCATGCCGCAAAACACCTATCGACTCATTCCTGACGCGTAATTAAACGCATCCCCGCACTGGCAAACCGGGAATTTCCGGCATATAAGTCGCATTCACAACTTCCTGTGGCTTGACTGGAGGAAGTTTACACCTTCAGCGCCACCTGACAATCCAAGCCAGGCGCCAGTGCGGGGCGCCTCGACGTTCGCGATCAGGAGACAGCATGAGAATCAACGCCGGCACTCACGGGACAGAAGAAGGCCATACGCGACGGTTTCCGGGCGAACTGGCAATCCTGCTCCTCGTGGTGGCGGCGTATATTGTGCTGAATGTACTGACGGCAGAGCGTTCGCCCACCGTGTGGCAGGACGAGGTGCAGATGACCGACCCGGTCGCCAATCTCTATCTGGGCCGGGGCTTCACGACCACATGCCAGCCTGACGGATCGCGAACGGAGACAGCCCAAACCACCGCCGTCGTATTCTCGACCCTTTTGTATGGATGGATGAACGTCTTTGGATTGAGCGTGACCTCGGTACGTTCGCTGCAGTACACCATGAGCGGGATCGCGGCCATCCTGCTGTGGCTCGGCTTGGTCCGAAGCGGGCTGGTGCGGACACCGTGGCTGCGCCTGGCCGCTGTTCTGCTGCTGCTGTGCGGGCACGGTATCAGTTTTTCGGTTCGCGGTTCGCGATACGACTCCGTAGCCATCCCGTTTCTGGCAGCGGTACCGTTGGCACTATCGCTGCAGCGGCCCGCCCTGCGCGGGATCGCCCTGGCCATACTGGGAGCGCTGACCGCGCTTAGTGGACTTCAATTCGGACCCGCGCTGGTGTGCTTGGGACTGCTGGCACTGGTGTTTTTCGGCCGGACTGCGTTGGCGCCCACGGTATCGGTCTGGTGCGGCATGGCGGCGGGGTATGGCGGCCTCCTGGGAACCTACGCGGCCATGGGTGTGCTGAAACGATTCCTCAGCAGCCTCGCGAAGTTCAGTCGAAGTGTCGGCGAGGCGGAAGCACAACTCTCGCCCCTGCGGCGCCTGCTGGCCGAAATGCCGACGGCAGTGCTGAAATTCGATTACAGCGCCTGCCTGCTGGGCTTGTTGATCCTGGCCATTTTCATCTGGTGGTTGGTGGACGGCCGGGTGCGCTGGCGCTCGCCGCTTGGATTTGCCGTCGCGGCGATGCTGGCAATTCCGGCAACGATGATCCTGGCCGGTCGATATCGGGTTTACTATGCTTTCGTGCCGTTTATCCCAATGATGATCGCCCTGGTGGTTGCCTGTGACGTGGAACTGCGCTCCGGGGCCGGCCTCCGGGCGAAGGTATTCGCGGCGATCATTATGTGTGCAGCATGCCTCGTC
>CAYSSA010000014.1:15093-25714 GCA_964433485.1 uncultured Tepidisphaeraceae bacterium | reverse complement strand
TGCGGCTGGCCATTACGTTTATGGAATGGCGCACACGGGACTATTCGCCCGTGCAGCGGATGGTCAATGCACGGATCGAACCAACGGACTGGGTCTATTGCGATTATGCGGCCTACTACGCCTGCAGGCTGCGGTCCGAGCAGGTCTTTCTACTGCCTTATCGCCCCTTCATGTCCGCCGACGAGAAAGCCCGCGTCGCCAAACTGGTGATCGACCCGGAAACCCTGGCCGAGGTTCTGAAGGATCTGCCTGGGAACTGGCGGTTGGTTGAGGAACTGCGACCCGACAATACTCCGCTTCCGGGGTTGCTCAGGCACCTGCCCACTGCCAGGAAATATCATCTGGCGGTGTACAGCAGACAGTAGAGATGATTCGGATCTCCCTGAGAGAATTCTCTCACGGTTTGCGCTCTATATATACGCGAAGTAAGCCACTGTTATCGGTCGCGGGACCGGATTCATAATGGCCCAGGCCGAGGATCGCTGTAGAGGGGGCCACGAATTCCACGTCCGCCCCAAGTTGCAGTCCGGGCAGAGTGGTATTCAGAACGCCCAGCAACTGCCCCTGGCGGAATACGCCATCGGAGCTGCGCACTTTAGGATTTCCATCGGCCGTGCTTTCCCCTTCCGGCCCTTGGTTCATCCGCCAGGTTCCGGCCGCGCGGATGCGGTACGTCTGACCAGCATACATCTTGTATCCCGTTGGATAGTAGTTATTTGCCGTGGCAGGAAGCAGCAGAGCCGCGAAGGACGGGTTGTTCTCAGCGCGGAGGACGGCGCCTCGAAGACGACACAACTGCTCCGCCGCCACATCATTCCTGGCGGCCTCAGCTTCTCGTTCCAGTGCGTCCAGATCCTTGAAGAAGCGATCGCGCGCCTGTCTAACCTTGTCCCAGAGGGGATCCAGCACACGAAGCCGGCGCTCCGCTTCACCACGGGCAGCTTTCTCATCCGGATCCCGCGCCGTCTCGAACGTCATCTCCAGCACTTTGCGATAGGTCTCCGCCGCGTCGCGAGGCCGGTTGAGTTTCTCCAGCACCCGCGCCAGGGATATCTGGTCATGGCAGGTCGCCTCGGAACTGGCGCTTACTTCATTCAGGAAAACAAGCGCTTCCTGCAAATTACCTGCTCGAATCGCCAATGCTCCAGCTTTTCGCTTCGCCTCCAGTGTTGTATCCGATCTCGGCGCAGCTGAAATCAGGAAACCAAGACAGAAAACCGCCAGTAAACCTGTAGTGGATCGACCTAACCACATAAACTACCTCCTTCCGAGAAGCACATTATGAATCCTAACGAAAGACACGGCCATACGCAGCGTATTTTTGGGCTTTCGCGCTTGCCAGACAACGCACACGGGATATTCAGGCTATAAATGAGCAGATGGAATGCGAAACGACGGATTCGATCAAATCCATATTGGCACACCGTTAGCTTTCACCTTCCATCGTTTGCACGGCTCACCGAACAAGAACCGTTTTTTTATAAGCCTCCCGCTCAAACGGGTTGTCCCGATACGGATCACGCCCTGGACAAGCCAACGCGATCCACAGACTGGCCAGCAGATACGCCGGAATGAACAGTGGACCCCAGCGCTCGCATTGCCGGACATGAACGCGCTCATGCTCACGGGAAATTTCCAGGCACCAACGATCCCGGCCAAGCACCACATGTCCCAGCGTCAATGCAATCGCGCCTCCAGGAAACAGCGTGTAATCCCGCAACAGCGCGCCAATCAATCCACCGTGCAGCTCCAGCACGCCATCCACCACCTGATATCCCCCGCCCGTCAGCCGAATAAAGGGCAGGAACACCAGCCCGCACGCGCTGGCCGGAGAAGCCCAGATGTAACCGGCCGCACGCCTCAGTCTCCAGCCCATCCCATCACTCAACCACCGCATGCTCGAAATATTAACCTTCCTTAACACCATGTGTTAGCGGCCTGTGGATAAGCTGGAGCTTTCATGTTGCAACGCCACTCCAGCCCATAGCGCCCGCCACACGGGACCCATCGCCACATTCACATCTGTCGTCTATCCTAAAGATCGCCCAATGCATCCGACATGGTTCGCGACAGCTTATACACAAAAAGATAAGAAAAATAATCTACTTAAATATCTGTTGCATATGAACTTAAAACAATCCTATTCCGAGTTATCCACATTCCAACATCCTTCACTATGACGATTACTTCTAATAAGGATAAATAGGATATCGAATACCAGTAGAGTATTATCCTGTTAGAAGAATCTGATTGTCCTGTTCGCCTTGGCATTAGTCCTTCTGGTCATTGGCCTGTGGATGATTTCACCGGGGACTTGTCTTCGATTGAATTTCGGCGATGCTGTAGCCTCTGGTAAGATTAGGATTCGCTGTGGGAAAGGATAGCCGCAAATGAAAGTCATCTGCAATCGGGGAGCTCTGCTCGAAGCCCTGAACATCACCGGGAACGTCGTGGCCGTGCGCACACCCAAGCCGATACTCCAGTGTGTGCGGCTGGCGGCCACCTCCAATGAGCTGAGCATCTCCGCCACAGACCTGGATGTCTCCATCATCTATCGCGATACCCAGATCGAAGTGGCCCAGACCGGCGAGATCATCGTGCCGGCCGACAAGATGCGAGACATTGTGCGCGAGTGCGTTGACGACACGCTGACGATCGAACTTGCCGAGGATATGGCGCATGTCAAAGGCCAGAACTCGTTCTTCAAGATATACACGCAACAGGCGGACGCTTTTCCACCCATTCCGCAGGCGGAAGGGCAGCCCGACTTTGACATCCAGGGTGGGCAACTGAAGCAGTTGATTTCGCAGACCATATTCGCGGTCGCCCGAGAAGCCACGCGCTATGCGGTCAACGGCGTTTTCGTGGCCGTTCGCGGCAAACGGGTGTCATTCGTCGGCACCGACGGGCGGCGGTTGGCCGAAGCTCGCGGCGACCTCATCAAGGGTGGCGGTCCAACGGAAAAAGACGGTCCACGGGCGATTCTTCCGACCAAGGCACTGTCGCTGGTGGATAAGATCATTGATGATCCTGAAGAAACCGTGTCTTTCCAGATCCGAGAGAACCAGGTGGTGGTGAGCACGCCTCGGGCAACGCTCACCAGCACGCAGATCGAAGGAATATTCCCGCCCTACGAAGACGTGATTCCCAAGGACACCGACCGCAAAGTGACGGCGGCCACGAACGATCTTCTTGGCGCGGTGCGACAGGCGGCGTTGCTGACCAACGAGGAAAGCAAAGGCATCAGGATGTCCTTCTCCCGAAAGGGCCTTGTTCTGTCCAGTTCTGCTCCCGGCGCCGGCGAGGCCACCGTCAATTTCCCCTGCAAACTCGAAGGACCGGACATCGAGATGGGCTTCAACCCCGCGTTTATAATTGAAGCGCTGCGTGTGGCCGGCACGGATGAGGTCACAATCGAGATGACCGCGCCCAATCGGCCGGGCCTGATTCGCGGCGGGCCGAATTTTCTCTGTGTCGTCATGCCTGTGAATCTGCCAACGTGAGTTGATCATGGACCAACAGCGGCGGATGGAAGCGGTTCTGCGCCGGATGGACCATTTCAAACGGGTTCCAGAGATGTCCGCGCCGTCGCTCGGACCGGAGTTGCTCGATTTTTTCCAGCGCGTCCAGAAGCTCCAGAAAAAATTCGGTCGCCTCGCGGACATATGGGAAGTCCTGGTTCCGGATCTTCTGCGGGAGCATACGGCATTGGAATCGTTCAGCCGCGGAACACTCACGGTACTCGTTGATTCCTCTCCGCACCTGTATGAACTGAAACAACTTCTGCTGGCAGGGCTCGAGAAACAGTTTCTGTCGGCGTGCAAAGCACAGGGCCTGCGCAAGATCACCCTTCGCAGTGGGCGCTGGTATGAGGACAAAGAAGGCGAGAAGCGTGTGAAATTCGATTTCTAGGCGTTTCTTCCGCTCATGCACTGCGCCTCGGATTCATTCATTGTGGCGGGAGAGGTTGTTTCCGTCGGGGCTTCGTGCGTTATAATTGCCGGCCGTCGACAAGGAGCGTCGCGTGGCAAAGAGAACACCGTTGGCCGAGAAACTGAGCGAAGTGAAGGATCGCATCGCCTGTGCCTGCGCGCGGGCCAACCGCGACGCGAAGGATGTCACGCTGGTTGCCGTGACCAAGACCGCGGCGCCGGAACAGATTCGAGAGATCGTGCAGTTGGGAGTGGCCGACCTTGGCGAGAGCCGGGTGCAGGTCCTGACACAGCGCGCGGCGCAGATCAACGAATTCCATCAGCGCTCGCTGCAACGGGGCGAGGGCATGCCGCCGCGCATCCGCTGGCACATGATCGGCCACCTGCAGCGCAACAAGGTCAAACAGGTTCTGCCCATTTGCGATGTCATACACAGCCTGGACAGCCTTCGGTTGGCCGAGGAAATCGAGGCCGTCGGGACCAGGCTTGAACGAAAGATTCCCGTGCTGTTGGAGGTGAACGCTTCGAATGAACCGCAGAAATTCGGCGTCGCGGTGGGGGCGGCCATTCATCTGGCCGAGCAGCTCGATACGATGCCCCACTTGCAGATTTCCGGGTTGATGACAATGGCGCCGCAAACCGAGGATACCGGCGAAATCCGCCGCGTATTCGCCCGCGTCCGGGAGATCTTCGAGGAAATGAAGTGGAACAAGATCGGTGGGACGCATCTGCGGCATCTATCGATGGGAATGAGCAACGATTTCGAGCAGGCCATTCTCGAAGGCGCCACCATGGTGCGCATCGGCTCGCTGCTTTTCGGTGGAGTTCCCGCCGAAGCGGGCGCTGCGGATCATCCGGAGACGAATCCGCGGGCCGCCTGAATGATTACGGCAGCTCGCGCCTCGTGCGCGGAAAGGAAGACCAGGCCTGGGTTTCACCACCGGTTTTCAATTGCCATGCCTGATGTCGATATCTTCACTTTCTACCGCTGGTTGCTGGCATGGGTGGTCACCGTTTATTGCACGGTGCTGACGATCCAATGGGCGTGGAATTGGTATGTCTGGCTTGGTTCCAGCGACCGTTATGTCAAACTGCTTCGCCGATATCTGCTGGTGACCGCGCTGCGGATGAAGTTCCGGACGTTCTGGGGAGAACTCTTGATTTGTCTTCTGTTGACCGTGGCGTTCTTCCTGATGTGCAAGGCACAGTATACGATGAGCGACACAGAACGGGTCTACAACCAGGCCCGGGAGAATTCACACAAGACCATCCATGTCCGACGCACCTGAAAACCGCGTTTCCCCGGAACTCGCCGCGATGCCGCCCGAGGAGCTGCGACAACTCGCCGATTCCATCGGCGTGGAGTCCGCCAGATACGCCACGCCGTTGCGCCTGGCGCTGGCTGTCCAACTGCGGCGCGATGCCATCACCAACATGGACGGTCAGGCCTTGCTCGAACTGATGCGCTGGGCCAGGCGGCCCGTGTCGCCCTCGGCCGACAAAATGACCATGGCCCGCGAGATTGCCTCTATCAAGTCCATGCGCTTCGAGGGGCTTTCACCCCAGGCATTGGCGATCCTGGCGGTGCTCCGGGGTGTGGAGGTGGACGCGGCCGACACGCCGGAACAGTTGATTCGCAAACTGCGAAAGCAGGAGGGGCTGTTCGCCAGAATCGCGCGGCAGAAACGCCGTTGGCTCGGCTCAATCGTCTCCAACATGCTCGGCGAAGGAGAATTGGCTGCGCCAGACGCCGATGCCTCGACTTCGAAGACGCCGGTCGGCGCTCCACCCCCCGGGGCAATCGACGTATCCCGTCCGGGCACGCTCCAGGACGAGATCGAGGAAGCCGGTCTACTGGGAGGATTGGCCGGCCGCATCAAACGCACCGCCGATGGCTACATCAAGGAGAAGCTGGACGAAATCGAGACGCGCATCGACAAGAAGCTTGACGAAATTGACCAGAGGCTTGCCGAATGGCGCGACAAGGAAGTCGCCAATCGCCTGCGGATCATCAAGATCACGCTCTGGGCATCGCTGATCGTCGCCGCGATTTCTCTCATTTACTCCTTCATCAAAGTATACCTCGTTCCCTTGTTTGCCACTTGAGAATCCTCGCCTCGGATGCAGCCGCCCCGTATCAATTTCCAGCGTGTTTGTCTGATGATGATGACCGTATGCGCCCTGGGGGCCGCGGCCAGGCCGTGTTGGATCGGATTGAATCTGCTCCGCGAGCCGGGCCGTCTTCGCGCGATCAGTCTGCCTTCCGCGCCGGCGGAGGAAGATCCGGTCTCAGCCGACGAAGCCGGCAAGGCCGAAGTCCTTATGCTCCAGGCCGCCGGCGCCGCGGCGCCGACCGAAGGATTCCCCCGGCAGAAGATCGAGGAGGTCGCCCAAGCCTTGCGAAAAATCGCCAAAGCCCAGGAGGCGGCCGAGCGCCGGCGACTGGAAAACGAACTGGCTCTGGCGGAATCCCAAACGCCGCGCGGAAGGAAGCTCATTGCCCTCGGGATCGCGCTGGCCACCGGTTGGATGTTGGCCGCGGGTCTGATCTGGCGGCGCTTGTAAATGGAGCCGGAGAACTTGGATGGCTACAAAACCCTCCATAGCGCGGCCGCGCTCGGTCGCGTTGAATTTCCCGCCGGGCGGCGATTCATGCCAGGAGTGTCCCAACCGGCGCTGGATCGTGCTCCCGCAGTCGCAGGGGATCGCAGTTGTCGCCAGGAACCCCCAGGTTGACGCGCGGAGCGTTTGCCCCGACCATAGCTGGCCGCCATGATGCCATCCAACGCCAATTCGCCCCGCATGGAATCGCTCGAGGGACGCCTTCTGCTCGACGGGGCATCGGACGATATTTCACTCAATGTTCCCGAGAAGATGTACGAGGGCAGGCCGGTCGTTGTAACCACCAACCAGCCCGACGACTACTGGGAGCGAATTCGTTACTGGGACATTGACTGGGGCGACGGCACCACCACGAGCAACTGGCGGGGCAGCGAACCGCTCAAGCATGTCTACCGCCTGTTCGGCATCTACAACGCCCAGGTGACCGGCACGCGCCGCAACGGCGAAGTCGAGCATTTCTCGTTTGTCGCCGATGTCCGAAACGTCGCTCCGACGCCGAAGATCAACTGTGTTTCGGCCGCCGTGCCGAACCAGCCCATGACCATCGCTTTCAATCCTGGAGATTCGGCCCCCCCGGACACACTGCTGGTTTCCTGGAGCATCGTGGGACAGGCCGGATTGCCCTACACCCCGGCGGGACAGACCGAGGCCCAGAACATCACCTGGACCTTCTACAAACCCGGCAAGTACAAGATCAAGCTGGTGTCGCGTGACAGCAACGGCGCCGAGGGGCGAACCACTCGCACCCTCACAATCGCGCCCGTGGTGACACAGCCCGATCCCAATCGGCCCGGCGTCAGCAACCTCGTCGTCGGCGGAACCGGGGGCAACGACACGATCACTTTCCAGGATCGCCGCTCGGCCGTCGAAGTCTACATCAACGGGGAATCCCACGGCGTCTTCCGCGTCGCCGGCAAGCTGATCGCCTACGGCGGCGACGGCAACGACGTGATCGCCGCCGACGCGGCGGTGGATCGCCCAACCGCATTCTTCGGCGGCTCCGGCAACGATACTCTGGCGGGCGGCTCCGGCCACAACGCCCTCGACGGCGGCACGGGCAAGAACAAGATCATCCTGCCCTGACCCAATCGCCCGGGCGTGTTCAGCCGGCGGCCTCCTCCACATGAATCAGGTGGAACTCATACGCCTCAACCAGCGCCTGCCATGAGGCATCGATGATGTTCTTGCTTACGCCGATCGTGCCGAAGATCTCGCGCCGCCCGTCGGCGAGCTTGCGCGACGCGGTCACGACCACGCGCACGCTGGCGGCCGTGTCGTCCCCGGAATTGATCACGCGCACCTTGTAGTCCACCAGGAGAACGTCGGCGATGGCCGGCAGGTGTGAGGTCAGCGCCTTGCGCAGGGCGCGGTCCAGGGCCGCGACGGGCCCGTCGTCCTCGGCCACCGTGTGCTCGGTGTTGCCGGCGATGGTCACTTTCACGGTCGCCTCGGCCAGCGGCGTTCCACTGTCGGCCTTGAGCACCACCACGCGATAATGATCCAGATGGAAGAAGGGGTGATAGCGTCCGATCTGCTTGCGAACGAGCATCTCGAAGCTGGCCTCGGCGGCCTCGAACTGATACCCCTGGTTCTCCAGTTCGCAGACTCGGTCCAGAACCTTCTTGAGCACGGCCTTGTCGTTCTCGATGTCGAACTTCTTGCCGGCCTTGGTAGCGATGTTGGATACGCCCGAGAGCTCGCTCACCAGGATTTTCCGCGTGTTGCCCACGGTCTCGGGTGATACGTGCTCGTAGGTGCTGACATCCTTCTGCACCGCATGCACATGCATGCCGCCCTTGTGCGCAAAGGCACTGAGGCCCACATAGGGCTGGCCCTGCACCGGGTTGAGGTTGGCGGTCTCATAGACATAGCGCGACACGTCGGTCAGATGCTTGAGTGTGCCGGGAAGCAGGCATTCATGCCCGTACTTCAGCCGGAGGTTGGCCACCAATGGGATCAGGTCGAGATTACCGCAGCGTTCGCCCACGCCGTTGATCGTGCCCTGGGCATGGTCGGCCCCGGCGTGGATGGCGGCCAGCGCATTGGCGACGGCTACGCCGCCGTCATTGTGCGGGTGGATTCCGATGCGGGCCCCCGCGAGCTTCTGACGCACGGCCGCCGTGGCCTGGGCGACAAACTCGGGCATGTTTCCTCCGTTGGTGTCACACAGCACCAGCACCGATGCTCCGGCATTCAGCGCGGCCTCCAGGGTCCGCAACGCGTAATCCGGGTTGGCCCGGAAGGCATCAAAAAAATGCTCGGCGTCATAGACTCCC
Organism: uncultured Tepidisphaeraceae bacterium; assembly: GCA_964433485.1. GTDB lineage: Bacteria > Planctomycetota > Phycisphaerae > Tepidisphaerales > Tepidisphaeraceae > JANYKD01. The sequence goes on along the minus strand of CAYSSA010000014.1, from coordinate 16,884 downwards.
TGGCGTCCGGCGGACTTCATCAACCGCATCGAGTCGGCGATCATCGCCAGGTTTTCCTCAAGCGTGACCGCGAGCACCTTTTCGACCTGGTAGGGACTGGTCTTTCCCACAATCGTGACGACGGGCGTTTGCGCTTCGAGCAGGGCCTTCATTCCCGGGTCGTCTTCCGCCTTGATGCCCCGGCGGCGCGTCATCCCGAACGCCGCCACTTTCGCATGTCGCAGGTTCATTCCGCGAATATCCACGAAAAACTGGGCGTCCTTCGGATTAGACAGAGGGAAGCCGCCCTCGATGTAGTCCACACCCAGCTCATCCAGCTTCTGGGCAATGGCCAGCTTGTCCTGCAATGACAGATTGAAGCCTTCGGCCTGTGTTCCGTCCCGAAGGGTCGTGTCATAAATCTCGATACGCCGTGCGGTGCTCATGTGCATTCCTTTGAAAACGATGACGCCCTGCCTTCGCGGGCAGGGCGTGTGGTGTTTCCAGTATGAAAAACCGGCCCTACCCGCGTTGACGTGGGGTAATAATCGCAGCCGGAATGATCGCCGTGGTGCGAACCATGGAATCGTATAATAGCGAGAACGCCCCTATCGTCAATCGGGTCTGTTTACACAGATGCCGTCTTGCTGGGTAATCGCCAATCCAACAAGCCCGTTGTTGCAATCGACGGGCAGCCAGGCTTTGCACAACACCAAACCATCCTATCATCCGGATTGACAGATACATAAATCTCCTCCTATGATCCGGCGATGCCGGACAAGTTCCGTTTTAGTTCGGCCGATAGATGAACATTACGCCTTTATCTGACAGGACTTGCCCATGTCCCGCATTCCCTTTATCGAACTGGTCCGCCGCCGTGTCGTTATTCTTGATGGGGCAATGGGATCCAACCTCCAGCAGCGTAGTTTCGATGTCAAACGGGATTGGTTGGGGCACGAGAACATGTCCGAGGTGTTGAACCTGACGCGTCCGGAGGTAATTCAGGAAATCCACGAGGCTTTCCTGAGTGTCGGGTGCGATGCCATTGAGACCAACACCTTCGGCGGTAACCGGATTGTGATGGCCGAAGCCGACATGGCCGACCGGGTGTTTGAGATCAACAAACGGGCCGCGGAGATCGCCCGGCGGGCGTGCGGGAGGTTCGAGACGGCGGAGCGGACGAGGTATGTGATTGGCGCGATGGGCCCAGGCACGAAATTGCTCACGCTGGGGCATACGACATGGGATGCGATGGAGGAATCGTATGCTGAGCAGGTGCGCGGGCTGATTGTCGGCGGTGTGGATGCACTGCTGATCGAGACGCAGCAGGACATGCTCGTGGCCAAGTGCGCCATCGCGGCGGCCAATCGGGTGATGCACGAGATGGACACGCGGCTGCCCATCATCGTTCAAGGGTCATTCGACACCAATGGCGGGCAGCAGATGCTGACGGGATCGGACCCGGCCGCGTTGGTGGCGACCTTCGAGCCCTACAGCGAGGTGGAGGTGCTTGGGGTGAACTGCGCTTTCGGTCCGACCGAGCTTGCGGAAACGGTGAAGTACATCGCTTCGCGCTGGCCGCGACTGGTGAGCGCGCTGCCCAACGCGGGACTGCCGGTGATGGATGAGAAGGGGAGGGCGCGGTTTCCCATGGGTCCCGAGGACTTCGCGCGGGGGATGCTGCGGTATGTGAACGATTTCGGCGTCAACCTGATCGGTGGCTGCTGCGGGACGATGCCCGAGCATCTGGCCGCGCTGGTCAAGGCGGTGGGACACGAGCGCGCCTGCCGGCCGCGCGGCGTGACCGTGCGG
>CAYSSA010000014.1:5644-15033 GCA_964433485.1 uncultured Tepidisphaeraceae bacterium | reverse complement strand
GAACGCACCAACACCAACGGATCGCGGCAGTTCAAGCGACTGTTGCAGGCCGAGGACTGGGACGGGCTGGTGTCGATGGCCCGCGACGAGGTGCGGGACGGATCCCACATGCTGGATGTATGCGTGGACTTCGTCGGCCGCGACGGCGTGCGGGACATGCACGAGGTGGTGCGGCGTTTTGTCAACTCGCTGGATGTGCCGCTGATGCTGGACAGCACGAATCCGGCCGTGATGGAAGCCGGGCTGAAACTGGCGGGTGGGCGCTGCGTGCTGAATTCGATGAACCTGGAGGAAGGCGAGGAGAAGCTGGCGCAGATCTGCCGGATGGCGAAGAAATACGGTGCGGCCGTTGTCGCCGGCACGATCGACGAGGACAAGGTGTCGGCGATGGCCCGGACGGCGGACCGGAAGATCGGAATCGCCCGGCGTATCCGCGATCTGGCGGTCGGGAAATACGGGTTGCGCGACGAGGATTTGTTTTTCGAGCCGCTGGTGCTGCCGATCTCGACGGGAATCGAGGAAGACCGGCGCAACGCCCTGGAGACCATCGAGGGCACGCGGCGAATCGCCCGCGAACTGCCCAACTGCCACACGGTGGTGGGGCTCTCGAATGTCTCATTCGGATTGAAGCCGGCGGCGCGGGTGGTGCTCAACAGCGCGTTTCTTCACGAGCTTCGCGAGGCCGGTCTGACCGGGGCGATTGTGCATGCGTCCAAGCTGCTGCCGAAGAACCGCATTCCCGCGGAGCAGTGGCAGGCGGCCCTGGACCTGATCTACGATCGCCGGCGCGAAGGATTCGATCCGCTCACGCACTTTGTTTCGCTGTTTCCGGATACGAACACGGCCACTGAAGCGACCACGACGGGGGGCGCGTATGATGGGCTTGCCATCGAGGAGAAACTCAAGCGACACATCATTGACGGGGAAAAGCGCAACCTGACGGCGAACCTGGACGAGGCCCTCAAGTTCCACTCGGCGCTGGACATCATTAACCAGATCCTACTGGAGGGGATGAAAGTCGTAGGCGACCTGTTCGGATCAGGGCAGATGCAGTTGCCGTTTGTATTGCAGAGCGCCGAAACGATGAAGGCGGCCGTGGCCCACCTCGAGCCGCACATGGAGAAATCCGCGGGACAGACCAAGGGCCGGATGGTGCTGGCGACCGTCAAGGGCGACGTGCATGACATCGGGAAAAACCTGGTGGACATCCTGCTGACCAACAACGGCTACACGGTCATCAACCTCGGCATCAAACAGCCGATCGACGAGATTTTGAAAGCGGCCAGGGCGCACAACGCTGACGCCATCGGCATGTCGGGGCTGCTGGTCAAGTCCGTTGCCGTGATGCGCGAAAACCTCGACGAGATGAACACCCGCGGCGTGAACGTGCCCGTGCTGCTGGGCGGGGCGGCGCTGACGCGCGACTATGCGGAGGATGATCTGGCAACGCTGTACAAAGGCCCGCTGCTGTACTGCAAGGATGCGTTCGACGGATTGCACATGATGGATGCGGTCTGTGGCGGGAAGGTTGCCGCGGTCGTGCAGTCACAACGCGACCGAGCCGAGAAACGCAAACGCCTGCGGGCCTCCGCGGTGCAGCCCACGAGCGAGGCGGCGCCGCAGCCAATCGCCAGGGACAACCCCGTGCCCGTTCCACCGTTCTGGGGCCGGCGCATCGTCCGCGACCTGAGCCCCAGGCACCTCTTTCCCTACATCAACGAGAATGCCCTTTTCTTCGGACAATGGGGCCTGAAGAAGGGATCGCTGTCGGACGAGCAGTTCCGCGAGATTCTTCATGAGACGGCCCGCCCGGTTCTCGAACGCATGCAGAAGCGCGCGCTCGACGAGGGTTTCATTCGCCCGGCCGTCGCCTACGGCTACTTCCCGGTGCAGTCCAGCGGCGACGATCTGATCGTCTACCACGTCGAGGAGTTCGAGCAGGCGCGGTGCGATTGCGGCGTCAACCACGGCGGCAGGATCGCTCCTAAATCGACAGCCAGGGAGTGGCTGCGATTCAGGTTTCCCCGGCAGGAAGGCCGGCGGCGGCTCTGCCTGAGCGACTATTTCCGCAGTGTCGATTCCGGCGAGTTCGACGTCCTCGGCGTGCAACTCGTCACCGTCGGCGACAAGGCCACGGAACTGGCCAACCGCCTGCGCGAGGCCAACCAATATCAGGAGTACCTCTATCTCCATGGTTTCGCGGTGGAGTCTGCCGAGGCGCTGGCGGAATTGTGGCACAAGCGCGTGCGTCAGGAACTGGGCTTCGGCAGCGAGGACGATCCCTCCATCCAGAAAATCTTCCAGCAGAAGTACCGCGGCAGCCGCTACTCCTTCGGATATCCGGCTTGTCCAAACCTGGAGGACCGAGCGCTGATCATGCAACTGCTCCAGCCGCAGGAGTTGGGCGTGAGCCTCAGCGAGAACTACATGCTGGTGCCCGAGCAGAGCACCGACGCCATCATCGCGCACCACCCGCAGGCGAAGTATTTTGACGTCTAATATCGGACAGGCGCCGCGCGGGTATTCGGCCACATGCTCGCAACGCCCCGCCCGTGCCGGCGTAATCCTGTCAGGCGGCATGCACAGGACGCCTGAAGGAGAATCGGCGATGAGCGGATTGGCGCACCTCAGCAGACGCGGGTTGATGCAGAGCGTCCTCGCGGCGGCGGCGTTTCCGGCGATCATTCCGGCGTCGGCGCGAGGGGCCGACGGTCTGGTGGCCCCCAGCGAACGTATCGCCATGGGGTTCATCGGCATCGGCGGCCAGGGCGGCGGACATCTGTTCGGCGGAGCCTGGACGTACATTCCCGGCGGATATCTGGCGCGAGAGGAAGTCCAGGTGGGGACTGCCTGTGCCGTCCTCCTGGCCGAGAACGCCCGCACGAACGGATTGCGCCAGATATCGCTGTGGACGCGGCAGGAGTCCAACGCGGCCACGTACAAATCCTGTGTTGCCTACAACGATTTCCGCGAACTGATCGCCCGCGACGATGTGGACGCCGTCCTCATTGGCACGCCCATTCACTGGCACGCCCTGATGACGGTCATGGCCGCCAAAGCCGGCAAGGATGTCTACTGCGAGAAACCCACGGCCATGACCATCGCCGAAGCGCAGGCCGCGCGCGAAGCGGTCACGCGCTACGGTCGCGTGTTTCAGGCCGGCACGCAGCAGCGATCCGAATACGGCGGCAAATTCCGAATGGCGTGCGAGTTGATTCGCAGTGGACGCATCGGCAAACTGCAAACGGTCTATTCGCACATCGAAGGCGGCGGCCCGGTCTGGCGTCGCTGGTTTGGCAATGAGAAGCCCGTGCCCGCGGGATTCGACTGGGACTTGTTCCTTGGCCCGGCGCCCTGGTCGCCCTATCAGGGCGTGGCTCACGCCCATCTTTTCGGCACCGATCCGGTGAACTGGGGCCAGCATCACTGGGACATCGTGCAGTGGGGCATCGGCGCCGACGACACTGGCCCGGTGGAAGTCAGCCGCGAAAAGGTGAAGTACGCCAACGGCGTCGAAGTGATCTGCGGCCCCTATCCCGACCGCACCATTGGTCTGGGGCCCGGGGTGAATTTCCCCGGCGAAGGCGGTTGCGTGTTCGTCGGCACCGAAGGGAAAATTGCCGTGGACCGGCAGGTGTTGCTGGCCAACCCGCCCGACATTCTCCGCAAGCCACTCGGTCCGGATGATGTGCATTTGGACATCCCCGGCGGCAGCCACTCGGGCAATTTCCTGCATTGCGTCCGCACTCGTGGGCGGACAGTCTGCAACATCGACAGCACCGCCCGGGCGGCCAGCGTCATGCTGCTCCCCGATATCGCCCGACGACTGGGTCGGAGCCTGAAGTGGGATCCCAACAGGGAGCAGTTTGTCGGCGATGCCGAGGCCAATCGGCTGTTGTCGCTGCCGTATCGAGCGCCGTGGAAATTAGGGTGAAAACAGTCCGGTGTTGTGGAGACGGGGCCGCGCCCGTTGGCTCGGAATCCAAGGCAAATTCGTGAGCCGAAAAAACGAGTGGCAGGTTCTTGCCTTCTCACTCCACGCAGGAATACCATCTCGAAATGATGGCGTCGTGGGCTACAGGCCTTGGCTGGAACGGCGCTTTCGAACTGCATCTTTTCTCATCCTGATGGAACCACCGCGGCAACACGGCGAGGGCTTGAAATCGTTCTGTGCCGCGCTTTCCGAGGAGGTTTCCATGGAGCGTGCGACTCGTGCGTGGCTTCGGGCACAACTGCGTCTGGCGACGGTCTTAGCGCTGTCGTTTTAGGCGTTGATCCCAAGCAGGTGCGCGACTCCAGGAATGCGCCGTACTCAGGCGGGATGCATCTTCTCACGGACGTTCTTGGCGTTGACAACAGTGTCGCGTTGCAACCTTTTGGTTCTTCACGAATCTATATTACCAAGCCGGTTACTGTAGGTGTCCGGCCCAAGGAGATTTCATGATTCGCGCATCCCTGGCGGTCGTTATCCTGGCTTTGTGTCTCGGCGATATGGTGGCCTTTGCGGCCGAAAAACGCAAGGAGAACCCCGAGGTGGCCAAACTGGCCAAGGAGGGACACTGGGACGAAAGCGGATGGGCCGAACACAGCAAACTCCTCGGCCAACCCGCTCCGAAACTGGACATGGCCGACTGGATCAACGGCGAAGTCACGCCCGAAGCCATGCGTGGGAAAATCGTCGTCCTGGATTTCTGGGCCACATGGTGCGGGCCGTGTATCGCGGCGATACCGCACAACAATGAAATGGCCAAGAAATACGCCGACAAAGGCGTGCTGGTGATCGGCGCATGCGGCGGCGGCCGGGAACAGGCGATGGGCGATGTGGCGAAGAAACACAATATGGAGTACCCGACCGCCCGGACCACGCCGGCCACAAGCAAGGGATGGAAAGTGCAGTGGTGGCCGACGTATGCGGTAATTGATCGCGACGGCAAGGTTCGGGCTCTGGGGATCAAACCGAACTACGCCGACAAGATCGTCGATGCGCTGCTCGAGGAACAGCCCGCGCCCAAGGCAAAATAGGGTGGGGAGTTTTCATCGAACCACTCAACCGGTTGCCGCAAACTCACTTGATTGTCGAAAACCGGTAGATGGTCTGGCTTACATAAGTCTGCCCCGGCCTGAGAATAATGCTCGGGAAATTCGGGTGGTTGATCGAGTCGGGATAGTGTTGCGTTTCCAGACAGAAGCCGCCGTATTTCGGATATGAGCCGCCGTTTCCAATGACGCTGCCGTCGAGGTGGATGGCGGAGTACAGCTGCATCCCGGGCTCGGTCGTCCAGCACTCCATCGCTCGGCCGGTGGTCGGTTCACTTACTTTTGCGGCCAGCGTCAGTTCGCCCTGCGCGGGCTTGTTAAGCACGAAATTGTGATCGTAGCCGCCGATGTCGAGCTTGCCGATGTCCCGTCCGATGGGCTTGGGAGAGCGAAAGTCCAGCGGCGTGCCCGCGACCGGTGCTATCTGGCCCGTGGGAATCAGCCCGGCGTCGGTGGGTGTGTAATTATCGGCGTTGATGGTCAGCAGGTGGTTGAGCATGGTGCCCGATCCGGCGCCGCCCAGGTTGAAATAAGAGTGGTTTGTCAGGTTGACGATCGTCGGTTTGTCGGTGGTTGCAAGGTAGTCGATCTTCAGCTCGTTCTTGTCGGTCAGGGTGTAGGTCACCGTGGTCTTGAGCGTGCCGGGATAACCTTCCTCGCCGTCGGGACTGATGTATGTCAGGATCAGGGCCGGGCCCTCGAAAGACTGCTTCGTATCGGCCGTCCAGACCTTCTTGTCGAAGCCTTCCTTGCCGCCATGCAGCGAATTGGGACCGTTGTTGATAAACGCCGAGTATTCCTTGCCGTCGATGGTGTATTTGCCCTTGGCGATGCGGTTGGCCACTCGTCCGGCGATGGCTCCGAAGAAAGGATGCCCGGATTCGTAGCGGGCAAAATTGTCGAAACCCAGAACCACATTCCCCGGTTTGCCATCGCGGTCGGGAACGTGCAATTCCGTAAGCAACGCGCCCCAGGTCATGACTTTGGCAACCATGCCGTTCTTGTTGGTCATGACGTAAAGGTGTACGGGTTGGCCGGCCTTGGTTTTCCCGAAATCGACTTTGCGGATGTTCATGGAATTGGTCTTTGAGCTGTTCATGGCCGCCTGCGCGGCCAGCTTTTTTTTCTCGCACTCGCAGTCCTTCTGACACGCGAGACCGGAGACGATCAGAGGTCCGAGGAATGCCAACATTGCGATTCGCTTCATAAGACGGACTCCGTGAAACGCCCGGTGATGCGTATTACAGTAGAGGCGGTTGGCCGCGTCAAGGCAAACAAACTCTCCGGGAGGTGGTTCCGCGAATCAACAAGGCAACATGGCGCGCGTAACATTCAACACAGCCATCACATAGGAGCACCACCATGATCATTATGCGTCGCAGTCTGCTCAAGTCTATTCCGGCTATTGCCGCTGCTTCCTGCCTTCCCGAGTGGTTTGTTGAGCAATCCCTTGCCCAACCCGCGCCTTCGGGCGATCCGATTCGCATCGGGTTGGTCGGCTGCGGTGGCCAGGGCACCGGCGATGCCGTCAACGCCCAGCGCCATGGAAAGATTGTGGCGTTGTGCGATGTGGACGCGGGCCATTTGGCCAACGCAAAGAAGCGATTCCCAGAGGCCGAGACATTCAGCGATTTCCGCAAGCTGGTGGAGAAAAAGGACTTGGACGCCGTAATCTGCGGTACGGTGGATCACTGGCACACCCTGGTGTCCATGGCCGCCATGAAAGCCGGCAAGGATGTCTACTGCGAAAAGCCGCTGACACTGACCATCGACGAAGGCAAGCGCCTGGTCCAGGTGCAGAAGGAAACCAAGCGCGTGCTCCAGACCGGTACGCAACAGCGCAGCAGCCAGCATTTCCGGCTGGCGGCCGACCTGATCCGCAACGGGCGCATCGGCAAGGTGGACAAGGTCGAAGTCTGGCTACCGGCAGGGCTGCGCGGAGGACCGTTCAAGACATCGGCTGTCCCGGCCGGATTCGACTACGACTTCTGGCTCGGCCAGACGCCCAAGGTGGACTATGTGAAAGAGCGCACGCACTTCAGTTTCCGCTACTGGTGGGAATACTCCGGCGGCACCATGACCGACTGGGGCGCGCACCACAACGACATCGTCGGCTGGTGCCTGGATCTTGACCGCACGGGCCCGGCCACCATCGAGGGCAAACAACTGGTGGACATGATCCCCGGCGGCTACACGGCCGCCAGCGAATACGAAGTCATCTACACCTATCCCAACGGGATCAAGCACTACTGCCGCAGCACAACCGCCAGTGAGTGGCACGGCGGCGTAAAGGACCCCAAGGGCCAGCAGCACGGACTGAAGTTCACCGGCAGCGAGGGTTGGATCTGGGTGACGCGCGGGGTCATCAAGGCCGGCAACAATCCCGAGAAGATGGACGAGCTGAATCCGGACCTGCTCAAAAAGCCGCTGCCGGACGATGCCAAGCGCGTGCAGGTCAGCAACGACCACATGGGCAATTTCGTCGACTGTGTGCGCACACGCAAGGATCCGCTCTGCAACGCCGAGACAGGCCACCGCTCGGCCAGCATCGCCCATCTGGGCGTTATCTCCATCCGCCTTGGCCGCAAGCTCAACTGGGATCCGGTGAAGGAGGAGTTCATCAACGATCCCGAGGCGAGCAAGTACGTCGTCCGCGAGATGCGCAAGCCGTATGACTATTCGATGATCTGAGCTTCGCAGTCGCAGCATCTTAACCCGTTCTGAAAAGTCCGCTGATTGGGGTCTCTACTGACGGGTGGTCTGCTTCGGGCAGACCGTGTGTGCCGCGGCGCGGGTTGGCGAAGCCGTGGGCATAATGGATGACGCGGATACCGCACTCCGCGACGTCAAGCCGCCCAATGCGGACATCCATGCGAAAACAGGCTGCGGCCGATGAACGAAATTCCGTCTCGCCGAATGCGGGCTAACGTCCCTCGGCATCGAACCCGTACAGACTCATCTGGTCAGGCCCGAGTTCCCGCGTCAGCAGTTCGTCGATTTCCACGGTCGCGCCGGTCGTTGTGCCGTGAGGCGTTTTGGTTCCCGACGCCAGGCTGTGCTCGGCAGCCTGAAGGATGGCCGTGGTCCAGAATCCCAGGGTGATCGGGTCGAGCATCTGCTGACGCTGCCGGGGCGACAGTTCGCCGCGCCGGAATCCAAGCAGTTTCTGATACAGCCGGCCGGGGTGGCTGATGCCGTAGCCGCTCACCATTCCGTCGGCCTCGAAATTGCGGAAGAGCGGGTTGCATTCCGTGATGCCGTTGGCCGTGAGTTCGTGGTAGCCCGGCGTATCCAGTCCAAGATCGAGCAGGCCGTCGGTGCAGATGATGCGGGCCGACTGGACGGTTGTGGCATGGGCGGCGTTGGGCAGGTGCCAGCCGGTGAGAATGTGCGCCAGGCCCCCCTCGGCGAAGCGCACTTCCGTGTCGACCATGTCGTAACCCGAGACGGCGATGGGCGACAGGCTCGGCAGCTTCTGGCTCCAGGCGGAGGCCCGGACGCTCAGGGGTCTTTTGCGGATGATGCCCAGGAGCGCATCAGCCATGTGTACCGTCAGAAATGAGATGGGGCTATTGCGGCGGGCAAAATCGGATGAAGCAAAGAACCGCGGCGAGTGATTCGGGTCGGCCACCATCAGCTTGTCGAGCATGTAGAAGACGGCCGCCTGAAAGCGCCCATATTGGCCTGACTGAAACCTGGCGGCCGCTTCCTTCAGACGCGGATCGTCGCGCGTGTGGAAATCCACCACCAGCAGGCGCCCGGTTCGCCGGGCCGTGTGTATCATATTGTGGGCCGAGCGGATCGTGTCCGACAGGGGCTTGGGAAGCATCACATCGAGTCCGGCTTCGAGCGCGAACAGAGTGGGCGCTTCGTGCAGGCTGTCGGGGGTGTTGACCTGCACCGCGTCGAGTTCCACTTTGCCGATCATCTCCTGATAATCGGCAAAGCGACGATCGGCGGGAATGTTGTACTGATCGCAGAACTCGGTCAACGCCGCTGCGTTTGGATCCGCGGCCGCCTCGACCGAGAGCGTCCGGGAATACTCGCTGTGGAAGAAAAGATGCCGGTAGATCTCCCGAACCACCGAGCCGGTTCCGACGATTCCGAGGCGCAAGGGGGACATAACCACTCCATCTACAGCGTCTGATCGAGAATGAACCGGGCCAGGAAGCCAGTGAACCGCGTCAGTTCGTCGAGGTCTATCTGCTCATCATCCGCGTGGGCATGGATCAGTCGCCCCGGCCCGGTGGTCAGAACCGTCAGGTCCGGATACTCGCAGGCGAAGATGCGGGCATCGCAGGAGACATCCCAGCCGCGGACGGCCTGGTCGTCCTGGCGGATTCCGGCGGCTT
>CAYSSA010000014.1:253-5634 GCA_964433485.1 uncultured Tepidisphaeraceae bacterium | reverse complement strand
CTCCGCATGGCCGGGGAATCCGGGTCCCCGGCGAAGGCGGCGTTGTGGAGCTTGTCGAAGCTGACGGCGAAAGCGCCGCTCACGTCGATGTCGGTGGAACGCGCATCGCTCCCGCGAATGATGGAAAAATATTGCCTCGCTCCGCGCCAGACGGCCTGGCGAAGCCGGTCCATGACCTGCGGCATCGGATGTGTCGGCAGAAACCCCTGTCCGCCTTCCATCAGCAGGTGCGAGGAATCCTGCCAGTTGAGCGGACGGAACTCGACGCCTCCGCCGGCCGCCCGCTCGATGGCCGCGCGGCTGGTGATCAATGCCCGCAGCATGGCGGCCATCTTGGTGATGGCGCCGTCGTTCTGCAGGATGGCCCCCATGTGGCCTGTGGCGCCGAACACGCGCACGACAGCTTCGCCGTCCGCCATCTCCGCGTCGTAGTGCCGGGCCACCTTGGGTTTGCCCGTGGCCGGGTCCACGACCCGGCTCTTGTCACCGTAAAGGGCGATGTACTGGGCCAGGCCATCCTCGAGGACGTCTCGAATCAGCGGCATCGCGCCGGCCAAACCGGCGCCCGGCGCGGGCTGGATGACGAAATCCACCCGCCCGCAGATGCGGCTGGGATGTTCGCCGAAAGATCCGAGAATTCCATGGCAAGTCTGGACCGGACGATGCGGGAATAACTCGTGACGGCTTTCGGAACGAATGGCCCGACCTTCGCGCTCCATTTCCTCGACGATGAACGCGGCCGCCTCGAACAGATTCACCCCGGGCATCCGTGCCTCGATCTGGTACCAGACCGCGCCGCGATTGGCCGGGTGGATGTCGCTCGAGCAGCATTCCAGCACGACCTGTGTGTCGTAGCGGGACCGCAACTCTCGGTCGATCGCCAATGACAGCGAGCCGTTGCCGCCCATCTCCTCGTCGATCACGAACATGAGCGTGAGCGGTTTTGTCAGTCGCCGACCGGTGCGCTTGAGATGCTCGGCCACAAGCCGGATGGCGCCGATGATCGACACCGCCGGGCCTTTGTCGTCGCAAGCACCCCGGCCAAACAGCACATTGCCCCGCACGCACGGAGCAATGAAGGGTTTGACAATGTCGATATGCGCATCGAGGGCCAGGCCGCCGCGGTCGCCGGTCACGCCGTCGACCTTGACCACCAGGTTGTACCGCCCGGCGTAGGTCTCGGCGGCCGGCTTCTCCCGCGGATGATCCGGCGTGATCGTGTAATAGGGACGCGAGTAGAATGGATGCCGTTCGATGGCCGGATTGATGGGTACGCGCTCCAACCTCAGGCCCGACAGTCCCAGCGACTCGAGCCGGCATCCGATGGCGTCAAACACGCGGCGCTCGGCGTCCGCAAACGCCGCGAGATCGGCCTGCGGCGTCGTGTCGATGGCGCACAAATCCAAGAGGGTGTCCGCCAGGTACTGGCGGAACTCCGGCGAGTGGGCGATTCTGGAGACTTCGGAAATCATCGGATCTGTCGTCTGTTCGGGGAAGTGTTTAACCGTCTGTACGCGGCCATAAGAGCAACCCATGCTACAGGCATGATGCGAACGCATTCTCGATCACACGCATCGCTTCGCGCAACGCGTCTTCCTCGATCACCAGCGGCGGGCAGAGCTTGACACTTGCCCCACCGTATCCGACCGGCGCAAAGAGCATCACCCCCTGTCGCACGCATTGGCCAACCACTTTCCAAGCCAGGCGCGCGTCCGGTTCGGCGGTTCCGGCTTTGACACAATGCAGCGACGCCACCAGGCCCTTGCCATGGTGGGCGATAATAACATCGGAAAACCTCCTGCGAATAGCCGCGGCCATGTCCTGCATGATTGGCCCGACGCGATCGGCGCGATCGGCGAGTCGCTCCGCCAGTATCAGCTTCAGGCTTGCCAGCGCCGCGGCGCAGCAGATCGGGTTGCCACTATGCGTACTGGTCATCGAACCGGGCGGGAACTGGTCCATCAGGTCGGCCCGACCGATCACGGCCGCCAGCGGCAGGCTGCTGCTGATCCCCTTGCCGCAGGCGATCAGGTCCGGGGCAATGCCGTAGTGCTCGAAACCCCAGAATCTCCCCGTGCGCCCGAACCCGGCCTGCACTTCGTCCATGATCAGCACGGCGTCATGGCGCCGGCACCATTCGGCAAGTTGCTGCACATATCGCGGCGGCGCAAAGGATGAATTGCCGCCCTGATAGGTCTCGGTCATGACGCCGCAGACCCGCGCCGGGATGATTCCCTGCTGCCGCAGCGACAATTCAAATGCGCCAAAGTCGTTGTCTTCCGGCCGGCAGCGCACACCGCCATCCGGAAACGGCACATTGACGAAATGCTCGTCCGGATAGCCGATCCACTCCTTGAGTCCGGGAATGCCGCCGGCCCTTTGTGAACCCATGGTTCGGCCATGAAACGCGTTGTTGAAGCTGACCAGCACCGCGCCGGACTTGCCCTTGCGGCGCCCGTGTTCGCGCGCCAGCTTGATGCATAGTTCGACGGCTTCCGATCCCGTGGACACAAGCATCACCTTGTCGGTTGGCCGCGGCGCTTGCCGCTGGAGAAGTTCGACAAGCTCGGCCCGAATCCCGTGCGGAAAACAGTAAGTCGTCAACAGCGGCCGCTCCGCCCCGGCGATGATGGCCTGAGACATCTCCTTCCGTCCATGTCCGGCGTTGGCGATCAGCACCCCTGAGGACATGTCGATCCACTTGTTGCCGAAACCGTCATATACGGACGCTCCTTCGGCCCGGTCCCACACGATCGGCGGCTGGCCTTCCATGCACTGAGGCTCGGCCCGGCGCAGCCGCTCAAGAATCGGCACCGAATCCGGATGCGGAATCGCCGAGACGATCTGCCGATGGGGAGTCTGAATCTTCGGAACACTCACCGGTTCGATAGGATATGCATCACCCATGGTTGGCCGCTCACTTGTTGGCGTCCTCGATGGCCTTGGCGGTCTTCGCGTCATCCCAGTCCTTCGGCGGGTTGCCCGCGAGATTGGCCAGCATCTGCTGTGAGGTTGGACGCGGCGATTTCACCCCGTCCGCGGGAATCTCGACCTGGGCGATCCAACAGATGGCATTCAGGAGCAGTTTGCGGTACTGGTCGTTCGCGTAACTCCAGTGCGTGTGCCCGCCCGTCGTGCCGAAACCACGTCCGCCTTCCGGTCGCTCGTAGACCCACGCCACATGCTCGGCCATGCCCTTGCGCGAGCGCACGGTCGGGTTGCCGCTGTGCGGACCGTCCTTGCCTTCGCGGGTCTTCTCGGGCGGAACCGCCGTCAGCACCGGTGTCACGCCCTTCATCTCCGGGACGAAACGCATGTGGTAGTACCATTCGTCCGAAAGCGAAAACGGCTTGACGCCGCGCGTCACCGGATGTTCCGGAATCGTCTTGAACTCGGCCAGCCAGAACGGATTCACCGACCAGTGTTGTTCGTAGCACCCGCCCACCCACTTCCGCTGGAGGTCCATCATGTCCTTGTTGCCAACGTCAATCGCGTAATGGATGAAGGCAATGCCGGTCCCGCAGCCGTCGGTCTTGCCCAGCACGTCATGCTCCAGCTTGTCCAGCGCATCCCAATTGGCTTTGGCGCCTATCACCCCGTTGCCATCGCAGGCGACGATGATGGCCGCGGCTCCATCCAGTACGCTGGGATCCTTCGGCCAGCCGCCCTTGAGCACACTCGCTTCCACGCCAGGCACGTTGTCGTTGAGTTGCCCCGCAAGAAGGGAACAGTCGGCAAAGTAGGCGTGACCCACCCAGCCGTGACTCTGGTTGCCGGTAAGGAATATAATCTTCTTCTTGGCGCTGGTCGGCTGGGCCAAAGCCGTGCCCGAGATAATCAATCCGAGCGTCAACAGTGCGGTCAGGAGCCGAGTTGTGATGTACATTTGTTCTCCTTTTTCGAGATGGATTGTAACATGCTACCGCGAACCGAGGGCGTCTGTTGCCGCCGACAGACAGACTCAAGCGCTGGTCTCCACGGGCTTTACGTCTTCGGAAGTCCGTTTAACCGGCGTCCGTTTCAGGTCGATTCTGACATAGCGACTCCGCATCGCCGGCCTGAACCGGAGACGAGATCGCATTTTTGTTATCGGAGTGAGCATGAGTTGGATGGACAGAGTCTGGGCACGTCTTTGCAATGTCGTCACCCGGACCACCACGGATCGGGGCACACGCGGCAGCGCGAATGATTGGCTGTCCGAGCCGATGGAATCGCGCCTGCTGCTGGCCGATCCGTCCACTCTGGCAACGCTTGCGCAATGGGGCGGTCCAACCAAGGACGTCGCCGTCGATGGCGACTACGCTTATTATTGCCAGGGCGCAGTGCTTCGCATTCTCGATGTCTCCGATCCCTCCAGCCAGATTCAAGCCGGCCAACTGGTCTTCAACAGTCCGGTGACAGCCGTCGCGGTGTCTGGAACGCGCGCCTATGTGGGTCTGGAATCGTCGAACGTCTCCATTCTCGACGTTTCTGATCCCGCCATGCCCGCCATTATCGGAAACATCGCATCGACAGGCGATGCGCGCGGGCTGATCGCCGATGACAATATGCTCTTTGTCGCCAATGCCTCGGGACTGCAAATCATCGACGTTGCCGACGCCAACGCCCCAACGCTGCTGGGAACTTATGCCGCGCCGGTTGCTCCAAGGGGCATCGCCGTCGGCGAATCCACGGTGTTTCTCGCGGCCGACAGCGCCGGCCTGCTCATCGTCGATGTGACGGATCCGGCCGCTCCGACGCTGGCGAGTTCGTTCGACACCGTGGGCCTCACCTATGGAGTCGCGGCAGCGGGTACGCTGGTATGCCTCGCCGACGGCAACAGCGGCATTCGCGTGATCGATGTCACCGATCCGACGGCGCCGACGCAACTCGGCCAGACCTATTCCGGCGGCTTTGCCGTGTCCGTCGCGATCTGGGGTGACCGTGCGTATGTCGGCAATAGCTCGACGGGGGTGGCCATCATCAATCTGGCAACCCCCGGCATGCCTTCGATGCTTGGGTCGCTTCCTGGCGCGGTGGGTGCGCAACGGGTCGCCGTAGGCGGATCGACTCTTTACGCCGCGCGCCAATTGCAGGGCCTGGACATCATTGACGTCGCCGTGCCGGCCGCCCCTACCCTTCGGACGCGCTACGCCGGCAGCGGCCCGGTGTCGGGGGTGGCCGCAGTCGGCTCTGACATCTTCCTGGCCGACAATGGAATCGGATTGCGCGTCCTTGACGGAGCCGATCCGGCCGACCCGAGTCAGCTTGGCCTCGTCGCCGCCGGCAGCGGGCGTCGGATCGCCGCAAGCGGCAACACGACGTTCCTCGCTTCGGGCACAGAGGGTTTGTACATCCATGATGTCAGCAATCCAGCCGCCCCGGTTCAACTTGCCCACGGC
>CAYSSA010000014.1:0-222 GCA_964433485.1 uncultured Tepidisphaeraceae bacterium | reverse complement strand
AGGCAACCATGCCTATCTGGCGGCCGCCGGTGAAGGACTGAAGATCGCCGACATCAGCAATCCGGCCAGCCCGCGGATTGTCGGCGCGTACGACACGCCCGGAGTAGCGACATATGTAGATATGTCGGGCACGCTGGCATACATCGCCGACCGGGCCGGTGGGTTGTTGATCGTGAACGTCGGCGATCCAGCCGCGCCCGTGCTTGTCGGGGCGTACGATAC
>CAYSSA010000013.1:35359-36728 GCA_964433485.1 uncultured Tepidisphaeraceae bacterium | reverse complement strand
GACGAAGCTTGAGCAGCGCCAGATCCTGGTGTGGGTCTATGGCAATCAACTCGGCGCTCTTCCGCACGTTGCCCGGCAACAGCACCAGGAACGTTTTGCCTCCGTCAACGACGTGACGATTGGTCAGCACCAGCCCATCATCCGTGACGATGAAGCCCGTGCCCGCGGACAGGAGGGCGGCGTTCGGGCCGTTCTCCGGCGTCCGCACGCGCTGCCACGGAGGCATCAGCGGATACTGCTGGATCGGTCCATTGATGCGATACTTGCCCGCGAGGATGCGCGAAGCCTCGGCCGCCCCCCTCAGCGTCGGAGTTTCCGACATCCGCCGCTGGGCGAGGGCAACGATGTTCACCAAATTCTGGGCAATCTGCGGGCTGTCGCCTTTAAGTGCCGCTTTGTAGAACATCTCCAGCGCGCCGGCCACATCCTCCCGGGCCACCATCGCCACGCCAAGATTGTTCATCGCCCCGACGTTGTTCGGATTCAGTTTCAGCCCCTGCTGGAAGTAACGTATGGCGTCCTGGTGGTTGTTGGCCCGAAGCGCGATGAACCCGAGCATGAACGTCGCCTCGGGATCCGGATACAGCTTGTTAGCCTCCTCCAGTTTCTTCAGCGCGTTGATGGTCTGGTCGGTCTTCATCATCTCCTGGGCTTCTTCGACCAGTTTCTTGACCTTTTCCATCAGCGCTTCGCGCTCGGGGCCGCCGATCCATCGGCCATTGACCTTCACGGCTTTGCCCTCTTCCAACTTCCGCCACCGCTCCAGTTCAGCCCTGGCCGCATCAAGATCAGCAGCGGACGGCGCAGGTTTGGCGTCGACGAAACTCTGCCAGATGGCAACGGCCGCCAGCGGCGAGTCGGCCGCCTCGGCCTTGCGGCGTGTGGCGTTGAAGTCGGCGCCGGTTCCCGCGGCCGGGCCGACAACCTTCCCCGTCTTGTGCGACCGCACCTGGTCCTCTGGAATGATCCTGCTCAGGCCATCGGGAGTCTTGATCCAGTAACCGGCGGATTGCCGGATTACCGTGCCCTCCAGCACGGTTCCGTCCGTGAGAGTAAGCGTGTCGCCGGACACAGACAAATGAAGCATGCTCGACAATAAAACAACCCAGACCCACCGAATACCCATAGGCCACCCTTAATGTGAACTGCCGAAGTCTACCACTTCCGGGCAACATTGCATACTCAAAAATAGATAGTTTGCAATTTTTCTATCCATTCATCGCGCTCCCTGTTGCCGGACTGGCCGATCGCGGGGCTGCGCGGGAACCGCATCGACTGGTCGCCGGTCCCGGGTGTCGGTATTCTCCTGCGGGATTCGCAGTTATGGTCGAGCCGGAACCCATTGCCCTCGAACCCGCCACAGCCTTTG
>CAYSSA010000013.1:24685-35311 GCA_964433485.1 uncultured Tepidisphaeraceae bacterium | reverse complement strand
TCCGGTCAGACTTCTGGCGATCGCCGATGTTCATCTGCCTGCGCAGGCCGAACTCGAAAGGCTGCACGACGATTTCTACTGCGGCGTGCTCAAGATGGTTCGCGACGACCGGCGTCACGAGCGCATCTACCGCGCGGACAATCACTGTGTCGTTTTCCATCTGTGCGAGGGTCTGGTCGCCCGCGATTCGTGTCGAGCGCTTGGCGTCGAGCTGGACTCTCTTTCCCAGGTTGAGTCCTCGCTGATCGATCGCCAAATCGAGTATCAGCGGCTTCGCGGCGTCAATCCCGGCGTCGAGAGCATCTGGGTGCGCGATCCCTCCGGCAACTGGGTGGAAATCATGGAACGTCGCCCGATCTGAACACCCTCAAACCCCGCAAGAACGCCGTTGAGGTTCGCGATGGGGCGGCATATGCTGCCAATCATGCGTGCCCTTCTCCGCATCTGGGTCTGGATTGCAATCGGAGCCTTGCCCTGCGGCGGCGCAACTCCGGAGATGTTCGACTGGCCGACCGTGCATCGGGACAACCAGCGATCCGGCTGGTGTCAGCAGACTGTCAAGGGCCCATGGCAACGCAAGTGGTTCCGCGATTTCCACGACGAGCTCATCTCCACGCGGGTCCAGGCCATCGTTGGTGACGGCCGCGTGTTCGTCGGCACGCTCGCCGGCACTGTACGCGCCCTGGGCGTGGCCGACGGCGGCACAATTTGGACGTTTCAAACCGGGGGCCCGGTCGGCACATCCGGTTGCCTTGCCAACGGACATCTCTACATCGGCTCTGACGACGGCTTCCTGTATTGCCTGCGGTCTCAGGATGGAACCGAGGTGTGGCGATACTCCGCCGGCGCGGGCATCTGGGCGGCTCCGGCCTGCGACGGCCGGCTGGTGTATGTCGGCGACCGCGCGGGCGTATTCCATGCGGTCGATGCGCGTACGGGCAGAGCCGCAGGGACTTTCAAGACCGGAGGAATGATTCTCTGCCCCGCGTCGTTCTCTCCGGATGGCCGGCGTATCATCTTCGGCTCCGAGGACATGCATGTGTACTGCATCGATCCGGCGGGCGCGCTGGTGTGGAAATCGGCCAAGCTAGGCGGATTGTCCATGCGCGACCACGCCCCATGCATCTGGCGGGGGCTGGCGATTGTTCGCACCATTCCCGCCGTGTCGTATCACCGCGCCGCCGGCGAAAATCCGGCGGTTCTCACCGCAGCCCAGAAATCCCTGCCACTACTGCCGGACGACAGAGTGCTCTTGGACAAGTGGGGGCAGTACGTAATGCAACTGACGCCGCGCCGCCTTGATGCCGAGCGACAGGCGGTGCTGGCATTTCTCCGGGACAACCCGTCCGAGAAGACCTTTTACGCCCTGCGCCTCGAGGATGGACGGGAACCCTGGACGGCGCCCGTGCTCTACACTTGCGGAATGCACAACTCGCCGACGTCCCCCACGTTCGATCCACGGACCGGCGAGTTGTTCACCTGGTTTCCTACGGCTCTGACCAACTACTCGGCCGGCGTTCCCGGCGGCGCCATTGCCATCGGCAGGCTCGACCGCGACACCGGGCTCATCGAACCGCTGCTCCATGCCAACAGCGAACAATTCAACACCCATTCCGGATTCGCGCCGCCGGCGGATGAGACCTTCGCTCTGAGCCTGATGGGCAATACGCTTCTCAACACCCACCAAGGCATCGTCGGAGGACTGGATCTTTCAACCCGCCGCTGTGGGGTGCTTGCCGGCCGCCGCGACAGCTACGGCGGCATCTTCGGTCCCGCGTTCGTTCCGGATCCATGGAACGGAGGCTCGGAACGGGCGCACATCGCAGGCCAACTCGTTTACCTTCCCAACGAGTGGCACGGACCCGACCGGGGAATTGTCGCCATCGCGGAGAATCGGGTGTTCTGGGTGGTCGGGGCCCAGGTGGTCTGCCTGGCCGGACCTGACATCCCCCCTGCTTCCAGCGGCGGCGACAAACCCCCAGCGCCCATCCGCCGCCGAACGTCGCGGGGAACTCCCGGCGGCAATGTCGCCAGCACGAGTTTCGGTGGCTTTGACGCCGAGACGCCCCGGCCGATCCTTACACCGGAGCAGGTCCGCGAGTGTATTCGGTTTCTGCCTCCGACCGGCATACCCACGGCCGATTGGGCCGCTCCCGTACGGGCTCGGCTCGACGAGGCGGTCGTGGAACTTGTCGAGGGTTATCCCTGGAGCTGGTTGGTCGTCGAGCTTGGCCCCAGCGGCGAAGAAGCCCACTTCCAGCGCACCTCGGAGACCATGCAGGCTGTGGCGCTGGCGATGCCGTTTCTCTCGCCGCCGGTTCGAGACCGGGCCGGGAAATTTCTGGCGAGCATGCTCGCCGAGGGCGCGCCGCTGAAAAAGCCGTTGCACCCCGGCGCCGAGGGCACACGCCGAACGCTGTATGATTTCGGGCCTGAGATGCTGCGCTATGCCGCCGCCGCGCCGCGATATCAATCCGGTATTGAAGATCTATATGCCCTATGGGCTTGCGCCCATTACGCCGAACAATGGAAGCAGGTTCTGGCGATGAAGGCAGCAATCCAGGTGGTCGCCGGGGAGTTTCTTGGAAAGCCCTCCGAGTTCAACCACGCCGACAAGTTCGGTGATGCGGCCGAACACCTCAACGCACGGATCGCCGGCACGCTCGCGTATGCGCGCATCATGGCCAAAGCCGGCGATGGCGCCGAGTTTGACCGTGCCGAGAAGCGGCTTGCGCAGTTGCTGACCGATCGCCTGCATCATGAAATCGCCGACTCCGAACTGGTCCGACAAAGCCGACGCGCTCGCTTTCATCTGCATCAGGCGCAGGTGCCCCGCTACACGGCGTTGACTCCCGAACTGGGTTTTGTCTTGCGCCAGTTGGCCGGTCCGAAGCTGAGGGAGAATTTGCTGCTGCTTGATCGGGCGCTGCCGGTATGGCATCAGGCTTTCTGCGAGCGGATGATCGGCGGCGAGAGCTACACCTCCACACCGAATCTGGCCAGGGGGCTGTTCATGGCAATGGCCGATGGAATGATCGCGCCGCCGGAGCAACTGGTCAAGAAACTGGATCAGCCGTGGTGCCGGGGCGATATCTACTACATCGAGAAACTCGCGGCCCTGCTGCGGGCCGGCGGCCGGTGACCGGCGCCATCGCGACTCAAACCTTGGCCGCTTCCGGCTCGGCGGCCTTCTGCCGCAGCAGATCCATCTTGTCCTTGACCTCGGTGGCCATACGCGAATTGGGGAACTCCTTGATGATGCTCTCACCCACCTTGATCGCGTCGGCCCACTTGTGGTCTTTCACGTTCAAGGTGAACTGCTGCCCCATGAGCAACAGTTTGTCCTTGAAGACCTGCCGGGCCATCTCCTGAAGCCCGACAGCCTCCTGTGGCGTGAGGTAGAGATCGAGCTTACGCAGGATTTCTATGCTGCCATCGACATCGTGGCGCGTGACCGCGTCGTTCCACGAATCCAGCAACTGCTTCTTGTGCGCCTGTCGCCGGTTTTCGATGTCCTGGGGAAGGCGCGACACCTGCACGTCCTTCGGGAAGAGCTGCATCAGACGCTCGGCCTCGCGCAATGCCTGCGTCCATTTTTCGTCGCGGCAGTGGCGATCGACCAGGGCCAGTCCTTCGCCGACGACCTTTCGCACCTCGGTATCGCGCTGCTGGAAGATTTCCTCGCGGAATCGCTCGGCCTCCTGCTTGTAGCCGAAAACCGCCTCAATCTCATCCACCAGTTTCAGCGCCCCTTCCCAGTCGCGTTTGCTCATCTCCTCACGAATCGCCAGTCGCATGGCGGCTCGCTCCTTGTCCCGGAACGCGACCGCCTTGGTGCGCTCACTCAGGAGCTGCTGTTCGCTCACCTGGTTGAGTAGCACTGAAATGTGCTGCAACCGTTCGTTGATCGGGCCAAACACTTCGCTGGAGTGCGAGATCATCGCTTCGGACCGCGCATCGCTCTCAAGGGATCTGGCCAGCCCCAACAGGGCGGCCAATACGCCCAGGCACCCCGTTGCCAGGACCATCCGGTCCGCGCCCCCGGTCGCAAGGACGATCCCCCAGATTGTCAATCCGGCCGCCAAAGCCAGAACCACCAGGTACATCCATGCGAAGCTGGGCGTTTTGCGAGGTTCCACGGAGACTCCTTGTTTCGGACATGCAATCGGCGAAAGTCTTGTCTAACAGCAGTTTACGTGCTGCCCACCGGGGCGGTCAATGCCAAACTGGACCATGCCTGGGAAGCGCCCCAGACATCGTCCCCCTGGCGCCGATTGCGGTGGCCAGAGGGAAGTCCGGACGCGAACAACGCACGGGCTTTTGGATGGTCTGAGTGAATATACGGGAGGTCCGGCATGCGACACATCGTACTGTTTCTCGCCCTTTTGCCTTTCTCGTGGGCCCTGCCGGCGCAGGTCGTCGATCCACGGCTGGAGAAGCCTCGTACGCTTTATCAAGGGAGCGATTTCGTTCCACCCGATACCCGCAATGCATGGGAACGGCGAGCGGATCAGGTGCGAACCCAGGTGCTTGTTGCGGCTGGACTTTGGCCGATTCCCGAGAAAACTCCACTTAATCCCGTTGTCCATTCCCCCATTCGGCGAGACGGCTACACGGTGGAGAAGGTCCAGTTTCAGTCCTATCCCGGCTTCTACGTCACGGGGAACCTCTACCGCCCCGTCGGCAGGACCGGACCGCTGCCGGCGGTGCTCAGCCCGCACGGTCACTGGCAGAACGGACGCTTTTACAAGGCATCGGACAAGGATGTGGACAAGGCGATCAAGGGCGGCTGGGAAACCGACGCCGACGCGGCCCGCTATCCCCTTCAGGCCCGCTGCGCCAACCTCGCCCGGCTCGGCTGCGTCGTCTTCCATTACGACATGGTGGGCTACGCCGACAACGACGCCACTTTTCCGCATCGCAAGACCTGGCTCGATGTTGACAGCCAGATTCGCGGCCTGAACATGCTGGGGCTTCAGACATGGAACTCGATTCGCGCGATGGACTTCGTTCTGTCGCTGCCGGGGATCGATAAGGACCGCATCGGCTGCACGGGCGCCAGCGGTGGCGGCACGCAGACATTCATCATGATGGCGGTCGATCCCCGCCTGAGCGTGGCTGCGCCGGTCTGCATGATTTCCGCGGGAAACCACCAGGGGGGATGCGTATGTGAGAACGCGCCGCTTCTTCGCATCGGCACCGACAATGTGGAGATATCCTGCCTGTTCGCCCCCAAGCCGTTCGTACATCCGACCGCGACCGGCGACTGGACGGCGCACTATCTCGAACAAGGCTATCCCCAAACCAAGTCCATCTATCGGCTGTATGGCGCCGAGGGCAACGTACACAGCGAGCGGTTCACCGCCGATCACAACTACAACAAGAACTCGCGGCAGGTGGTGTACACGTTTTTGAATAAACACTTCAAACTCGGGGCGCCCGATCCAGTGGCCGAACAGAAGTTCGATCCCATCGAACCCAAAGACCTTTCGGTTTTCGATGCCGGGCATCCGCGACCGGCCGACTGGACCACGCCGGACAAACTCAAGGAGCACCTTATCAAACAACACGCCGCGCAGATCGCCGCGCTGCTGCCAAAAGACCCCGCCGGCATCAAAGCCATGCGGACGGTGCTGCGCCCGGCGTTGCGGGCCCTTGTCGCCACCGAACTTCCGGCAATCGGTGTACCGATCAGTCTCAAGCCGCCGGTGGAAGGCAAACAGTCATGGAGAATGGAGATTCAGCGGCCCGGCGCGGCCGAGACACTACCCGTCAACATCTTCCTTCCCGAGAAGGCTCCATCGACCGTGACGATTCTTGTCTCCGATTCCGGCAAGGATGCCCTTGGAAAGCTCGACCAACCCGGCGAACTCGTTCGTGAACTGCTGGCCAACGGGCACGCCGTGGTGGCGGCCGATGTCTTCCTGACCGGCAAGTTGCGCCCGGAAAAGCTGTCCGACTGGTCCAAGATCGAGTTCATTCACGGCTACAACCGCTCGACCTTCGCCCAGCGCGTACATGACATTCTCACACTCATCGCCGCCTGCCGCAGCGCCGGCGGAACCAAGCAGGTGAATCTCGTTGGACTGGGCAAAGCCGGCACCTGGTGCCTGCTGGCAAGGGCGCTGGCCGATGATGCGGCCGGCCGCTGCGTTGCGGAAGCCGGCTCCTTCGATTTCGATCAGTTGGCCGACACGACCGACGAACAATACCTCCCCCATTCAATGCGCTATGGCGGTCTCTGGCCGCTGGCGGCAGTAGGCGGCGCCAACCCCTTGCTGCTGGTCGGCCGGGAAGCCGCCCCGGCCTGGCTGGGCGAGACGTTCAAAGCGGCTGGCCAACGACAGGCTCTCAGTTGCTCCAAACAAACAGGCCCAAAGCAGATCGCTGACTGGCTGTCGAAATGAGATTCATCAAACGGCCCCTTGGATTATCGGCGATCTCATCCCCCGATGTCGCAGTCAACGTATCCTTGGCTTGGCACTGCTTGCGGCCTGGTGATAGGCCCCGTGAACAGATCATACGACTCGCGGAGAATGACTGGGCGGTGCCCTGGGATGCGGCGGGTCCCGCCTGACCGATGCGGGCGCTACTTGCCTTCCATCCGCCGCAAGGCCCAGGCGACAAGTCGTTGGGTGCGGGCGTCGGCGCCGGCGACAGCGGCGACGGCCTCTTTCGCCGGGGCGGCGGCGGGACCCATATAACCGAGCGCTGTCAGCACTCGCTGTCGTGCGGCAAGGTCATCACTCTTAAGGGCTGACGTGAGTTGTGCAAGCGAGTCCTCCGGATAGTCAATGAGCAGTTGGTAGCCCCACGACGGCACGCGACCGGCCGCGCCGGCGATGACAGCCGACGCCAAAGCCCTGGCCGCTGGTCGGGAACGAGAGCCCATCTCGCGAATGTAAGCCTCGAAAAGCCAGCGGTCCATGTCGCGATCCACCACATAGCCCCATTGCCAGGGGAATGTCTTTTCGGGCTGGATGGCCCACAGCGCCATGGCGCAAAGCTCCAGATCCCGCTGTCGGGCTCGCTGCAATGCGGGCATGGCTCGTTCGGCCGCCGGACCGAGGATGCCAAGATACACGGAAATGTCGTAGAGCTTCCTGCCCCGAGCGCCTTCGATCTCGACAAGCAGGAAATCGACGGCGGGACCGGCCTCCGGGCCGCCGATCTGGACCATGGCACGAACCGCCGCCCACCGCACCGCGATGTCATCCGACTTGAGCCGATCGGTCAGCGCGGGCATGGCCGGGCGGGCCAACGGGCCCATTCGCCCCAGCGCATCAGCCGCAGCGCAGACAAGACTGGGATCTTCCAGCAGCCTGGTGACTTGTTCACGGGCCTGAGCCGCCACGGGCCCGAGTGTGGCGATCGCCTCCAGGGCTTCTCTCCGCACGCTGGTGTCGGGGTCGGCGAGCAAAGACGCCAGCCGCGGGGCCAGCGCGCGTCCGGCCTCGCCGGCAAGAGCCGCGCCGCGCGCGCCCATGCGACGATCGGCCGCCTGCTCGGCAGTGAGCAGGTCATTCAGAGTTCGAACGGGCTCGTCGGGCCGGGAAGCAACGACACACAGCGCGGCGGCCGCGTGTGCCCGAACACCGGCGTGTGGTTCCCCGAGCATCGCTTGCAGCGGAACCACTGCCCCGGCGGCCTTGAGACCGAGCGTTCGCAGGTCGTCGGCCGCGTCGATCCTGGCCTGGGGATCGGCGGATTGAAGTTGTTCAATGAGGGCGGGAATGTCCTTTTCCTCGACCGCGCCGAGAGACAGAAAGTAACTCGGATCGGCGGGGACGTAGCAGACCTTCTCGGGCATGCGCAGGCTGGCGCGGATGCGCTGATATCGCCGAAGTCCGGGTAGACTTGTCCGGTTAAAGGCCACATCAAAACAGGCCCCGGCGCCGTCGGCCCCGTGCATGAGCGTACTGATGACCACGGTGCGACCTTGCGTCATGCCCCGGAGCGCCGCCTCCAGCCGTGCGACCGAACCGCAGTAGGCCAACGGCAAATCCGGCCTTTCAACCGTCAGTGTCCACCACCCATCGGGCAGCGAGGATGCCTGATACCACGTCGGTCCAAGGCAAAGCAGCGCTGCGTCACGCGTACGAAACAAGACAGCGCGCTTGCCGGGCTCGGCCCAGTCCAGAACATGGCGGAGCGGCCCGGTGTTCGCCGCCACATGCAGCCTGATGGCCTCGTCGCCGGTTGAGCCTTTGATGTCGGCCAGCTTTGTGAGGATAATGGCTGGTTTGTCCCGCCCGATCTTCTCCACCGCAATGATCGCGATTTGCCGTGATTCCAGGACGAGGCGACCGAGGGTCGGCGTGTAATCCACGTACGCCAGGGCATCCCCTGCCGCCAGCAGGAGATGGCACAGGGCGATGAACATGTAGAATCGCGCGAGCATCGCGGCCGCCTCATTATAACGGGAGACCGATGTCACAAGGCCTGGCCGGCGCTCGCGGGTCACGGAGCCGTCCGGTTCAGCATCGCCTTGATATTCTCTCGCTCCTCGGCCTCAAGGCGTCGCCTCTTATTGATAAAATGATGATATTTCTCCCACTCCTTGTCGGACCAGGCGGCGGCTTCGGCATAGTCGCCGCAATAGGGCACCAGCAGATCGATCCAGCAGGCGAGCCGCTCGTACTCATCGCGTGACAACTTGACGTTGTAGTGCCCGTTGTCGATGAGGGTCAGCAGTTGGCTTCGGCTCGATCCCGCGAACCTCGGCGGCAACATGGTGGGAACCGACTGCACGCTGATCCAGTTCACAACACGGTTGATCTGTCCGCGCTGGGTGAGATTGAGGTAGGAATCGCTCCAGTATCGCTTTGATTTCTCGTCCAGCGTGGTCTGTCCGAGCAGGCTGAACGACTTGCCCCCGGCGCCGGCGGAGACCGGGGCCGGAGCCGGCTTGCCCGGCCGGCCCGCCTTCCACTCCGCGGCGCGGTCGTCGTGGCAGCCGACGCAATGACGATCGAGAATCGGCTGGACTTCACGCGGATAACTGAAGCCGCGCACGGGTCCAAACGGCGGCACGAGCTTCTGCGGACCGGCCCTGGCGGCCAGGGTCACGTTCCGCGTGGCGTAAGGCATGGAGGTCTTTTCCTCGTGACAGCCGACACAAGATGCGGTTTCGCCGGGTTGCAGCGTGGACCAGCTTCGCATCGTCTGGAGGGCATGTCCCTTTTCGTCCAGGCACTGGAAGTAGACGGGCGTGCGCGCGGGAACCTCGAAGAAGGCGGAGCCGTCCTCGTGAACGGTTGCGTCTCCGAGCACGGTCTTGGGATCCCATGCGCCGTTGTTGATGGAAGGAGGGGTGCTTGAGAGCGCGCCGCCCGCCGGGCCGCCGCTGCCGTTGGAACCGATGCCCGCCGCGCGGAATTCCATGGTGATCACTCGCACGCGCTTGATGGCGCCGCGCTCGACGCCCGCCAGACCAGGGCCGGCGTAAACATCCTGAATGTAGTAGGTGCCCGTGCTTTTCCGATAGTCCACGGAACTGGACAACAGGGCCGGCAATCGGCGCGCCCGGAGAGGTATCGGCTGGCTGCAGGGAATCTCCGGATCGGCCGCGAGCAGTTCTCGCTCGCCGTCGATGGTCATCAGGTAGACGCCAAATCTCGCATGGGCGCGCCCTCGCTTCTGGTCCTTCCAGCCTGTGGGGAGGTAGGAAACCAGGAAATGCGTGTCGTCGAGCGGGTAGGGGTGCTGAAACAGCTCACCCTCCTGCCCATAGGCATCGACGCGCACGGCTTTGGTTTGACGGATGGGGGCGATGAGTTGCACGCCCTGGTCTTCCTGAGTGCCGCGAGCCGGGTCAATGATGGCCATTTTGCCGGCCTGGTAGGAGTGGTGGCCCGTGAGTGTTGCGACCACGCGCCCGGAACCCGGCAGGCCGCGGGCATGAATGATGGTGGTGGGGAACCAGGAGTTGTTGCCGTAGAACTCGGTCTGGTTGGTGCCGTCCGGGTTCATTTGATATAACGGTTGAGGATATATTTGCCCGCGATCGTTGTAGTCCCAGCGGGTATAGATCACCCGCCCGTCGTCCATCACGGTCGGGTAGTTGGTATGCACCTGGTCGAAGCTGAGCCGTCGCAGGAAACGTCCGTCGGGCGCGCAGGTGTACAGGTTGCTCACTTCCGTCCACCAGCAGTCCACGATCTGCACGCAACGGGTGGAGTTGAAGATGATGTCGCCGGTGGGCAGATACGCGCCCTCGTAGTCGGCCACGCCAAGCCCTGAGGTAATCTGCCGGACCCGCGCGCTTTCCGCGTCCATTTCATAGAGGTGGTAGTCGTCCTCGCGATCGGATTTTTTCCACGAAAAGAGGATGCGCCTGCCGTCGTAGGAGACATCGGGGTCGCGGATGACACCCTTCCTGTCCGCCAGCAGCGTGTTGACACGCGTCTGGCCATCCTTGATCTCAAGCAGGCAAAGCGCCGCGCCGGGCACGAAGTTGCGCTCGGCCTGGGCGTCGGACTGGGCCTCGGTGTAGGCATAGTGCGAGCCGCCGAGATTGGCGTGCTTCGTGAAGACAATTCGCGGAGCTCGTTCGGCCAGCCATGCCAGCCGCTCGGCCCGCCGCGCCTGACAGGCGCGGAGGTAAAGGTCAAGCCAACGGGCATC
>CAYSSA010000013.1:20906-24671 GCA_964433485.1 uncultured Tepidisphaeraceae bacterium | reverse complement strand
GTTCCATCGCGAACCAGGGCGGCCAGTTCATTCAAGAACGATTGCGGCCGGGGGCATTGTCCGGCCGCCCGCTCAATCATCCGCCGCAGAACGGCCGCGTCTGCCGGCGCGGCCAGCCAGTCGCCGAACGACATGGCGGAATCCTGGAGGATCCAGTCATACTCAAGCGGATGATCACGGCGGAAGTTCCATCCGTGTTCTTCGGCCATAGCGGCCCGACCGCCAGGCGCGGCCGCGTCGAGCCTGGCGCGGACATCGCGAACGGATTCCATGAAGCCGGACTCCGCGGCGATACAACCGGACGCCAGAGCGATCCAGATCGCGAGAATGGTGAGATTCTTGTACATAGTGCAAGGGCCGGCGGCCCTCTTGACAGAATACCGTCGAATCCCCGGCAGGGTTGAATGTCGCGGAAGCAAATGGCGCGGCGTCAACGGCAACCACCGCGAAGCAATAGCAAAGTCATGAACATCAAGCCTCACATCGCGGCATACCGGTTTCTTTGTCTGTTGGTCGCCGTGGCGGCGGGCGCGGCCGAATACCCGCTCGTCGACTCCGTTGAATGTCGCCCCCGCGGCGGAATTCCGAACGTGATGGCCAGACTCCAGGCCGGCGGGGAAGTCCGCATCGGTTACATTGGCGGATCGATCACGGCCCAGCCTGGCTGGCGGCCGCAGACGCTGGAGCTGCTCAAGAAGCAGTATCCGGGCGCTAAGATCAGCGAGATCAACGCAGCGATCGGCGGCACGGGATCGGATCTCGGCGTATTCCGCCACCAGCGCGACATCCTGGATCACAAGCCCGATCTCGTGTTCATCGAGTTTGCCGTCAACGACGGCGGCGCCCCACCCGAACAGATCCACAAGTGCATCGAAGGCATGGTGCGCCAGACCTGGCGGTCCAATCCGAACACCGACATCATTCTCGTGTACACGCTTGTGGAAGGATTCGTCAAAGAACTATCGGCCGGCAAATTCCCCAGAGCGGCCTCGGCCATGGAAGCCGTCGCCGAGCACTACGGCATTCCCTCCATTCACATGGGTCTGGAAGTGGCCCGGATGGCGTCGGCCGGAAAGCTGGTGATGAAAGCCACCCCCCGTACGGACCAGGAGAAGGAGGCATTGAAGGACAAGATCATTTTTTCCTCCGATGGCGTCCATCCGCATCCCGAGACCGGCCACCGGCTCTATACCGCCGCCGTTGAGCGGTCGCTGGCGCTGATCAAGCCCCTCGGCAAACCGTCGCCGCACGAACTCAAACCACCCATGAGGGCAGACAATTATGAGAAGGCCAAACTGGTGCCGCTGTCGGCCGCAACCATGTCGCCAGGCTGGACCAAGCTGGATCCGGCCCAGAGCGGCCAGGCAAAGAGCTTCGCGAAATTCTGCCCGGAACTCTACGCGGCGAAGGACGCGGGCGAAACGATCACGGTGCGGTTCACCGGAACGTACCTTGCTTTCCTGGACCTGCTTGGTCCCGACTGCGGCCAGCTCGAGATCAAGGTGGACGACAAGGCCCCGATCAAGGCGGCCCGTTTCGACGCCTATTGCACCTATCATCGCATCGGCAGCCTGGTTGCAGCTCGGGATGTCGCCGACGGTCGGCATACGGTGACGGTGCGGATCATCGCCGACCCGCTGGACAAGGCCGCCATTCTGGCGCGGAACAAGAACACCATGAACGATCCAAAGCGATTCGAGGGCCAGACCTGGTATTGCGGCTGGCTGATGGTGGTGGGCGACCTGAATTAGCGTCTACAGCCAACGCTTTCTGCGCATGACCACAAGCAGCGTTCCCGTGATCGTCAGCGACAGCGCCCAGAACCAGACGTATCCGTGGCGCCATGACAGTTCGGGAATTCCCTCGAAGTTCATGCCATAGACCCCGCAGAGGAACGTCAACGGCAGGAAGATCGTGCTCAGCACCGTCAACCGGTTGACCACCTTGTTTGTGCGGTGCGACACGATGCCCATGTAAAGATTGAGCGTCTCAGCGAGAATTTCCCTTTCAACCGCCAGATCAGAGCATAGCCGCCCGAGAGTGTCTGCCAGCCGAGTGAGAAACGGCTGCGAACCGCTGGTAATGAAAGGAGAATGGCGCGTCGCCATCTGATCCAGAACCTCGCGCGCCGCCATCATGATCTTGCGAAAGGCGAGCAGATCCCGCGTGATGCTGGAGACCCGGTTGAAAATCCGATCGTCCACTTCGCCGAATATCTCGCCGTGAATCGACTCGACAAGCTGGCTCACCATGCGAATCGACTTGCGGTAGGATTCGATCAGGGTGTCCCATATCTCGAAAACCATGAAGCTCGGCGTCTTGGCGAACTTGATGAAATCCTGACGATACTGCCGCCGAATGTGGTCGATGAACGGCACCGGCCCCCGACGCAAGGTCACCAGGCACCACTCGCCAATCAGAATGTCAACGTGCGAGTGTGCAAACGTTTCGCCCTCGAACCGGCCCGAAGTCACGGCCACATGCAGGCAGTCGTCGTAGGCGTCGTAACGTCCGTCCGCATCAGGGCCCAGAGCCTCCTCGATCGCCAGATCATTGAACCCGATGGCCTTCAGCAGCGAATGCGCGGCCGGCCGATCCGCCGTCGCCTCAATGTCGAGCCAGCAGAACCGGCCCGCGTGTATCGCGTCCACGGCCTCGGCCGCCGAGATCACCCTGTCAGCCTTCGCCGCGAAGTCGAACTCGACGGCAAACACGGCGATGGCGATGTCGCGATCAGGCATTGGACCGATCTCCCAAAGGAGTCTAACTTGACGCTTTGCCCCTTTCCAGCAATCCGACAATACCGTAAACTGTGGCCTTCAATTCGGTATTGTGGGTCAATTCAACGGCAGGAGGTTTCATGAGCGAACTGCGTCCACCGTCAACGCCGCAACACCATCCTCAACAGTCTGGCCAAGCGCCCGCCCGTCCAGCCGGGTTGCCAAAGGTGTCTGGAATTCCCACCGGAAAGCTCCCCGAACCCGACCTCGATCCGATTGCCCTGGTGGAGGACACTCCGCCCACACCGCTTCCCGGACAACCCGCCGGGGCCGCGTCTCAGCAGCCAACCAGCAAGATTCGCGCCTTCTCCGTCGCCGGAACACATGTCAGCCAGCACCAGTACAAGCGCCAACCCAATGTCACCGGCCAGGGCGCCACGCGAGTGCGGACATTCCACGGACGTCTGTCCGACGAAGGCATGGCGTTCATGGACGACAAGATCAACGAGTGGATTGACAACCACCCCGAGATCGAGATCAAGTTTGTCACCACCTGCATTGGCCTTTATGAAGGCAAGATTCGCGACCAGGCTCTGGTGGTCAACATCTGGTACTGATCGCCCTGGCCCAACCCACAGGCCGCGTGCCGTCCCGCTCATCGGGCAGGGTATGGCGGTTTTGTCTTTGCCGGTTTGGCTATTGCTGCCGTCTGCGGGCCGGTTTGCAATAGTCCTCGTCAAGTTTCCATCCATGATTGAGTGACTTGAGAGGCCGGCCTTCGCCGGGGTCTCGCCGATCGCGCAGAACCAGTATGAGATCCGACAAAGCGGCGGGATTCGCGAAAGTGTAGGAATGGCTCGCCGCCAGACCTCGGGCCGGGCATTGGACCACCTGAAGGCTGGGGAGTGTGCCAAGAAGTTCCTGAACGCCGGGCGGCAGCCTTCTCAGGTCCACCTGTCCAACGCGGGAAGTCCCACGGAACAACCACAACACAAGGCTGAGCGCTTTGTCATCCGGGGAAGTGTAAATCACGGTTCGACGGCTG
>CAYSSA010000013.1:14680-20894 GCA_964433485.1 uncultured Tepidisphaeraceae bacterium | reverse complement strand
TCTCCACAATGAACCGCTGCAGAAAGACCTCGCCATCCAGGTCAGGCGCGGCCATGACGAAGGTATCGAGTTTCAACTCGTCTCGGGGAACCAGACCCCGCCCGCGCAGCTCAAGATTAAGTTCCCGAAGCGCGGTCGCGGTGATATCGGCCCCGCGGCTGTGGGCGATGATGTGCAGCCGCTTCACCTCCGCGCATCCGCTGATCGCCCGCAGGGTCTCCTTCAGGTGATACACGGTGTATTCGCCCGATTCACGATCATAGAAATAGTCCAACAGGCTGCCCTGTCGCGCCGGCCAACTGTAGGCGACAGCCACGCCGCGGCGACCCAGGTAGTGCCATACCCCCGCCAGACGCGAAATGGATTCCTCAAGGCTGTTGTTGAAACCATGAACGTAGAGGTAGACATCGCGCTGGTCCTCCGGCTGCTGCCGGAGATACCCCGCCAGCAGTTCCCTTGCCCGGACAAATTCAGCTTCTCTTGCCGCTGCGGCCTGGGGGGTGCGGTGTAATTCCCCGTTCGCCACCGTCACCTGCTTCTGATTGGGCTGGAACTGGCCGTGCCTCTGCAACTTCCGGACTTCCAGCCAGCCGTTCTCCGCGGTCTGTTGCCGGCCCGCGTCATGCACAAGGGTGTCCCAGTCAATGTCCGGTGTGAAATGCACCGTCGCGACGCCATAATGCACCGCCAGCGACCGGCTGTGACCATAGGCCGGGGAGTCCTGAGTGCCGATCTCGTTGCGGTCCGTGACATAGAGAATCTCCATCTCCGGCCTCCGACGCTCCGGCGGCAGATGATCGAACATGGACCAGCCGGAACCGTCGGTCAGCACATTCGGCGTCTGAGGCAGACGCGTGCTGTCCGAACAACCGGCCAAGGCCAGCGTGACCAGCAGCGCGACAATCGCTTGGCGCAGAGGAGCAAACATGGGAATTGACGGAGCATGTTAGCGGAAGTGCGGATTCCCGCCAGCCGACCATTCCCCGGCGTTCGGTTCGAACGGCCGGCATGGCCCGATCCTCGATCCCGCCGCATTGCTTTGACACGGGCCCACGCTCGACCTGCCAGCGAGGAATTGGGTGGATGGCTCGCCTAGAATCGCCGGTAATCTCGACCATCGGTGATCTGATGCAAGGTGTGTTCCCGTTATATTGTCTCGCCGCCGGAGGCGCCGAAGTAGAGGTGCGCCTGCTGGTCGTGTTGGCTCAGCTGACCGTCATCATCGTTGCCGCAAGAGTGTTTGCCATCCTCTTCCGCAGGATCGGGCAGCCATCGGCGGTCGGTGAGATCATCGCCGGCCTGGTGCTTGGACCGTCGGTGCTCGGCAAACTCGAAGCCGCCGGCTGGCTGCCGCACATCTCCGGCTTCTTTTTCAATCCGGCGGTTGCCCCGGTCTTCTCGGTTATCAGCCAGATCGGGTTGATCCTGCTGATGTTCCTGATCGGTTTGGAATTCGATTACGGCCACCTTAAGAGTCACGGCAAGTCGGCAATGGGAATCTCCATCGTCGGCGTGGCCCTGCCGTTCTTTTTCGGCCTGGCGGTTGGCCGACTGATCTACCCTCACCTGGAAAGCAGCCCGAATCGCCTGGGCTTTGCGCTATTCATGGGCACGGCAATGTCCATCACCGCACTGCCGATTCTGGGCCGGATCATGATGGAGATGAACATCAGCCGCACCCGTATCGGGGCCATTACCATCACCGCCGCGGCCATCGACGACGCCACCGGCTGGATTGTGCTGGCGGGCGTCAGCGCGCTGGTTCAGGCGAGATTCCAGCTCATCAACAGCCTGGGCATGATCGCCATGACGCTCGGATTTGCGGCGGTGATGTTGTTTCTGGTTCGCCCGGCGATGCGCTGGTGGATTGCCAGGGCCTTCAGCGGCGATCGCAACGAACTGGGTCTGAATGAAATGGCCACCGTACTGGTGCTGTTGTTCCTGTGCGCGATTGCCACCAATCTGATCGGCATCTTCGCGATCTTCGGAGCGTTCATGTTCGGCGCGGTGCTGTCCGACCAGCATCGGTTCCGCGAAGCCGTCAGCCGGTCGCTCCGCGAGTTTGTCACGGTCTTCTTCCTGCCGATCTTCTTCACACTGACCGGATTGCGCACCGACGTCGGCACGCTTCACAGTGCGACGATGTGGGGTCTGGCTCTGGTGGTGCTGCTGGCGGCCGTTGCCGGAAAATTCGGCGGTTGCTCGGCGGCCGCACGGCTGCGCGGCTTTTCCTGGCGGGATTCCATCTGCATCGGCGTGATGATGAACACGCGGGCACTGATGGAACTCGTGGTGATCAACGTCGGATATGACCTGGGCGTCATTCCGCGCAGCGTCTTCTGTATGCTGGTGATCATGGCCATCGTGACCACCGTCATGACCACGCCAATCCTGATGGCTGCCACTCGCGGCACCGAACTCGAGCAGCGCATCCGCCAGTCGGGCTTCGCCGGAGTCTGGCGAGGCGCGCACATCTGAATGCGACTCAGCGCGACACCGCCAGAGCGATGAGCTTTCCGCAGAACACGGGTTTGGCCGGAATGCTCTGTTTGCCCTTGACACTCGGTTTTGCCTTGGAAGGCTTGGTCTTCCTGACCTTGGCCGGGGTCGCGGGCGAGACAACCGGCACCGTCGCAAACAGCGGCTGCGCAGCCCCAGCGCCAATCTGCTGATTGACAACGGCCAGGTCGTCAACCGTGACGTTTCCGTCGAGAGTCAGATCGCCGTGAATCCACGATGCGGTGCTGGCGCGACCCATGTTGGCGATGATGTTGGTGTAGTCCGCCGCATTGACCCTTCCGTCAAGGTTGACATCGCCAAGCCAGGTATACTTCAACAGGATCTGTCTGAAGTTCGAGCCGTCGCTGATCGTTTCCGATCCCCATTGGGTCAGGCGCAGCAGCGTGTTGTCCACGGCGGCGATGCCCGCGGCGAAATTCGGGTCCGGATTCGTCGACGAACCGATGATCTTCGGACCCGTCAGACCGATCCGGCCGTTGCGAATGTACTGCCGGATCGTGGCAATGGGAGACGAACTGCTGTAGCTGAGCACGGCATCGTTGTTCTGAAGGTCCAGGATGGAAGTGCCCGACATGCTCAGGGTCGTGACGCGAAGCATGTTCGATTCACCAGCCTGCATCACCGCGCGGGCGGCGTTGGAAAGCGACAAGGTCGTCAGTCGTTGTGGAGCGCCGAAGGAAATCACGCCGCCGGTCACGTTCACCACCTCGATCGACGAGGTGTCGAACAGGTTGGTGGCGAATGTCGGGGTACCGGCGGAGACAATCAGGGTGTCGGTTCCGGCTCCGCCGAGGATGGTTGGGGTGAAACCGAACGCCCCGGCGAGATTCAGCGCGTCATTTCCGTCGCCAAGATCGAAGGCCAGCGCATTGATGCTCGACAGCGGCGCCGAGTACTTCGGCACGCCCGAGGGAATCGACGACGCAAAAATCTCCAGGTTCGATCCGTTCACCCTCATGTAGAAATTGTCGGCGGCGGAGGTGCCTGAAATGGTGCTGGTGTTGAGACGAAACGTCTGGATGGCGTCGGCTCCAAGGGGCTTGGATCCAGCGACACTCAATATCCCCGAATTTCCGGCCACCAATTGCAGCGTGTAGTCTCCGGCAAGCCACGTCAGGCGATCCAGATTGGTGATGGTGAAGGTCTTGTTGTCGGCCGAGGCGGTTACGGTCTGTGCCGACGTCAGCAGGTTCTCCCCGCCATTGCGATAGAGGCGGAAATCGCTGTAATCGACGCCGGTCACGGCCTCGGAGAACACCACCTGCATGGTGGCGGGGCCCACCGGGACCGGATCCGGACCCGCCGGAGTGATGGTGGCGGACACGGTCTGCACCGGTAAGAGGACGGTGGCTGTGAATTCAGCGCCAAAAACCACATCGCTGCTGCCACTGTTGGCTTGATGAACCTCAACGGCGATGACGTTGTCACCCTGCACGAAGAGGTTCTTGTCCAGTGCAAATGGGCCTTCGATGACTGCGTCGCCGACGATCTGGCTCGTGTAAGTCGAGTGAGTCCAGGCGCCGGGCATTCGCAGCTTATAGGCCGGCACCGGATTGCCGTTGACGTAGAACGCGGCGCTGTCGTCAATGATCGTCCGCATCGTGATCGAGGAAATCAGCTCCGGACCGACCGGCAGGGTGATGTGCTTGCGGAAATAGAAGGTGGGAGTCGTCACTCCACCAGTCTGAAGCGTCAGCGGCGTGGTCTTGGCGGCCGGCAATGCCGCGTTCTCCACATAGAACAGGCCGCCCGCCGTGGCGCCTGCTGCCGGCTTCCAGCCTGTCTGGGTGTCGTTATAAGCCGTGGCAATCCAGGCGGTGCCAAGGTCGGTGTTCGATTCGTTGTATCTCCAGGCGTCCGTGAATTGAGCCAGCGTCACCGTCTGACTGAGATAGGTGTACGCCGACGTGGCGTTGGACGGCGCCGAGTCGCCGATCACGTTGAAGGAACGGACACGGAAGTAGTACAGCGTGCCGGGAGCGAGCGACCCAACGTCGTACTGCGTGGCGTTAGCCGTCGCCGTGCCGACATCAACCCAGGTGATCGTGTCGAATGACCGCTCGATCTTGAAGCCTTGTTCCGCGAGCGTCACATCGTTCCATGTCACCCGAATCGTGGTGTCGCTGATCGGGATGGCGACCGCGTTGGTCGGCGCCAGCGGCGCCTCATAACGTTGTCCGGGCGTCCCACCCATCGGTCCAATCACCCAGTTGATCGGGTCGTTGCCGTACTGATTGAGGTTCTTGCGGTTCAGCGAATACCCAGCCGACGGCAGCACGGGCCAGGGCGTGCCATTGTTGTAGTCCACATGGTCAATGGAAATGTAAAGCGGTGTCGTTTGCCCCGGCGCCGGGGCCACCGGCTGGGCAATCTTGATCTTCTCTCCACTGTTATCCAGCGAGCCCGTGTACGGACCGAAAATCGGAACCTCGGCCGGAATCCCGTACTTCGCGCGGAAAATGGCCGGATCAATCGGCACGACCAGCGCAAAACCCTGCCCGGGAATGTCGTCGCCGGGCGAAAATGTGAAGCTCACCCCGTCCACAAATGTCCACCCGGCGCCCAGCGCGGACTCATAAAGCGGCAGCGGCGCGGCCGTGAGATTGTGGAGCTCGATGAACTCCTCGCTCGTCTCGGCAGGGTTGTACATAATCTCGCTGATAACCAGTGGCCCCACCAGGGGATACGCGTTGGCTTCGCCGAATGTCGGCGCGGAAAGCTTGGTGAAGTCGGTGTTGCCGGTGCTCTTGGTGTAGTAACCGTAGGAAATCTCGATCGGCGCAGCGCCGAAATTCTCCTGTTCGCGATAGCCGCCGGGCTGATTGTTCCACACGCTGGTAAGGTAGACGTTCTCGCCGGCGGCATCGAAGCCGAACGCTACATTGACGCCCGGCGCCAGCGGGTTGCCGAAGGCGGACTCCTGGGTGAACGTAAGATAGCCATTTGCCGGAACAACCGTGTTCGGCGGGAACTGATAGCGCATCAGATTGCTTGCGTCGTCGGACAGGAACCACCCGCTGATGTCGATTGGCTCGGACGTGTTGTTGCGCAATTCGATCCAATCGCCTCCGGGCGCATTCGTGTTGGCCATCAACTCGTTGACGACGATCGCGCCCGGATTCGGGCCGGTGTCGCCCGCGCCGGGGGTGCCCTCTGTGCCGAAAGTGCTGCGCCAACCTGACTTCTTGCTGAGCGCGGCATTGCTGGCCAGCGGATTCACCGGCACCAATGCGAATCCCTGCCCGTCGGTCTGGGGATACCAGTCGTTGTCGTACTCGAAGTCCAGCAGGACGACCGAACCGCTGGCGAGAACCAACCGCTCGCCGCCATTATTCAGGGCGCCGCTGTAGACGCCGATGATGGGAATCGACGTGCCGTAGCGAAATTCAAACGCCGCCTGATTTCTGACGATGACGGCGCGGGCGCCGGCCGCCCGAGTGGAGCCGGGGGACGTGGAACTGGCGCCTTCCGTAAACGCCGCTCCGCTGAGATTCAGTGCTATGGCGCCGGTGTTGAGCAATTCGATGTACTCGTACTGCTGCGGGTCCGTGATGGTCGCTCCGGCGGGCGGCGCGGGCGGATTATACATCAGTTCGCTGACGCGGACGGCGGAGAGGTTGACCGTAAACGTCCATTCGGTCAGGGCGCTCCAGACGCCGTTATAGTTGATGCGCGCCTTGACGGTCATGCTTTG
>CAYSSA010000013.1:4519-14632 GCA_964433485.1 uncultured Tepidisphaeraceae bacterium | reverse complement strand
AAGCCCGCCGCCGACGGCGCGGGGATCTGCGCCGTTGATCGTGTAGTAAATGGTGCCGACGCCGCCCGGCCGGGTTACGGTCACCTGCGCACCCATGTTCACGATGCCGCCATTCTGCGAAAACTCCGGGGCGGCGACCGACGGATAGAGGTTGTCCGCGGTCAATTGGCCCAGAACCACGCTGGTCCGGTTGGGAATGAAGTTCGTCAGGACACTGTTGCAGGCGGCGACCCAGTTGTCGCGGGTTAGCGCGGGCTCGCGCTTGGCGTCTCCCCAGCGCGCCGATTCGCCGACCACCGCGCGGTCCAGTTGCGCCCTGCGGGCGTTGAAAAGAGCGGTGAAACCGGTTGTGGTCAGAACACTGCCATTGAACATCCATTTGTGGATACGGTCGGCGACGCGCAGGCGGAACTCGGGATTGGCCTCCAGTAGCTGGAAGATGTACTGTGGATTGCTTTTTCCGAGAGCGGTCGCGGGAACCGTCGAGATCGTGTTAAAGGGCCCGGTGCGGTCGCTGTTGGCGTCCCACGGAAGCAGGGTGTGCTCAGCGTCATGAACGAAGAACTGCCATCCGCGTTCGCCGGTGCGGTCGCGGACGGCGAAGAAATTGTTGGGCGACTGGTTGCTGAGGAAGTTCGACAGCGGCGCGTCCAGATTGCCGCCCCAGAAAATCACCAGCATGTAGTCGATCAGGTTGTCAACGTCGAGCAGCACCGGATACTCCGGATTGCGGGTCACGCCGTCGGCGTTCAGTCCCATCAGCTTGAAGTAGTTGGCGTTATTGCTCAGGTCGACGTTGTAGACGCCGTTCCAGAACTGTGTCCAGGCGTCCATGTTGCCGTCGGTGGCGTAGATGTTGTAGCCGTTGTCCGGAGATGGCTTGATGACGTCAAAGTTGCTCGCGTCGCCGCCGTAGTAGTTGGCGGCGTAATCGGATTCGGGACGCTCGCAGGTGTTGTACAGCCCCCAGTACTGGCCATTGATGTACAGGTGGTAGTACTCCCCCCTTTCGTACTGCCAACCCATGGCCCCCTGGGCGTCTCGGTTGAGCACGTCGCGCATGAAGATGCCGTTGGCGTCGCCGCCGAAGCTCCACGAATAGTTCTGGAACGTCCGCAGGTCGAAGCTGTCGATGCTCTGCTGACCGCTCTCGCCGAAAAGCGGGAAATTCAGCCGTCCCTGCCCGTACTGGTCGCGGAAGAAGAAGCGGAACGCATGCTTCGGGTTGTCTGTGGAGCGGGAGTAGCCGCCGCGAATGCGGACGCCGGCATTAGCCTGAAAGCCCTTTGTGCCGTCGGGATAGATCAGCTCCAGCGACGCCGGCCGCTCCCATTCCCTGCCGTCACCGCTCGGATTGGAATAGATGCCGGTCGTTCCGAACAAATCGTTGGTGTTCATGACGAGCGACATCGAGGGAATCGTCTGCAGATCGGTGATCAGCGTCGGATACGCCAGCACCACGCTGGGGTCCATTCCGTAGTCCGTGACGTTGGGCGACCAGCTCGCCGGAAAGTTCGCCGGCGTCTCGCCATTGGGAGACTGATTGATGACATCGGACAGGAATATGTACGTTTGAGTATCTACATTCGTCGATAACGCCCCGGCTTTGTAGGCGATGGCCCTCAGCACGGTGGTCTTGTCGATGGTGATCGGGCCCGTGTAGAGCGTGCCGGCCGTTGCGCTGGGCGCCGATCCGTCGGTGGTGTAGCGAATACTCGCGCCCTCGGTGGCGGTTGTGATGGCCACCTGGAAGGGGTTGGTGTAAAAGCCGCGATCCACAGAAAACTTGGTGTCGGCAACGATCTGGGTGGTGCTGCTGGCGTCGTTGAATCCGCCCGGCGTGGCGCGAGTGAAGTATTGGACCGAATTGCTGAGGATCTTGAGGCCGAAAAGCTGCGCGTCGATCAGGAAGTTCGCGTCCGAGGGCGAGGTATTCAATCCCTGGATCGCCAGCACGTTCTGATTCGCTCCGGCCGACAGCATCCCGACCGGGAGATCCAACACGATGTCCTCGTAGACCATGGCGGCCGCGGTCGAATGATCCGCCGTCGCGGTCGAGTTCCACGCCAGGTTCGGCGGAGCGTTCACCCGCGTCAGTTCCTGCCCGTTGATCCATGCGACGAAACCGTCGTCGTAGCGGACACGCAGCCTGAGGGAGTCAAAGTCCGCCGGATTCTCAACGACGGGAATCGCTACACGGATGTAGGCCGATGCGTTGTTGTTGAGCATCTGGCCCTGGATATTGGTCTTGATGATCGAAT
This sequence comes from uncultured Tepidisphaeraceae bacterium, assembly GCA_964433485.1. Lineage (GTDB taxonomy): Bacteria > Planctomycetota > Phycisphaerae > Tepidisphaerales > Tepidisphaeraceae > JANYKD01. The sequence goes on along the minus strand of CAYSSA010000013.1, from coordinate 12,371 downwards.
TGTAGTTCGGCGGCGGGGTGGATGACGTCGTCTTCACCTGCCAGCCGCTCAGCCCATCAGACAACAACTGGAATCCGCCGTTGGAGAACTGCGTCGTGCCGCTGGCGAAGGAGAGTTCAACATCGTCGCCGCCGCCGTTCTCATAGTAGTCCAGGATGATCTGCGTATAGAGCCCGCCGCTGCCGACGGTGAATGTCCCGGATGTGTGTCCGTGTCCCCGCGTGCCGCTGTACATGATCGTGTCGCTGACGCCGGTCGAGCCGTTTTCGTTGACGCGGTTGGTGAAGGTGATGCCGGGAATGCGCAGGGAGCAGCCGTCGTCGGAGCCTACGTCCAGCGTCCATGTGCCGGCCGGAATAAACACGTCCGCCGTGGCGCGCAGGGCATAGGTGTCCGTGGCCTGCACGCCCGTCGGCAGGAGCAGGTCGCCCGAGAAATTGCCGCCTGAGCCGTGATTGACGGATGTGTAGTCTTGTGATCCTACGAAAGTGGTCGTATAGCCCGTGTAGTCGCCGTTGAGCAAACGGGTGGCCGTGGCGATATTGCCGATGCTCTCATTGAAATCCACCATCTTGACGGTGAACCCGGATATCCGTGGCGGAGGCTGCACCAAGTCAAAGCCCACGCCCGGCTGACCAGCCAGCCAGGCGCTGTCGTCGAAACTCAGGTTCGTCCAGGTTTGGCCCAGGGAATCGTTCGCCGGCACCTTCACGCGGTACGAGTTCCCCGTCGCCAGAAGTGACGTGGAATTGACCGTGATCGCCACCCCATAGGACACATCGTCGACCTGCGCGGGATAGTCATAACTGGACAAAACCGTCTTGCCGTCCGTGCCAACCAGCGCCACATAGCCACCGCTCCCGCTCAGACTGAAATTGGCATGAAGCTCCGGCCCGGTGACGTTGGTGCGGTTCGATGCAAAAACCAGACGATAACCCCCGCTTGGAACAGTCGCGCCTTCAGGAAACGCCCACTTCGTCAGATTGTTGGCCGAGTCGGTGAGATAGTAGCCCTCCAAGTTGACCGTCTGACCTGTTGGATTGTAAATCTCTATCCAATCAGATGTTGCGCCAAATTGATCCGTGATCCCACTCTCGTTCAAGGCCATGAACTCGCTGATGATCAGGCCGGCAGAAAGCAACGTCCGGCTCTCCAGCGGATCGATCTCGCAGGCTCGATGTAATCGCCTATTAGAACTAGATTTACGATCCATATGCGCCCATGGCGCATCCGAGAATGGCAGCCGCTTAAACAGAGAGACAACTGGCATTATGTTTCCTCACGCCCAAGAGTGCGATAGAACACTCGCCGAACGCCGTTGGATGAGGCGCCGGGCATGCCGACTCCGCACCTTCACACGAATTTTACGACAAATCCGTCCGATGGGTATCAAAAAATGTGGAAATTGAGAGACTGCGCTCTGACACTGACACGAATACGGAGCCAAATCATCGCCGTGACATTCGCCGCGTGAGCAGCCCAATGGCGATAAGGCCGATAAGTCCGACTGCTCCAGGCTCAGGAACAACCACGAAGCTCGACATGAGCTGAATGCCACCGCCAAACCCGGGTACGCCAGCGCCCAAGTGTGCCCTCACCAGCTCAAAGTCCGCCAGACTCACCAAGCCATCCAGATTCACATCGTCCTCGAACCATTTCGCGGGACTGAGCCCTCGCACAACTGGCGCGACCTCCGACCACCGGCCCGAACAATACAGAGGATTATCCGCTCCGCTGAGCGAATACTCAAGCAAGAAATCCGGCGGAATTCTGCCGGGGCAGCTCGCTCAGCGCCTGCCACGTCAGGTCAACCAGCGCGGGCGCGTCAGACCCACCCCCGTTGGACCAGATTGCGCCCAGCAGGGAGCCGAGCGACTGCCGCGTCAGAGGATGGGCCGGGCGTGGAAGAACATTAACAGCCGCCCCGAGCGAATCCCATTGATCCAGCAACGATATCACCGCGGCTGCCGCGCCCTTGGCAAGGTTCACTGGCCGAATTCCGTGCTGCAGCGCCAGTCGCATCGTTCCGTAGAAACGGTCTTCGTAACCCAGTTTTCGCACCTGATCGCGGGTGACGCGGGCAATCAGGTCGTTGAGAGTCGGCCGAACCATGCGGGCCAACAGATCGTCGGCGTAAGCGGTATAGCCGGCGGGAGTGAAGAGCGGATCGCCCAGACGGGAGTATTTTCGGATCAGCGCTGCGCCGGATTCGTCGATGAACGCCGCGCGAGCGATGGTCATTATGTTGCCATGATTCGCGGCGTCGGACATCGCCGACAACCCACACAACGCGCCGAGGTAGCCGATCAGCGCATGAATGGCGTTGTGGCCGTAAAGCTTTGCTTCTTCGAACGGAAGCAGATCGGCCTTCTCGATGAAGACGTCGATGCCTCGATTGAAGCCCCGCAGGCCGACTTGTGATATGAGGATGCGGTTGAACTCCTCGACAAGCACCGCCCTGGGAGTGGTCGGCGTCATCGGGCTCAGGCGCAGCCGGGCGATCGTCTCCGCATCGGTAATAACCCCGGACATCTTGCCGATCACGGTATTGAGAAACCGCACCTCTTCCAAGGCGGCAGCCGGACAATATTTGGCCACCGCTTCGCACAACAGTTCGGCGGCGTGGTTGTGGTTCTCGGCCGCATAGATAATCGTCGGAAACTGCGCAGGGCGCGAGAACAGTCCCTCCGCCAGTGTCCGGGCGACGCTGGTCGGACCTCCAGAATCGAAGAAGGCGACGCTGGGCAGGCAGGTGGCCATTTCGTCGGCCACGGCGATGGCTTCGACAATCTTACGCCGATCTTCGGGTACACCGGGGTTGTAGATTTCGACGCCCGAAACGGACGCCTGCTTGATGCCGTCGGGAAGCGCGATATTGATGGTGTATCTTCCCCCGGCCGAGCGAACGGCATTCACGGTTGCGGCCTCAACTTCGGCGACCACAAAGCGGGAAAAGTGACCGGACCTGAATGCTTCATACAGGAACAGCGCGCTCTGGATTGGCCCAAAGCCAAACCCCACAAAGGTCTTCCGGGCCGGCGCGTTGCCCCCGGCGATGGATGCGGCGGAACTCATTACGGCTGATTATCGCGGAGATCGCGGCGTCCTCAAGCGAGCCTCGTGCCCGCACAGACAATCGAACCGCACGACTTCTCCTTCGTACCGGTGCTGGCATTATCCCCAACGACGACGACGTGAAACTCCGCCGCAAGTGCGTGTCTCAAGGACGGCAAACAGACACACGCCCGCGAGAGACAAAACGCAACCATGCCTCTTGCCTTCGCTGCTTTCGGTTCTTGTCCAGTGCCACTCATTGGACTGTCTCGCAGGAAGATCTGTCCACGACTTGAGCCCGCTTCCCGCTCATACGACCACCAAGCGGCGAATCAGGGATTTCGCTTCAGGGCCTCCTCCCCGCCATCGAGCGCCCGGATGGGCCAAAGATCCGAAGGCACATGCTGCGACCTCATGATCCCGGCCAGCCGTTTGACAATGTCCGGATTCCGGGCCGCGACATCCGTCGTCTCACCGGGATCTTTGGCCAGATCGTAAAGCTCGATATCTCCGGCATTTACAGCATCCTGCCGCGGACCGGGGTTCAATCGCTGACGGATCGCCTTCCAGTCGCCGACGCGCACGCATTGCTGCCCGCCATAACCGGGCGATTCGCGATAGAGAAACGCGCGCGGAGGCTGTTTTTCGCCCAGCAGAGTCGGTGCGAAACTGATGCCGTCGATGCCGCCCGGCGCCGCGTTCTTCGCACCGGCCAGCTCGAGGAGGGTCGGGAGCCAGTCTTCAAATCCGGTAACGCGATCGCTGACGCTTCCCGCAGCGATCCTGCCCTTCCAGCGGACGATGCATGGCACACGGAAGCCTCCCTCATAATACGAACCCTTGCGGCCGCGAAAGCCGCCGGCGCTGTTAAAGAAGTCCGTGTCCGTGCCGCCAAGCCCGTCATAGAGCGGCCCGTTGTCGCTGGTGAAGACAAATAGTGTGTTGTTCTCCAAACCCAGTTCCTGAATCAGGTCGATGAGCCGGCCGACCTCGCGGTCCATGCGTGTGATCATCGCGGCATAGGTGGCGCAGGGCTGGAGATTCGGAAGGTAGGACCGCCCGCCCGGATAGGGCTGCTCGGGAAACGTCCCGGCGTATTCTCGCAGAGAATCCTCGGGAACTTGCAGGGCCAAATGCGGCACCGTGGTCGCAAAGTAGAGAAGGAATGTCCGATCTCTGTTCTCTCGGACAAATCGCCGTGCCTGCTCGGCGATCAGATCGGGCGCGTAATCCCGTCCGGTGAAACCGCGATACGCGGCCGGATCCGCCGGATCGGCGTCGGCCGACAATCTCTGATGTGCGGCGAACTTCGGGTTGTTCAGGGCAATTTGACGATCGTTGTCCCAGAGATGCGTCGGATAGTAATTGTGGGCCACCGCCTGACAATTGTACCCGAAAAATCGGTCTAAGCCCTGCTTGAGCGGATCGCCGCTGCTTCCCACCGGACCGAGTCCCCATTTGCCGAATCCGCCCAGCACATACCCGAGTCTCTTGAGCACCGGCGGCAGGCTGAGATAGCCGGCCGGCACCGGCTCCTGTCCCTCGGTAAAGCCTTTGGCCTGCCGATTCTCGCGAATGTAGGCATGGCCCGAATGAAGTCCGGTCATCAGCACGCACCTGGCCGGCGCGCACACATTGTGCCCAGAGTAATGCGCTGTGAACCGCATGCCTTCGGCGGCCAGACGGTCGATATTGGGCGTGCGAATCTTTTTCTGTCCGTAGCCTCCGATGTCGCCGTAGCCGAGGTCGTCGGCGAGGATGAACACAATGTTCGGCCGACTCTGCGCGCCAACCGGCACACGACCGCAAAGCACCAACAGGAGGCCAACCAGAAACAAGGCAAATCTGTTCGCGATCATCACGCCGATTCTACCACGCCCGCGCTCAGGATGTCTGCCGGCCCCAGACATGGCCGCACTCGATGCACCGCTTTTCGCGACTGGAGAGAATCCACGTGATTCCCAGCGCCGCCACCAGCAACCAGCCGAGGCCGCTCCAAGCCATCACCGCGTTGACGGCATTCGCCGCCTGCCCGGCTGGAATGACCGCGCTGGCCAGCATGCCCGCGAGCAGAACACCCGCCAGCGACAGGCACCCAGCGCGTGCGCGTCTTGGTCCGGTCGCCAACGGCAGCAGTTCCACCGCCTTGCGGTGACACTTGGGGCAGCGATACTCCTCATCGGCGTATTCACCCTCGACCGTGTCATCCGCCGGGCGAGAGAGAATCTCGTCGGCGGGGCCCAGATGTGTCTCCAACACCTGCAACTGCACGTTCGGCAGCACCAGCGGGTTGTTCAGGGACATTGCCGAATCGGCGATGAACGCCGGGATACCTTCCGCTTCGAGCCTGACCTTGGCCATTTCGGCCTCTATGAGTGAGAGCCGCCGCAAAGTCACCAACGGCGGAGTGCTCCCGGGAGCATAGTCCAGAACCACCGGCCTTTCGGCCGGAACCACGGGAACGGGTTGTTCCTCATCGCCCGAATCATTGATGGTTGAATCCCGATCCCGACCCATATGCCTCAGCTTACACCTCAAGGCAACGATGGACAACGTCAAGGGTCGACGACCGTTGCTGCGCGAATGGTTTTCGATCGGTCATGCAGAGCCAAGCGAAGCATCTCCGCGTTGGGTCGCCGCGGACGATGATTCGCCGCGGAGCGCGATCCGTGACGGGAGCTCGGAGGTTCCTCGCGTCGCTCGGAACGACGGTTGGCGCTGCCCTGAGCAACGCTAAGGGTCCTGGTCATTCTGCACGGAGATTCCTCGCCTGGCTCGGAATGACCGGCGGGACAGGATGCCCTGCAACAACGGTCGTGGCCCCCAACGTCAAGGGCGTACGGCCGATACCACCGCATCACGGAAGCCTCGACAAGTGGTGGGAGTCCGGCGATGATTGTCCAGCCTCAAAGGGAGCATATCATGATGCCATCTTCCCGCCGTGATTTTCTCCGCCAATCAGGTGTGGCCGCCTTTCTTGCCGCGATCTCGCCCGCGATCCTGGCCGCGGACAAGCCGAAGCCCTCGATCTCGTTTGGCCTGGTCACCTATCTCTGGGCCCGCGACTGGGATCTGCCGACGCTGATCCGGAACTGCGCGGCAACCAGGTTGCTCGGCGTGGAGTTGCGTACGACTCATGCCCACGGCGTCGAGCCCCGACTGACGCCCGAGCAGCGGAAGGAAGTGAAGAAGCGATTCGACGACAGCCCCGTCAGACTTGTCAGCCTCGGCAGCGCCGAAGATTTCCACAACCCCGACCCCGCTAAGCTCGCCCAGTCCATCGAGACAACCAAGGCGTTCATCAAACTCGGCCATGATGTCGGCGCCTCGGGTGTCAAGGTGCGGCCCAATGATCTGCCCAAGGGAGTGCCGCCGGAAAAGACCATCGAGCAGATCGGCAAGTCGCTCAACATCGTTGGCGCCTTCGGAGCGGATTACGGGCAGCAGATTCGTCTGGAGGTTCACGGCGGCTGCGCCAAGCTGCCCATTATGAAACAGATCATGGATGTGGCCACTCATCCAAACGTCGCCGTGTGCTGGAACTCCAACGACAGCGACAAAGCCGATGGTGGGCTTGAGTACAACTTCAACCTGGTGCGGAATCGCCTTGGCAAGACGACTCATGTGCGCCAACTGGACACGCCCGGTTATCCCTTCCAGGAACTGCTGAGGCTGTTCGTCAAATCGGGCTATGACGGCTGGTGGCTTCTCGAGGCCGGCGGAAAAGATCCCGCCGACCGAGTGGCCGCGCTGAACCAGCAGAGAGAACTGTTTGAGACAATGCTGGCGGTCGCCATGAAAGGCGAGTGAGAGCCGCGTATTCCCGTGTTGTGCCAGTTGCGTGGCGGCAAGGACACGGGCGACAATTCTCGTCCGTGCCATCCAGACAAATCCCATCGCAACGGGATTTCGGCCGCCACAGACCGCGTTTGCGGCTCCAACCCGACAAAGGCGCCGAGACGATCCGGACACCTACGATAACGCCGCCTCAAGCCTCGGATACTCCGGCTGCCACATCGCCTTCTCCACCTCCTCGTCGCTGACGAGTTTGCCGACGCCTTCGGCGTGCGCCTGTCGCGCCACGGCCTGGGCGACGCGCAGACAGATCCGCCGCAGGTCGCGCAGCCGTGGGAACAGCGACCCGGCGGCCAGATCGTCGCCGGTCACGATGCCGGCCAGTGCCTCTGCGGCGGCCGTGAACATCCCATCCGTCACCTCGCACGATTCCGTCACCAGAGCAGCGAGACCCACGCCGGGGAAGACCAGCACGTTGTTGGCCTGCCCGATGCGAATGGTTCGGCCCTGCCAGGAGACCGGATCGAACGGGCTGCCGGTTGCCACCAGTGCCCGGCCTTCGGTCCAGGCGATAAGGTCGGCCGGCTCGGCCTCCGACTTGCTGTTGGGGTTGGACAGCGGCAGGATTACCGGATGTCGCACATGCCGGGCCATGGCGGCGACGATGTTCTGCGTGAACATCTTCGGCTGGCCGGTCACGCCGATCAGGGCGGTCGGATGGAACGCGGAAACGATGGCCTCGAGATCGTGGGGGTGATCGAGCGGCAGCCCCTGCGCCCGGGCCATTTCCAGAGGCCAGGCAAATTCCCGCTTGGTGGCTTCGGCAATTTCGCGCCCCGTGTGCAGCAGCCCGCCGGTGTCGAGCACGATGATCGCTCGACAGAGTTCGTCGCCGACGATGCCTGCCTTTTCGAGCAGGTGGCGAAATTGCCTGGCGATGCCGATACCGGCCGCGCCGCCACCCACGATGACCACTCGCTGCGCGGCGAGGGGCGTGTTCGTG
>CAYSSA010000013.1:1680-4499 GCA_964433485.1 uncultured Tepidisphaeraceae bacterium | reverse complement strand
CGGAAACCAGCGCCGCCGCGCCGACCGCTGAGGTGCCCTGGATGTCGTCGTTGAGCGAGAGCAGCCGGTGGCGATAGCGGTCCAGCAGCGCAAACGCCCGCTCCTTGCTGAAATCCTCCCACTGAAGCAGCGCCCTGGGAAACCGTTTGCGCACCGCCGTCACGAACTCCTCGATGAAGTCGTCGTAGTCCTGTCCGCGCAATCGGCGCTGCCGCCAGCCGAGATAAAGATCGTCCTCGAGCAGCAGCGGATTGTCCGTGCCGACATCGAGGCTGATCGGCAGCGTCTGGCTGGGATGAATGCCGGCGCCGGCGGTATAGAGCGCCGTCTTGCCGATGGAGATGGCAATGCCCCCAGCTCCCTGGTCGCCCAGACCCAGGATTCGCTCGTTGTCCGTCGCCACGATCAGGCGCACATCCTGTGACGGAGCATGCGACAGAATGGTGGCGATGCGGCCACGGTGCTGCGGAGTAATCCATAACCCGCGAGACCTGCGGTAGATATGGCTGAACCGCTGACAGGCCAGACCCACCGTCGGCGTGTAGACGATTGGCAGCATGTCTTCGAGATAGTCCGTGATGAGCCTGAAAAAGAGTGTCTCGTTGCGGTCCTGAAGCGCGACCAGCCCGATGTACCGTTCAAGCGGATCGGTCTTGCGCATGATGTTGGTATAGGCACGGCGAACCTGTTGCTCGATGGTGCTGACCTGTGAGGGCAACAACCCCTCAAGACCAAAGGCGACCCGCTCTTCCGGGCTGAACGCCGTACCCTTATTGTATCTGGCATCGTTAAGCAGTGCCTGTCCGCGGGCACTCACCCGCACCGTGTTGCCGCTCACGATCGACGATTCGCTGGCCATGGTGTTTCTCCTTTACCCGACGCCTATTGTACCTTACACGGGCGACGAGCGGGACCGCAATTCCCGTGGCGGTTCAACATCGCATGTCGTAAACCAAAAGCCTGGAGCCTCTGCGGCAAGCTATACTTATGGTTTGCCATCTGGAAGAATTATGCCAAGAGAATCCGCCATCAAGTCCGTCGCCTTTGTCTCGCTAGGGTGTCCGAAGAACCTTGTGGACTCTGAACGTATGCTGGGTCTGCTGGCCGAGGATGGCCTGGCCATCACGCCGCGCCACGATCAGGCCGACGCCATCGTCATCAACACCTGTGGATTCCTGGAGGCGTCGAAAGAGGAATCGCTGCGCGAGATTCGCCAGGCGGCGGAAATGAAGGAAAAGGGGCGCTGCCGACGACTGGTGGTGGCGGGATGCCTTGTGCAACGGCACAAGACGCGGCTGCTGGCCGAGGTGCCGGAAATTGACCGATTGGTGGGCGTGTTCGACCGGGAGCATATCGTGCAAGCCGTCCGCGGAAAGGAGAACCCGCGGTCGGAACATGGGCATTACCTGGGGAAATACCACGATCTGTCGAAAGAGCTCCATGAGTCGGACGCGTCGCGCGCTCAGGACAGGCTCCGGCACGCAGGCACACAGGCGCGAAATGACCAATCGGCGAGGAGGCTTCCCGTCTTTGAGGACGATCGCGCCCGATTGCGTCTGACGCCGCGACACTATGCCTATCTTCGTGTCAGCGAGGGATGCAACCAGGGATGCTCGTTCTGCACCATTCCCTCGATCCGCGGACCGATGCGATCCAAGCCACTGGAACAGATCCTGGCCGAGGGACAGGAACTGGCGGCCGACGGCGCCGTCGAGTTGAACCTGATCGGCCAGGACACCACCAGCTATGGGACCGACATCGGCTATACGGCCGGATTGGCCGGATTGCTCCGGATGCTGGACCGCAAACTCGCGGCCGACGTCCGCTGGATTCGCCTCATGTATGCCTATCCTTCCTGCTTCACGGACGAGATGATCCGGGCGGTGGCCGACTGCAATCGGGTGCTGAAGTACATCGATATCCCGTTGCAACACATTAACGACCAAATGCTGGCGCGCATGAAGCGACGCGTTTCGCGCAAGGAAACGGAAACGCTGCTTGACAAACTTCGCAAGTGGGTTCCCGGCATCGCCCTCCGCACGACATTCATCACCGGCGCGCCCGGCGAAACCGAGGCGATGCACCGCGAACTGCTCCGTTTCATCAGTGATTTTGGTTTCGATATGATGGGTGTTTTCGCCTACTCGCGCGAGCCCGGCACACCGATGGGCCGCATGGAGGAACAGGTGCCCGAGGAAATCAAACGCGAGCGACTCGACGCGCTGATGCGCGCCCAGCAGAAGGTTGCTTTCGCCCGCGCCAGGGCGATGATCGGCAAGACCGTCGAAGTGCTGGTGGACAAACCGGCCGGGCGCGACGACGACGACGGCTGGGTAGCCCGGTCGCGTTCCCAGGCCCCGGAGATCGACTCGCATGTGCTGGTGTGCGGCGACGGGCTCCACGCCGGCCGGATGCTGGAGGTTCACGTCACGGGATCCGAGGGCTACGACCTGCGTGCCGAGCCGGCCGGGCGCAAGGGACGGAGCCTTAAAGTCATCGGTTGATGTCGGTCAGATTTCGACTTCCGCGGGCGCCACGACGTCGGCTGCCGCAGGAGTTCCCGTGTACGCCGGCACGTCGCAGCGAGTCGCCCTCCAACCGGCATGCCGCAAGACACCCTGGTATGGCGGTTGGCCCGCGACATTGCCGGTCAGCCGCAAACCGCCGGCGTCAAAACCCGGAGCAATGGACACGCGCTCACCCTCGGACTCGCTTCGCACCGGCGCGATGCCGAAGATTCGCTCGATCGCGGCCGCGCAGTCGCGGTGAACATCGCGCGCGGCCGCTCCCACCTGCGCATCGGAGTACGCCGACAGGTT
>CAYSSA010000013.1:0-1666 GCA_964433485.1 uncultured Tepidisphaeraceae bacterium | reverse complement strand
GGAAATCCAGCAGGCGACCCTCGCGTTGCAGCAGAGCGAGCAAATCCAGCGCCTGCGAACGCCCGGACTGCGCCGCCGCAACGGCCGCCGGTGTTGCCGCAGGGCGGGCGGGCGGCGCCGCCGGCGGCAATCCATCCAGAAGTTGACGCGCCTGCCGGTCGAAGGCGTCGTTTGCCGTCAGGCCCCGGAAGAACAACCTCAATGCCAGTCCAAGTCCCATGGGTTTCCCTTTCGTGGGGCGATCTATGTATCCGGCGATCCAAGCGGGGTCAACAACACCTGAGGTCCGCCAGCGGCAGGTGGAATGTCTCGGCCACCGCCGGGTGCGTCACCCGGCCACCCGCCATGTTGATGCCCTCGGCCAAACCGGGATCCTCGGCTGCGGCGGCCAAGTGGCCTTTGCCCGCAATTTTCACCGCGTACGGCAGCGTGGAGTTGCACAAGGCGATGGTGCTGGTGCGCCCGACAGCGCCCGGCATGTTGGCCACGCAGTAGTGAACCACGCCGTCGACGATGTAGGTCGGGTTGGCGTGGGTCGTGGGTCGCGCCGTCTCCACGCAGCCGCCCTGGTCGATCGCCACATCGACGATCACGCTCCCCTGCTTCATCGTCCGCAGATCGGCCCGCGTCACCAGCCGTGGCGCCTTGGCGCCGGGAATCAGGACCGCGCCCACCAGCAGATCCGCCCGCGCAATCTGCTCCCTCACGGTGTGCGGATCGCTGAAGATCGTGTGGACATTGGACGGCATCACGTCGCTGAGATAGCGCAGCCGATCCAGGCTCACATCCATGATAACCACGCTGGCGCCCAGCCCGGCGGCTACCTTCGCCGCGTTCGTTCCAACCACGCCGGCGCCCAGGATCACAACATGAGCCGGCGCCACACCGGGCACGCCGCCAAGCAGAATGCCCCGGCCCATCTGCGGCCGCTCGAGGTATTTGGCGCCTTCCTGAATGCTCATCTTCCCGGCGATCTCCGACATCGGCGTAAGGCACGGCAACCGTCCGCTGCGGTCACGGACGGTCTCATAAGCAATGGCGACAATGCCGGCCTTGAGGCACCCCCGCACCAATTCCGCCGAAGCGGCGAAATGAAAGTAGGTGAACACGACCTGTCCCTCTCGAAACAGCGCTATTTCGGGCGCCAGCGGTTCTTTGACCTTGATGATCATGTCGGAGTTGGCAAAGACCTCCTCGTGGGTCGGCACGATGCAGGCCCCGACGCGGGAATACGCCTCGTCAGGAAAGCCGCTGGCCGCGCCGGCCTGCGTCTCGATAAACACCTGGTGTCCCGCTTTGACCAGCGTCTCCGCCCCGACGGGCATCAGCGCCACGCGATACTCATCCGCCTTGATCTCCCTGGGACATCCCACGCGCATGGTGACTCCTTGTGTTGATGGATGCGAATTATACCGCAACTCCGCCTCCACCGGGCGCGCGACGATCGCCGACCAGTCCCGTGGCGCCGCCGGGTGATTCGGCTTCTGTTCCATTCCCCCGCCATTGGCGTAAAATGGTCGCCGTATGCCTGTATCAAATGTGGTTAGTCTCGGCTACGCCGTGGAGAGTGCTCTCAATGCATGGGGCGATTTCTGGCGGTTTGCCGGCCGGACGCTCGGCAGTCTCGGTCCATCGTGGCTCACTTGGCGCAAACTGCGGACGGTCC
>CAYSSA010000012.1:35247-37030 GCA_964433485.1 uncultured Tepidisphaeraceae bacterium | reverse complement strand
CCGGAGATCGCCTTCGCCGACCTGGCCGACGACGCCACGCTCGCGGAGGGCCTGCTGAAGCACGTCTTCCGCGCCGTGCTGCAGGAGCGCGCCGACGACATGGCGTTCTTCGAGGAGCGCGTCGAGAAGGGCGTGGTCGCGAAGCTGCAGGGCATCGTCGATTCCGAGTTCGCGCGCATGGACTACACCGAGGCGATCGGCATCCTCGAGCGGTCGAAGCAGAAGTTCGACTTCCCGGTGAGCTGGGGCATGGACCTCCAGTCCGAGCACGAGCGCTATCTCTCCGAGACGCACGTCGGCCGCCCGGTGATCCTGATGAACTACCCGAAGGCGATCAAGGCGTTCTACATGCGCATGAACGACGACGGGCGCACCGTCGCCGCGATGGACGTGCTGGCGCCCGGCATCGGCGAGATCATCGGCGGCAGCCAGCGCGAGGAGCGTTTGGATCGCCTCGACGCCCGCCTGGACGAGTTGAAACTCGACAAGCACGCCTACAACTGGTACCGCGACCTCCGCCGCTATGGCACCGTTCCCCACGCCGGGTTCGGTCTGGGCTTCGAGCGCACAATCATCTACGCCACGGGAATGGCCAACATCCGCGACGTCATCCCCTTCCCCCGAACGCCGGGGAATGCGGAGTTTTAGTCTCAGGACACATCCACGGCTTTGGCGAAGACCCAGGCTGCCTGGCGCGGGCCGGCGTGATCAGGCATGTTTCGGCACATGGGATCGCTCTGATTTCGGTGCCACCCCAGGCTCATTTCATGGGCCTTTCGCCGCGCTCATAGGTGGCTGTTGCAACCAGGCGCCGGCATGTCTTCGGCATGCGGAAGACCACTTTCCGCTGCGGCATATTTCCGGGTTCTCACCTCTTCAGCGGGGCGTGCATCGCAATAATCGCTTCGGCCGATTTCAAACCATCCGTGGCACTGGAGACAATGCCGCCTGCGTAGCCGGCGCCTTCACCGGCAGGATAGATGCCGGCGACGCTGAGCGATTGTCGCGTGATCTCGTCGCGAACGAGGCGCACCGGGGAACTGGCGCGCGTCTCCGGGCCGGTGATAATGCCCTCGCTCGAAGCGAAACCCTCGACGAGGCGGTCCAGCATTGGCAACCCGCGCTGCAGAGTCTGAATGATCGCCTCGGGCAACATCCGGCGAAGGTCCACCGCCTTGGCGCCCAGAGGGTAACTTACGCGCATTTCGCCATCGCTGAGCCGATTGGCCAGAAAATCCGGAACCCGCTGGGCGGGAACGGCATAGGATCCCGAGAGCTCAAACGCCAGCCGCTCCCATTTCTGCTGGAATGCGATCCCCTCGAGCGGATCATCTCCAAAAGCCGTCGGCAGCACCGTGACCACGAGGCCCGAATTGGCGAACGAGGTGTCGCGCTGGCTGCTTGATGCCCCGTTCGTGCAGATCTCGTGCGGCGACTCGTTGGAAGGAAGGATGGTCCCTCCCGGACACATGCAGAAGCTGAACATGTCCGGACCACAGATCGTTGCGCAGGAAGCGGCGGCGTTCTTGGCCACCAGCGTGTAGTCCGCCGGCGGCAACGTATCAGCCACCGGACCGTGCTGGTTGCGGTTAATGAGAACTTGCGGATGCTCGACGCGGACACCCATCTGAAAGGGCTTGGCCGCCATCGCAACACCCGCACCATGGAGCATTCGATAGGTGTCGCGAGAGGAGTGGCCGATGGCCAGGAGGAGTACCGAGCATGGGATCCTCTCGCCGCCAGCAAGCACGACGGCGTCGATAGACCGGCCTTGGGGCGACCC
>CAYSSA010000012.1:34257-35237 GCA_964433485.1 uncultured Tepidisphaeraceae bacterium | reverse complement strand
GGGGTTGTCGCGCAGTTCGATTTCGGCCACGCGGGCGCCGTAGCGCACCTCGCCGCCGAGTTCTCGTATGGCCTGGACCATTCTCCGGCAGACGCCGGGAAGCCTGTCAGAGCCGAGGTGCGGCTTGGCCTCGATGAGGATAGCGGGATCGGCGCCGAAGCGGACAAGCGTTTCCAGCACATGGGCGTTGCGCGCGTCGTGCGTGCGGGAATAGAGCTTGCCATCGGAGTAGGTGCCGGCGCCGCCAATGCCGAAGAGCAGATTGTTCTCGGGATCGAACTTGCCCTGCGTGTAGTAAAGATGCAGTGCTTTGTGGCGCTCCGGCACATCCTGGCCTCGCTCCAGCAGCAACGGCATATAGCCGCGCTCGGCCAGCAGCAGCGCGGCGAACAGGCCCGCTGGCCCGGACCCGACGATCACCGGACGATGGTCCAGGCAGACCCTGCCGGGAGGCACTTCGGGCAGACGATCCCGCTGAAGCAACGAGACCTGCCCGGGCCGCCCCCGGTTGACCAGACGCTGCTCATCGCCATCGACGGCGCATTCGACATGGTACACCCTGCGGATATCGGCATGATTGCGGGCATCGATCGATCGGCGGCAGACTCCGAAGTAGCGCACCGACCTGACCGACACGTCCAACACCCGGGCGATCTGCCGTCGCAGGTTGTCCTCGGTTTCCCTGAAGCCAAGTGTCAGATTTCGGACGACGAGCGGCATATGCACATTCTTAGTCAAGCGGGCGGCGGAAGCAAGCGTTGTCAGCGTTTTGCACTTTACGCGGCCAGGGCAAACGTCTAACTTGGATGTTCGTCGATATGTGCTCGATACGCAGGACTTGATGCCTAGGACACACACATGCCCGCTCCCGAACCGTACAAAATCATCTACTCGATGGTTGGCGTCTCCAAGACGCACGACAAGAAGGTCATTCTCAAGGACATCTATCTCTCGTACTTCTATGGCGCCAAGATCGGCGT
>CAYSSA010000012.1:31250-34245 GCA_964433485.1 uncultured Tepidisphaeraceae bacterium | reverse complement strand
CTTAACGGCTCGGGCAAGTCGACCCTGCTGAGAATCCTCGCCGGCGTGGACAAGGACATTCAGGGGCAAGTGATTCTGTCGCCGGGATACACGATCGGCTACCTCGAGCAGGAACCGCTGGTGGACAGCGAACTGACGGTGCGACAGGTGGTCGAACAGGGCATGCAGTCCACCATCGATCTGCTGAATGAGTTCAACGCGGTGTCCGAAAAACTCGGCGAGCCGATGGATGACGAACAGATGGCCAGGCTCCTGGAGAAACAGGGCGATCTTCAGGAGAAGATCGACCACCTCAACGCCTGGGACATTGATTCGCAGCTGGACCAGGCGATGGATGCCTTGCGATGCCCGCCGGGCGACATGCCCGTGAAGCTCGTCTCCGGCGGCGAGAGACGCCGCGTGGCGCTGTGCCGGTTGCTGTTGCAGAAGCCCGACATCCTGATCCTCGACGAGCCCACCAACCACCTCGACGCCGCATCCGTCGCCCGGCTGGAACAACACCTGCAGCGATACGCCGGTACGGTGATCGCGGTGACGCACGACCGCTACTTTCTGGACAATGTGGCCGGTTGGATCCTGGAACTCGATCGCGGCGAGGGCATCCCTTGGAAAGGGAATTACTCCAGTTGGCTGGATCAGAAGCGCAGGCGGCTGGAGAACGAACAGAAGACCGAGACCGCGCGGCAGAAAACCCTGGCCCGCGAGCTGGAATGGATCCGCCAATCGCCACGCGCCCGCCAGGCCAAGAGCAAAGCCCGCATCGCCGCCTATGAACAATTGCTCTCACAGAACGCCAGGGAGAAAGAAACCGAGGTGGAGATTTACATCCCGCCGGGTCCGCGCCTGGGCAATCTGGTCATCGAGGCCAAGAACCTTCGGAAGGGCTACGGCGAGCGACTGCTGATGGAAAGCGTGAATTTCTCTTTGCCGCCGGGCGGAATCGTCGGAATCATCGGCCCGAACGGCGCCGGCAAGACCACGCTCTTCCGCATGATCATTGGGCAGGAGAAACCCGACGCCGGACAACTCAAAATCGGTGATTCCGTGAAGCTGGCGTACGTGGAGCAATCTCGCGATTCGCTGGTCGCCGAGGATACTATCTGGCAGTCCATCTCCGGCGGGCAGGAGAAGATCAAACTGGGCTCGGCCGAGGTCAACAGCCGGGCCTATGTCTCCCGCTTCGGCTTCACCGGCACCGACCAGCAAAAGAAGCTGTCGGTGTTGTCCGGCGGCGAGCGCAACCGGGTGCATCTGGCTCGCATGCTCAAGAGCGGCGCCAATGTGATCCTGCTCGACGAACCGACCAATGACCTCGATGTGAACACGATCCGAGCGTTGGAAGAGGCCTTGGAGAACTTCGCCGGCTGCGCTGTGGTCATCAGCCACGACCGCTGGTTCCTCGACCGCGTGGCCACCCACATCCTGGCATTTGAAGGCGACAGCCAGGTCGTCTGGCACGAGGGCAATTACCAGTCCTACGAAGAGGCGAGACACAAGCGCCTGGGCACCGACGCCGATCGCCCGCACCGGATCAAATATCGACGTATGGAGCGGGGGTAATCCCCATACCGTCCAATAACGGCGGAAGCCGTCAGCCGAAATCTGGATGCACCGGCATATTCCCCGCCGGAGCCGGTCGGCCGCCACATCACGAGCTCTGGAGTGCATGACCTGCCGACACGAGCGGCGGATGTGAAACCTGCTGCGACCATTGTCACCTTGAATTGCCCGTCGACGCCAGATGCAATTGCCCTGGCCCGAATGCGGATTGGTTTCCCACGGAAGGGACCGGCGAATACAATGCGGCACATGGGACGCTCACTCAAAGAAAAGATCACCTTGAATCACCTCCGACAGGCCCGTGAGTCGGGGCGAAAAATCGCGATGCTGACCTGCTATGATTTCACGACCGCCAGATTGATGCAGGAGGCCGGGGTCCCCGCGCTTCTTGTGGGAGACTCCGCAGCCGGGGTCATCCTTGGCCACCCGAACACGTTGGCAGTGTCTCTGGAGTTCATGATCGAGATCACCGCTGCGGTTAGGCGCGGGGCACCGCTGGCGTTTCTGGTTGCCGACATGCCCTTCGGCTCATATCAAGCCTCAACAGCACAAGGAGTTAGAAACGTCTGCCGCATGGTTCGACAAACGGGATGCGATTGCGTGAAGCTCGAAGTCACAAGTCACCACCTGCCACTGATCGCGGCATTGGCTGCGGCCGGTGTTGCGGTGATGGGGCATATCGGACTTCGTCCGCAATCCATCGGCATGCTGGGCGGGTACCGAACCCAGGGGAGGACGGCCGCAGAGGCATGTGAAATTGTGGCATTGGGTTTGCAATTAGAGCAAGCCGGAGCCACGGCGATCTTGATCGAGGCGGTACCACCCGAAATCGCAAGTGCCTTGGCTGCAAAGAGTAATGTTCCAGTGATCGGATGCGGCGCTGGGCCAAATTGTCACGGTCATGTCATTGTGGCACATGACGGCTTAGGCTTGACGCCAAATCGACCGAAGTTTGTGCCCCAACTCGCCAACCTTGCGGAGCCAAGCAAAGAGGCTTTCGCACGATTCGTGAGTCAGGTGGGCGATGGTAGCTACCCGGCATCCGAGCATTGTTACCAGATGACCGGATCTGAGGCGGCCGAGTTCAGAAGACGACTCGACCTTTAAATGCCACACCGTTTGCAGGAGCAAAACCATGAATCGCATCACAAGAAAACTCGCTTCGTTATTGGTGGCCGGCGCGGCCATTGGGATTGGCTATTTTGGCTACAATCAGTTCCTCGATGCGCGGTTTGCCCACGCCGAGGAACAGAGGGACCAGGCCAGGCAAAGCCTGGTGCGTCTGGACGATCTTGCCCATGCCTTTAAGACAGTTAGTAAAGTGGTTGAACCGTCGGTGGTATCCATTAATGTCCACAAGAAGGTCGCTGCGGCTCATCCTCGGGATTTTTGGCGCAGAATCGTTCCCGATCGCAATCGCGACGGAAAACCCGAT
>CAYSSA010000012.1:30239-31214 GCA_964433485.1 uncultured Tepidisphaeraceae bacterium | reverse complement strand
AAATACCGGAGATCCCTGATGAATTACCTTTCGGAGATGGCGGTTTTGACACGATTGGCACAGGCAGCGGCGTGATTATCGAGGCTGCGGCCGGCAAGGGTTATGTTCTGACCAACAATCATGTTGCCGGCGGCGCTTCCGAGATCACGGTCACGTTGGCCGACGGGCGTGAGATTCCCAAGTCGAAGGTGAAGTTGCTCGGCGCGGATCCGCGAACCGATCTGGCTGTGCTGGAGATCAGCGCCGAACGGCTCAGTCCGGCGAAGTGGGGCAACAGTGATGAGGCCCAGAAGGGCGACTGGATTCTGGCCTTTGGCTCGCCATTCGGCTATGTCGGTTCAATGACGCACGGCGTCATCAGTGCCCTGAATCGGCAGGCCGGAATTCTTGGCATGCACGGCTATGAGAACTTCATTCAGGTTGACGCGCCGATCAATCCCGGAAACAGTGGCGGTCCGCTGGTCAACCTTCGGGGAGAGGTGATCGGCATCAATACCGCCATTGCCTCCCAGTCGGGCGGTTTCCAGGGCATCGGCTTCGCCATTCCCTCCAATCAGGCCCGATATGTCTACCAGGCCCTGAAGGAGAAAGGCAAGGTGACGCGAGGTTGGATTGGCGTGGGAATCACCGATGTGTCCAAGAACCAGGCTTTGGCCGAGAGTTTCGGATATAAGGAACCCACCGGTGTACTGGTGAACCAGATCATCGCCAATACACCCGCGACCGGGAAACTGCGCAAAGGTGACATTGTCACTGGCATTAACGGTCAGAAGATCGACACCGTGCAGCAGTTCCGGAACTTGGTAGCCACGATTGCTCCGGGAACCGAAGTGAAACTTGACGTGTTCCGTGGCGGCGAGAAGACACAAGTCGCCATCAAACTTGGCGAGCAGCCCGACGACCTGGCGTCGGCTCGGCCGGCCCGAGAGAGCGGCGCTGATGTTGCGGAAACGGACAGCCTTGGGCTGCGCGTCA
>CAYSSA010000012.1:28596-30229 GCA_964433485.1 uncultured Tepidisphaeraceae bacterium | reverse complement strand
ACAAGCTGATCCTGGAAATCTGGACCGACGGAACGCTGACGCCGGAAATGGCGCGTCAATTTGGCGTGGATGTCAAGGAAGGCGCTGTCGTTACGAGTGTTGATCGCAACAGCCCGGCGGCCAAGGAGATGCTCCGCGTGGGCGACGTCATCACCCAGGTTGGTGACATTGAGGTGAAGAACGCCGAGGATTTTGCATCCGCTCTCAAGAAGCAGGACTTGAAGAAGGGTGTTCGGTTGTACGTTGAGAGCCGCGAAGGCGGACGTTTCGTGCTGATCAGCCCGTGAACACGCCAATCAATTCAATTCACCTTGTTTACTCGACGACCGTGTGAGGTGGAAGTCCGGCGGATCGAATCGCCAGGCCACTGGCCGATTCCGTCGGCCGGACTCCACCCGGCCGTCTTCATCTGGTGTGGACGATGTGAGCCGTGTCGCTCGTTTCCCAGGTGTGCTCGAAACTCTGCCGATTCCTTTGGTTCCGGCACGGTTGCCACGAGCTTGCCCCCGCTCAAGGCCACCAGCCCGGCCATGTGTGCAATGAAGCATTCCTCGAACTCCTCCGGCTTGATGGCCGCGAAGTGGGCGATGGCGCGGACGGTACCTGCGCGCGGCTCCTCGCGCAAGCCCTCGACAGGCCACGCCGCAGCATAGCCAAACGTGGACATGTAATCGCTCTGTACTGGCGCCATGGCGCTTGCTCCGCAGGTGTATGGACGCCCCATGTCGATGGTACGATCGACATTCCATTGCGATGAGCACCGGCATGGAGCATACTCCAGCACACCATGGCAACGCGTTCCAACATTGCGGTTCGAGAGCTTGTGTCCGAGGCTGAGATTGCGACGGCTTTCGAGTTGATGCGGCAGCTACGACCGCATCTGCAATCAGACACTTTCATCGCCATGGTTGCTCTGCAACGACTGGAAGGATATCGACTTTTTGCGGGGTACGGTCCCGAACTGCTTTGCGTTGCCGGCGTTCGCGAAACCTGCACGCTGGCCCGTGGTCGGCACTTGTTCATTGACGATCTGGTGACGGATACGGCGGTCCGCGGGCGAGGCGCGGGTACGGCCATGCTCCGCTGGCTCGCCGGGCTGGCGGCCGATAAGGGCCTGCCTCGGATCTATCTGGACAGCCGAGATTCCGCCATTGGCTTTTACCGACAACTCGGATTCACCTTCCTGACATCGGTTCCCTGCTGGATTGATGTGCAGGCCATGCGGGGGTGATGATGTTCACCAGGCAAGCCCGGCCACCGTGTCTGAAGACACCGATCGGCATCAGTTCGCCGCCCGGTTGCGACGATCGGAAATATCAGGCCAGTTTTCAGGAAAACGCATCGGCTCAACATGGGGAATCGCGGTGGCGTCCACGCGGTTGACCTGGTGCGACAGCTCGCGGGAACGACCCAACCGTGCAGCCGCCTCGGACGCGGCGGGAACGCCCGGGGAACCACACCCGGCGATCGCAACGACGCAGAAGAACCATAGGCGCATCATGGTTTGCGCAGTATATACGATCCGGTGTTTCGGCGTATATGAAAGGGGCCTTATCTTGGGAGCGTTCAATGCCCAGCCAATGGACAGCCGACAGTGTGTTGGAGTTAATGAGGGGATTTCAGCCGGCATGCG
>CAYSSA010000012.1:23807-28575 GCA_964433485.1 uncultured Tepidisphaeraceae bacterium | reverse complement strand
CGGCGGAACTGGATGTATTTGGATTGCTGGCGACGGAGTCATCGACTGCGGCTCAGGTGGCCGAACGGCTGGGCGCGGATTTGCGCGGAGCAACCATATTGCTTGATGCGCTGACCGCGATCGGGTTTCTGACCAAGTGGCGGGAGCAGTATTCGCTGGCCGAGGGTGTGGGCGAGTTGCTCACACAGAACGGCAGGAATAGCGTGCTGGCGATGGTGCGGCACCAGGCAAACTGTCTGCGGCGCTGGGGGGACCTGGCCAGGACGGTTCAGTCGGGACTTCCGGCCGAACGTCGGCCGAGCATTCGCGGCGAGGCGGCCGACTACGCCGCGTTTGTGGAAGCGATGGACAACATCGCCAAGGCGGTGACGAACCGGATTGTCCGCGAACTGCCGAAGCTGCGGTTCGAGCGATTGCTGGATGTGGGCGGAGCGACGGGTTCATGGACAATTGCGTTCCTCCGGGCGTACCCCACGGCGTCGGCGACGCTGTTCGATCTGCCGCAAGTCATCCCACAGGCCCGCGAGCGATTGACGGCCGAGGGCATGATGGACCGCGTGACGCTTGTGGCCGGAGACTTTTATTCCGATGCGCTTCCGGACGAATGCGACCTTGCATGGGTCAGCGCCATCGTTCATCAGAATTCGCGGCGGCAGAACCGCGAACTGTTCGCGCGTCTGCGCGCGGCGCTGCGTCCGGGTGGTCAGGTGCTGATTCGAGACATCTTGATGGAGGAATCGCGGACGGCGCCAACGGCAGGAGCTCTGTTTGCAGTGAACATGCTGGTAGGCACGCCGCTGGGCGGCACCTTCACAGTGGCCGAACTGAGCGAGGATCTGGCCGCGGCGGGATTCAGTGGGGTGGAAGTCCTGCGCCGGGATGACGGCATGCATTCGGTCTTGCGGGCGTGGCGGTAGGGATTCGCGAAATTGTCACCACGGCGGCATTTGCTAGAATGCCTGACCCTGACCACATTGCCGGGAAGGCTCGGCCGATGCGCGTGCCCGGATAAGGAGAAGAGGTCGCATGATGTCATACATACCATTGGTGCTGCTGGCCGCCGAAGTTGCCGGCTTTGTCAGCATCCTGAAAGCGGTGCCCATTCTGGTTTTGATGCTGTTGTGGGCCCGGCTGATGTCCTGGGCGGACAAGGACGCGATCATCGCGCACATGCCGCGGGAAGGCATGAACGGGGTGAACATCGGCATTTTCATCGGCGCGGCCGGCGCCTTCTTCTTTGTGCCCAACTACTGGGTTGCGCTGGGCATTTACGTGGGGATGTTCTTTACGGACGTCGGCATCTATCTGGGTTTCCGCAACAAGCAGGTGGGTCTGAAGGATCTGAAGCGCGATCTGGCCAACTGGCGTCAGTTCCTCCAGCCCAGGCAGAAGGTCGAGTTGAAGCCCGGCGAGGTGACATTCCTGGCCAAGGACGGACCGGTGGAGGCCCCGGACGGAGAAAGCCCGGAGCGTGCGGCCTACGACGCCGCCCAGACGCTTCTGACGGATCCGATCAAGAAGGAGGCGGAGAAGCTGGATTTCCGCCCGTTCGAGGGGCAATACCAGGGCCAGTATCTGGTGGATGGGGTGGCCTATGCATTGCCGCCAATGGACGCCACGGTTGGGGCGGCATGCATCACCTATATCAAGAAGCGAGCCGGAATGGATGTAGAGGACCGGCGGAAGCCGCAATCCGGCAAGATGAAAGTCGCCGTGGGCAAGGACCGCCATGATCTGGATATTGCCACGGCGGGTTCAACCGTTGGCGAATCGCTCCGCATCGGCATCAATACCAAGAAGCATCTGGACAAGAGACTGGACGGCCTTGGTTTCACGCCGGATCAGCTTGATGCGATTCGTCAGTGTGTTCAGGACTGCCGGGGAATCGTGTTGGTGGCTGCGCCGCGCCAGCAGGGTCTGACGACGCTGCTGTATTCGCTGGCTCGCACGCACGACGCATTCCTGCAGCACCTGCAGTCGATCGAGCGGGTTCCCAGGGAGGAGCTTGAGGGCATCACTCAGATCAAGCTTGGCGCCAACGCTCCGGCGGCCGACGAAGCCAAACAGGTGGAGTGGGTTGCCAGCCAGCAGCCCGACGCATTCCTGATCGACGAAGTCATCAACCCGGCCTCGGCAAGGGAGATTATCCGTTTCACTAGTGGCGAAGAAGCCAAGCGGGTCTATATCGGAATGCGGGCCAACTCGACGTTCGAGGCAATCGACATCTGGCGCAAGCTCGTGGGCGACGATTCGGCCGCCGCCTCGGCGCTGTCGATGATCATTTGTGGACGGGTGCTGCGGAGGCTGTGTTCCGCGTGCAAAGTCGCATACAACCCGGACCCGGACACGCTGCGAAAGCTCAACATGGACCCGGCCAGAGTCCAGACGCTCTACCAGGCGCGCACCTCTCCTCTGGTGGATCAGAAGGGCCGGCCGATACCATGCACCTTCTGTTACGACCTTCGCTTCAAGGGTCGGTTTGGCGTGTTTGAGACCTTCACCATCGACGATGAGGTGCGGCAGATCATCCAGAGCCGCGGTTCCGTCGACCAGCTCAAGAAGGTGTTCCGCAAACAGCGAAATCGCTTTTTGCAGGAGCACGCCCTGGCCCAGGTCGAGGCCGGGGAAACCAGCGTGCAGGAAGTCCTGCGTGTTCTGAAAGGTTCGGACCGTCGCGCTTGAGGAGAACGCCCCATGATTTCAATTGTCATCATCATCCTCGTCGGCGTGGTGGCGTACTACCACTACACGCAAGGGTTCTTCAGTTCGGCACTGTCGGCCATTCTCGCCACATTCTGCGCGATCTTCGCGGTCGGTTGGCACGAGAAACTGATCGACATGATTCTTCAGGGCCGGTTCGCCGACGAGGCGCACGCAATCACCCTGGTGGCGATCTTTGTGTTGTCCTATTCGCTGCTGCGATTCGTTTTCGACAAACTGGTTCCGGGCAACTTGCGATTTCCGGCCATCGTCGACAAGATCGGCGCGGGGGCGATGGGTCTGGTTGCCGGAGTTGCCTCTGCGGGAGTGGCGGCTATTGCCATTCAAACGTTGCCGTTCTCCGCTTCGATCCTCGGCTGGAGTCGCTATGAAGTGGCCACCAAGAGCACCCCGATCGCGCGCGAGCGGGATTTTCAGTTGATTGACGCCGAGTTCGAGGAACTCACTCCGGAGAAATTTCTGGATAACCAGCCAAATTCGCTGATCCTGCCAGTCGACGAACTGCTTCTCAACATCGTCAGCCTTGTCAGTTCGGAGAACGGTTCTCTCAGCGCCGGACGCCCATGGACGGCCACACATCCGGATTACCTGCAGCAGCTTTTCGGCCAGCGGCTGTCGCATCTGGCCGCCGCACGACACTGCGCACTGGCGGGGAAACTGTCGGTTGTGGATGTCTTCACCGAAGCCCAGTTCAAACAGGTGGACCAGGAGCGGTTCGTCAACGCCCAGGGATCGGGCGTCGGAACCAGGGGCAAGCGTCGCGTGGAGAGCAACGAGATCAAGGCCCTTCCGGACACCCGCAAGCCGGGTGGCAACACGGTGCTGATCGTGGTGCGAGCCACGCTTGATCAGGACAACCGTGAACTGAAGACGAGCCTGATCAATTTTCCGGCGGCGGCCGTGCGGCTTTGCCTGCCGGTCGTCGGCGACCCGGCGGGACGCCTGGCGGCGAATTTCTACCCCATCGGCACGCTGGAGCCGAATCGGGTTCTGTATGTCAACCAGCCCGACGACATGCTCTTTGCGCAGCCCAATAATCCGGTCGATTTTGTGTTCGAGGTGCCTCGCTCAGCGCTGAAGGCCGATGCCAAATCCATGATGATGCCCGAGGGCGCGTTCTTCGAGTTCAAGCGACTGGCGAGGGAATCGGTCGGCGGACGGATAATCAAACCCCTGGCCGGCGCCGAAAGATTGAAGCAGTCGGCAATCGTCCGTAAGACCGGCGCTCCCAGCAAGGAAGCCGCTGAGGCCGCGCTGACCAGCGCCAATGCCGGCGGTGGAAACACAACGCCCGAAAGCACTCCGCAGCCGCAGGGCAACAATCCCAACGTGCCGCTTCTGTTCTCGGAAAGCACCGTCGTGCCCAATGGACAACTGCACATCGGAATCAATGTGGGTACCGCCAGCGCGAAGGTGAAGGACGAGATCCAGGCCTGGGGTTCGTTCTCGTTGGAGGAGCGTAAGTTTGTCGACCTTGATCTGGCTCCGGTGCAGTCGGTGCAGTTGATGTCCCGTGGCGCCAACCTCGTCAACATGCTGGGAACCACGCCGGACAAACGCGCTGTCATTGTCTGGACAAAGGTGCGAGAGGATCTGCCGGACAAATGGGTCTGGGCAGGGCAGGTTCGCGATTTCGCCTATGCCGACACGGGCAACAACAAGCATCCGTTGGCCGGCGTCATTGTGAAGCTAAAGAACGCCAATGGGCAGGACATGCTCAATATCCGCTACAATGGCATCAAGCAGGGCCCGAGTGACTACGCGCCGCCAAGCGAGGCCAAGGATATGCGGCCGACGGATGTTGGACTGATCTTTGTGGTTCCTCAGGGCACGCAACTGGGCAATGTCATGTTCAAGAATGATGTCGCGCGCAACCTGCCAACAGGCGTGAATTGAGCTATCCATGGATTTCCTTTTCGCCGGAAGCGGTGATTTCGGACTGCCGGCCCTTCGCGCTCTGATCGACGCCGGTCACCGCTGTGTTCAGGCCTATTCCCAACCGGACCGGCCGGCGGGCCGCGGCAAGCCGCTGACGCCAACGCCCATC
>CAYSSA010000012.1:20270-23685 GCA_964433485.1 uncultured Tepidisphaeraceae bacterium | reverse complement strand
GCGGGACATGCGCGGCTTGGCAGCGTGAATCTGCACGCGTCGCTGTTGCCGCGATGGCGAGGCGCTTCTCCGGTAAACTGGGCAATACTCGGCGGGGACCGCATTACGGGTAACTCGGTCATTCGCCTGGCGCAGCGTATGGACGCCGGCAATATTCTGGCCAGAAGCGAAACACCGATTCTTGAGCTTGAGACCGCGGGGGAATTGCATGATCGCCTGGCGGTTGCCGGCGCCGGGCTGTTGGCCGACACGCTCAGGGATCTGGAAGCGGGCCGGATCGTGGAAACACCGCAGGATCCAACCATGGCGACGCTGGCCCGCAAGCTCAGCCGTGAGTCGGCCATGATCGACTTTGCTCGCCCGGCGGAGGCTGTCGCCCGTCAGATTCGCGGGCTGTTCCCCTGGCCGGGCTGCCGGGTTCAGCTTGTCGACGAGCAGCGGAAGATTCGGGCGAAATTGACCCTTGTGCGAGCGGTCTCGGTCGCCGGGCAGGGCCTGCCGGGCGTGCTCGTCGATGGCGGACAGGTGGGATGCGGCGAGGGCCGCCTCAGAGTGCTCGAGGTCTTGCCGGATGGCAAGCGGGTGATGTCGCTCGATGCGTTTCGCAACGGACATCCTTGGGAGCCCGGCATGAGGCTGGAAGGCATCGCATGAACGCTCGGGACTACGCCCTGATGCTGCTCGATTCGCGGGAACTGCCAGGGTGGCGTTCGATTCTGCGCAACCGGCGCCCGGTGCCGCCGGTTGATCCACGTGATCTGGCTCTTGCAGAGCAAATTGCCATCGGTGTCATCAAGAACCTCCTTCACATTCGTTTCCTGCTGGAGCACTACTCAGGACGCAGACTCAAGTCGATCGATCCACTGGTACAGAAGATTCTGGCCGTCGGCCTGTATCAGCTTCGTTTTCTGGATCGGATTCCGTCGCATGCGGCCGTCAATGAATCCGTCGAGCAGGCTCGCCGTATGAACCGCGGCCGAGCGGCGGGTTTTGTCAACGCGGTTCTTCGCAAGGTCGCCGCCCGAGACTGGCCTGGAATGCCGGATGTATCCGCGGATCCCGCCGCCCATGCCGAGATCGCCCTGTCCTGCCCGCGCGGCCTGTTTGCGGAATTAACCGGAACGCTGGGTGTCGCCGGTGCCCTGGAGCAATGCCGGCACGCCAACGCCGAGCCGCCGACGATTGTCAGGGTCAACCCGGGCCGTAGGCTCGACGAGATCGGCCTGCCAGCCAGACCGCACTCGCAAGCGGAGATGTTTGTCGTTGAATCGCCGTCGCATGCCAAGCTGGCGGAACTGGCAGATCTTGGGATCGGTCAGGTGCAGGATCCGACAGCGGCGCAGGTCGCATCCCTTCTGAGCTTGACCCCGGGACAACGTGTCCTGGACCGATGTGCCGGGGTCGGCACCAAGACAATACAACTGTCCAACGCGGTGGGTGTCGCGGGAATGGTGGTGGCGATGGATCCGTCGAAACCTCGCTGCGATACGCTTCGGCGGCTGGCCGCCCGGCGGGGACTCTCGCAGATCCAAGTCGTTCAGGCCGGAAAGGTGGCCGAGCTGCCAACCACGGCGCCGGAGATGTACGACGCAATTCTGGTGGATGTTCCGTGCAGCAACAGCGGAGTGCTGGCTCGTCGGCCGGAAGCCCGCTTCCATCAGACCCGGCGGCATATCGAATCGCTGATCCGCCTGCAGGATGCAATTCTGCGGGACACAGCACCGCGCCTCAAACCCGGTGGTCGACTGGTCTACAGCACCTGTTCCATCTGGCCCGCCGAAAACCATGAGCGTGTGCTGTCCCTGATTGCTGATCGGCCTGATTATCGGATCATGGAAGAGTTGGAGACCCTGCCTCACGGATCCGACAACCCGATCCGCTATCGAGATGGCGGTTATCGCGCGCTGCTGATTCGCCAGTAGACTGGTCTTTGCCGCGAGAACAGCCGATAAACGGACGGGAGTACGCCAATGGATTACCTGCATGCCGCTGCGATGCTCCTCGCCGGATGGGCAGTGCTGAGAAACCTCGGCAACGAGCGGGAATGCCGGCTTCGCGAGATCGAAGCTCGCATTCGCGAAGAATCCGAGTCCGAGGACGCGGCGGGAACCTCATCGCAAGTCTCCACATCCCATCGCCGTGATGGATCGTCACCGACAAAGCCGGCGGCGTGATGGTTGTTGCAGCCAGGTGGCATAACATTCGCCCTAAGGCATGTCCGAGGCAATTTCCCGCTTTGAGAAAGCGCACTGTCAGGTGGCCGGGGCAATGGGCACACGTCACGGTTGGGATTGTGGACCCTCGGACCTCTATTCGATATGCTGTTGACATGCCAACAGTCAAGACCAATGGTATCAACATGGCGTATCAGGAGCGCGGCAAGGGCGAGCCGCTTGTGCTGATCATGGGACTGGGCGCGCCCGGATCTTTGTGGGAGGAGCACGTCAAGGAATACGAGAAGCACTTCCACTGTTATCTCCTGGACAATCGCGGAGCCGGCGATTCGGACAAGCCCAATGGGCCATACACCACGCGGATGATGGCCGAGGATGTTGCAGGACTCATGGCCGCGCTGAAGATCCGCAAAGCGCATGTCGCCGGCATCAGCATGGGCAGCGCCATTGCCCAGGAGTTGGCGCTGGCCCATCCGTCGAGGGTGCGCAGCCTGGTGCTGATCAGTTCCTGGGCGCGATGCGATATCTATACCAGAACGGTCTTCGAGCATTTCTGCCGCGTGCGCGCGCAGGTGTTGCCGGAGACATTCATGCAACTTATCCAGCTTTGGATTTTCACCGCGCCGCACTACGAAAAAAACCTCAAGACGCTGGTTGAAGGACAACTGGCCGCCCGCAATGGTCTGGCCATGCCGCAGCACGCGTTTGAATCGCAAAGCTCGGCATGTATCACCCATGACACGGTCGATCGTCTTGGCCAGATTAAGGCTCCGACGCTGTTGACCGTCGGTGATGCCGACATCTTCACACCATTGCGCCTGAGCGAAGAGATTCTGCGGCTAATGCCCAAGGCCACAATGGAGGTGTTCAAGGGATGGGGGCACGCCCACCACTGGGAGGATTTGGCCCGATTCAACAGGATCACCACGGAGTTCATGCGAGGGAACTGATTTTCGATTGTCCGGGATTTGCGAGTTTAGCGCAAGAGAACAATACAGAGCCAAACAGGCCTGATTTCCCGGTAGTCGTCACCAGAGGATACCCAATGAGTCAGATCAAATTCGGTTGCCAGACCTATACCTGGCAGATGTCTTATGAGAAGTACAACGACGCCATGGATCATATCATGGATGTCTGCGCCTCTTCCGGATTCTCCGGCATGGAGGCGGAAGTCTGCATGCTGGGTCGCTACCGCACGGAGCCAGCGAGGCTCGCCGAGGCTTTTGCCCGGCGCAAGCTGA
>CAYSSA010000012.1:18591-20260 GCA_964433485.1 uncultured Tepidisphaeraceae bacterium | reverse complement strand
TGGCGCCATATGCCTTGTCTGTGACTGGCTCAACGCCAAAGAGACCGACGCCGAACGAGCCGAGGCCGACCGGGTCATCCGGTTTCTCAAGTTCTTCCCCGGCACGATGCTGGCGCTTTGCCAGATGCCGCAGAAGGACCGAAGCGATCTGGAAACTCGGCAGAAGAACTGCATCGCCTGCTGCAACGAGATCGGTCGCCGCGCCGCCGACGCGGGGATTGCCACCGGCTTCCATCCGAACAGTCCCCCGGGGTCGGTCTTCCGGATCGAATCCGATTATCGGCTGCTTCTGGACAAACTGGACACGAAGGTTGTCGGCTTTGCGCCGGACGCCGGACACATCGCCAAGGGCGGCATCGACGTGGTCAAGCTTTTCCGCGATTATGTCTCGGTCATTCGTCATGTCCATTACAAGGACATGAGCCCAGACGGCAAATGGGCTTTGATGGGTCAGGGTTGCATCGACTTCCCGACACTGACCGGCGATCTGCGCAAGAGCGGCTATTCCGGGTGGATCATGATCGAGGATGAATCGCCGCTGGCGGAGAAAGACCCCGACGCGGCCACGCGACATAACGGCGAGTACCTGAAAGCCCGGCTGGCGCTGTAATCAGCCTACTCCAAGGCCTGGGGAAACGGCGTTTCCATCGGGCGTCGCCAGAGCTGGTGCAGCCGCCAGTGCGTGTCATCGCGTTCGGGGAAATCAACGCGGTAATGAGTCCCGCGCGATTCGGTGCGCGTGTAGGCCGCCATGGTCATCAGCGCCCCGACCGTCAGCATGTTCTGCAGCTCCCAGCCGGCCACAGCGCCCCGATCGAGCACGGCGGGATCGAACACCTTGTCCATGACGTAGCGCGACCAGAACGTGATGATCTCGCGGGTTTCGGCCAGTCGTTCGCCGTCTCGCTCGATACCCACATTGCGCCACATCAACGACCGCAACGAACTCTTGACGTCGGTGATGTCAAGATCTGTCTTGTTCGAAGGCGGAATCCGATGCTCAAGAGTGAGCGGGAATCCCGATTTGTCCGCCGCAGCATGTTCGCCCGCGTGCTGTCCCGCTCTGGCCCCGAAGGCCAGGCCTTCCAGAAGCGAGTTCGACGCCAGGCGGTTGGCTCCGTGAAGGCCTGAGCAGGCTGCCTCGCCGGCTGCGTACAGACCGCTCAGGCTCGTCTGCCCCCACTCGTCAGCCGCCACGCCGCCAACCATGTAGTGGGCGGCGGGATGAATCGGAATCAGATCCCTTGACGGATCGATCTCAAACTGTTTGAGCAGGTGGGCAAACTGCGGGAAGCGGTTGTGGAACTTGACCGGATCCAGGTGGCGCACGTCCATGAAGACGTGAGAGAAGTTGGTCTTGCGGATCTGGTCCACGATGGCCCGAGAGACGATGTCGCGCGGGGCCAGTTCCGCCAGCGGGTGGCGCCCCTGCATGAACCGCTGTCCGGCGCGATCCACCAAATACGCGCCTTCGCCTCGGGCGGCTTCCGTGATCAGCGCTCGTGAAGATCCGGCCACGTATAGCGTGGTCGGATGGAATTGCATCATCTCCATATCCTTCAGCGTCGCTCCGGCTCGCCATGCGATCGCGTGGCCGTCGCCCGTCGCGATCGGCGGATTGCTGGTCTCGCGGTAGAGCTGGCCCGCGCCGCCGCTGGCGAGAATTGTC
>CAYSSA010000012.1:8430-18559 GCA_964433485.1 uncultured Tepidisphaeraceae bacterium | reverse complement strand
ATCAGCGCCAGCGCGCCGACGCATCGGTTCTCATGCGAGATCAGATCGATGACGAACGTATTGGGCGACAAACGGATGGATTCTCGCTGTTTGGCGGCGTTGATCAGCGTCAGCGCCAACTCCTTGCCCGTGGCGTCGCCGAAGGCGTGAACAATTCGCGAGAACGAATGGCCTCCCTCCCGCCCAAAAGCCAGGTCATAGGCATTGCCCTGCTGGCGATCGAGGTGCGCCCCCCAGGCAAGCAATTCCAGAACTCGCTGCGGACCTTCCCTGATGACGATCTGCACCGCCTTGTTGTCACACAACCCCGCTCCGGCCACTTCCGTATCGGAGACATGTGAATCATAACTGTCGGCGGGCTGCAACACGGCCGCGATTCCGCCCTGAGCGTACCAGGTATTGGATTGCTCGATGGCGTCTTTGCACACAACCAGGACATCGGCCGACTTGGCCGCCTCGATGGCCGCGCGTAATCCCGCGACACCGCCGCCGATCACCAATACATCGGTCACCTGCTGGGGCAACCGCGAAGCTTTGAAGGGAATCAGGTAGCGACGCTGCGTCAAGGGTTCAAGCATGATGCTCCACCGGCTTGTTCAGGCCGAATCACGAGTGACAATCTGGTAGTCCTCCCGCTCGCCCACCCCGCGCAACGGATAGTCTTTGCGTAAAGGATGCGACCCGAAGCCATTCCACGTCAGGATGCGGCGAAGGTCGGGGTGGCCCACGAAGATGATCCCAAACAGATCGTAGACCTCCCGCTCCATCCACTCAGCACCCGGCCAGACACATGTCACTGAATCGAGCTTGAGACCGGGATCGCCTTTCTCAATGGCATCTTCATCTTTCAGCGCGGTCTCGGGGCCTGTCGGGCGGCTCGGATCGAGAAACACCTTGAGCCACAGGCGATCGGCCCTGGAGACATTGGCCAGCCCGTAATTCACGGCAAACCGATGTGGGGATCCTGGATAGCCCAGATAGTCCACGCCGTTCAGTTCGGCGAGGAAGTCGTACCCCAGTTCCGCATGGTCGCGCAAAAACCGGCAGACTGCGACAATGTGCTCCCGCGGCACGACAACGGTGACTTGTCCGCGAAATTCGCCAACCAGGAGTCTCACATTGGCAAATCGCTGTTTCAAAGGCCCCAAGGCCCGGTGTTCGATCGTCGTGTTCATACGTGTTTCCGTTGCGTTCATCGACCATTGTTTAGAGCAATGCCTTTGGCGTCAAGCTCATGGCACCTCCGCCACCTCGCCGGACAAGGGCTTGGGATCGCCTTCGCGCAGCCACGCAATGCTGAGCGTCGCCGCCAAAGCCAGTACACCGGCCAACGCAAAATACAAGCTGTATTGGTTCCATTCCACCACCCCACCCCAGCGAGCCGGACCGACCAGGTCCAGTACCATGCCCCAGAGCATCGGCGATAGCGCCATGCCAAGGCTGGTGATCACCGTGTACAGGGCAAAGAAATGGTTGCGCCCCATGAGCGGTACCGTGGACATCTGCAAACGCGAATTGGACACGGTGTACACCGATTGCGCCGCACCGAACAGCAGATTCAATCCGACCACCAGCAGCACCGAATGCCGGGCAAGGCCTCCCGACATCATCCACCATCCGCCTGCGACGACCACGAATGTCAGCATCGCTCCGGCCAACGCAAAACGGCCGCCCCGGCCATCCACCAACTTTGCCGTGGCCATGGCCGCCAACAGCGATCCCACATTCACCAGCATCGCCAGCCAAATCACCAGACTCTCGGCCAGCATTGCCTGCGATTTCAAATACGCGGTGGTGAAGACCACCAATCCGGCGACTGCGGCCGCATATAACAGGTTGAAAACGATCAACATCAGAAACGGACGATACCCCAGCATCGCCAGCCACGGCACGCGGTGCCCGGATGTCCGCAGCGTCTCCGGGGCCGTCACATCCGGCACCCGGCGAATGAACCAGAGGCTGGCGATCGCCCCGACAATGCTGATGAGGAAGATCAGGGAGAATTGCCATGGCCGCGGTGCCTTCCCCCACAGAACTGCCGAACAGGTCAGCAAGGTTAGAAGGCTGCCGGCTTGCGAAAAGAACTGGTCGCGGGAGAGAAACCGTCCGCGCACTCGGCCCGGTATCAGCTCCGTCATCCACGGCATCCAGGCGCCTGAGGTCACTCCGCGAACGAAATTGAACCCCGTCAGCAGCACCACAATCAACCACAGGCGGGCGGTCGGACTGAGAAACGTGAGCATCGGCACGACCGCCATCCCCGCAATAAAGAATACCCGCGTGCTCCACCCGGCCAGGATGAATCGGCGATAGCCATATTTCGGCAGATGTTTCGCCGCCGGAATTTGGAACACCGTCAGCAGCGGCATCAGGGCACCCAGCAATCCGATCACAAACGCGCTGGCCTGAAGGGTGCTGGCGTAAAGCACAATCGGCGGCCCGATGACGATCTGCCAGGAAACCGCATTGAAGAGCGAGAACATGTTCACGTCCGTCGCTCCTGGCGGCAACGTAGCACGAGTCGAGGCTGGAGTGTCGGTCGGCTTCATTTAGCGAGCGGGGATTGTCCGCAATTACGCTGCCAAGGCAAATCCGGACTCTGGCATCGGGGATGAATCGTCATGTTTCGCACCCGAACGCCCATATTCGGCCATTCGTGCCCCGATACCGCTCCGCTTTACGACCAAGCGGTTCCCGTATACTCTAGCTGCTCTTGAACGAGTTGAGGACGGTTGCATGAGCATTCTGGTCAATAAGCGCACGAAGGTCATCTGTCAGGGTATTACCGGTTCAGCCGGGGCTTTTCACACCAAAGGGTGCCTTGACTATGGCACCAAGATGGTCGGCGGCGTCACACCGGGCAAGGGCGGTCAGAAGGACGCCAATGGTCTGCCGATCTTCGACACCGTTCGGATGGCGGTGGATGCCACCGGCGCCAACGCCACCATGATCTTCGTTCCCCCGCCATTCGCGGCCGATGCCATCATGGAAGCCGCCGACGCCGGCATCAAAGTCATCGTCGCCATCACCGAGGGAATTCCGGTCTTGGACATGGTGAAGGTCAAGGCATATCTGCGCGACAAACCCAAATGCGTTCTGATCGGGCCCAATTGTCCGGGCATCATTACGCCCGGCGAATGCAAGATCGGCATCATGCCCGGATACATCCACAAACCGGCCCGCGAAGCCTCCACCGGCAAGAAAGTCGGCATCATCTCCCGTTCCGGCACCCTCACCTATGAGGCCGTCTGGCAGTGCAGCACGCGCAATATCGGCCAGACAACTTGTGTCGGCATTGGCGGCGATCCGGTAAAGGGGCTGAACTTCATTGACGCCTTGGATTTGTTCAACCGCGACCTTGACACCGACGCCATTATCATGATTGGCGAAATCGGTGGATCGGACGAGGAAAAAGCCGCCGACTTCATCAAGCAATACGTCAAGAAGCCCGTCATCGCCTTCATTGCGGGAAGGACCGCGCCCCCCGGACGGCGGATGGGACATGCCGGAGCGATCATCAGCGGCGGCGAAGGATCGGCCGAAACGAAGATCGCCGCGCTGCGTGATGCCGGCATTGCTGTGGCCGAAAGTCCCGCCGCCATGGCCGGTGTTCTTGGCATTAACGATTGATCGACTACGGCGGCGAATCGAATCCAAAACGACTGTACTCGCCCCGCGCGCCGCAACCAACGCTCGGATGGGAAGGGTTCAGTGCTTGATGCAGAACCGACAGAATTGACCGGAAGCTGGCGAAATCTCCACGTCCACTTTTTGAATGTAGTCTTCCATCTTCTGGCGGATGTCCTCCAACAGCGAGGCCATCTCCTCATCCGGACCTTCCATGACCAGTTCCACGCGTCCATCCGCCAAGTTCCGTACATACCCGCAGACATCGTACTGTAGAGCGAGATTCTGCACGGTATAACGGAAGCCAACCCCCTGTACGCGCCCGCTGAACACGCAACGTTGCCGCTGCATTACCGCACTGCTC
Organism: uncultured Tepidisphaeraceae bacterium; assembly: GCA_964433485.1. GTDB lineage: Bacteria > Planctomycetota > Phycisphaerae > Tepidisphaerales > Tepidisphaeraceae > JANYKD01. The sequence goes on along the minus strand of CAYSSA010000012.1, from coordinate 14,568 downwards.
ATGTCAGCACCTCAAAACCGTCCGTCTGTTCCGACATTCGGGCCTCCCTGCGCCGGATGCCGTCAATTCAACGAAACCCGCTCCCGCGGATATTCATTCTTTAACTCAAATTTAGCCTTCTCATCAATCCGCGTCCAGTGAAAAAATGAGCGTTTTGTGGTTTTCCCGGCCGAAACCGCCTCAGATGGCTCCTCGCCAATGCATGTTAAACTCGTCATACGCCACATGCTTCAGCCACGCATTGTAAAGCCCTGTGATCTCCGCCATGTTCATTCCCAAATAGTGCTCGACCATGGGACGCACGGCCGCCGGCCGCCATGGGGCCAGGGTCCGTTTGTGTGATCCCGTCGGGTCATACACGGTTCCATCGGCTGTTTCGGCGATCCACTTGCGGAGCGCCGGCCGGTAACGTCCTCCGTCGGCTTCATAAAGGAATCTCGCAAACGCCCATGCCTGCGCGTAGAACGCGTCGATTTTCTCCGCGCCCTCGCCCACCACATCGCCGGCATGCATGGCGCAGACCTTGTCCAGCGGCAGCAGCGCGTTCCGCTCCATTGCTTTGCGGAGCTGCTGCACGCGCTCGCGATTCACCGACAGATTCCACCGGGGCAACTTGCCGCTCCACTCCACCGATTCGAACATGCACGCGATCCCTTCCTCAAGGAACGGCGGCAAACGTCCTTTGAAATGTCGCCCTGCAAACTGATGCCACCCCTCGTGAGCGGCAACCGAATAGGTTCCTAGCCGCCCGTAGTAATAGGCCACATATCTGTCCCGCAGCGTATACCCGCCGTTGCGTATCTGCAGAAATACGCTGGCGTCCTGACCGGCAAAGCGCATGGTGTACTGCTCCCATTCGCTTCGCCAATGGAATATGTAGCAATCCAGAGGCCGCTCGCTGAGCTTCACATCGGGCGCAACCTGCCGGTACATCGCCATGGCGCCCTGCATGATCTGCGCCAGATAATCCAGCACTTCGGGATCCTCGATTGTGGTGTGGATGTTGTAGTTGGCCGTCTTCAGCACCCGCCCCGGCTCTTCGACCCACGACCAGGGCTCCGTGCTGACCTTCGCCGGTTCGCCGGGACCCTCCCACTTTCCGAGTGAGCCGGAGGTCACTCCTCCGGTAGCACAACCCGCTACAAGACCCAACAGCGGCAGCAGACACAACCAGGCAGGCGATCGTTTAAGCATGTGCATCCGTTACGTTTGACGAGTCACCGGTAATACTGAACAATGCGGCCCACCAGGAAACCCCATGGCAGGCATTCGCTTTGACATCATCAGCATAGGAACCCTAAGTCGCAACCTTCTCTGGCAAGAAAATGCCGCCCGCCGCACCCCTCACGCCACCACCACCCTGATTCGCACGGGCAGGAAGAACATTCTGGTCGATCCCGGGTTGCCCCCGCAGGCCCTGGCCGCCAGATTGTTCGAACGCACCGGTCTGATGCCCGAGGCGATCGACACTGTTTTCCTGACCAACTTCCGTCCGGCCCATCGCTCCGGACTCGGGCTGTTCTCCAAGGCCGTGGTGCTGATCTATGAGCGGGAGCATCAGTGGGCCCGCCAACAGCTCGAGTCGCTCCGTGACCAGGCTCCCGACGAAGACCTCGACCGACGGCAGATCGAACGCGAACTCCAGACTCTCGCCGCCTGCACTCCGGTGGACGACAAACTGGCCAACGACGTCGACCTCTTTCCGCTTGCGGGTTACACTCCGGGGCAATGCGGCCTGCTGCTGTCGCTCCCGACCGTCACGGTGCTGCTTGCCGGCGACGCCGTGCCCGGCGCGGATCACTTTCTGGCAGGCCAGGTCCTGCCGGATTCGCACGATGTGAGCCAGGCGCAGGAATCCCTCCGCGAAGCCTACGAGATCGCCGTCATCATCCCAGGCCACGACAACATCTTCCTCAATCCAAGAATGCACGGTATGTGACGCCCGCTCACTGCGTATGTTACTCAGCCGCGCAGTTCGCACCAGCATTCCGCGCAATACAACACCCTGCGATCCGATACTCGCGCGGGCGACTCGATGTGAATTGCGGCCGCCAGCTCGGCCTCGTTGAATGCCGGAACAACGTGAATCTCCAGGGGCATGTTCGGAGCGCGCATCCCCACACGGCATACCACATGTCCACGGCGACGCAGTTCGGCCAGCGCCGGACGCAGGTGCTCGCAAATTTCTTCGTCGGCCGTATCGTTCAGCCATTGGTGATACTGCCGACGCCGCGTGCGAACCACGTAGGCCATCAGCACCATCGCCGCAACGATGCCTGCATACTTGAGGATGATCCAGAGGTCAGGCATGGGGGCATTCGGACAGGGACGAAGGCGCACAGGTACGGAGGCCCGAAGTGGTCGGAACCGATTTACTTCCGCCCCTGCTACTGACTGCGGACCACTGACTACTGACTCCAAAAATCACACATTGTCAGGAACGACATACGGCGTGCGATACTGTCGCTTGACCAGCGCATTGGCCTTGTCGGCCAGTTCGCCGGTGAATCGCTCCGTCGTCGGATCAAGCGTGAGCATCGCGCCCATCGTCACAGGTTCCTTGCCGAAATCCACGTTGTTGGCCTTCAGGTGCTGTTCATACGCCGCCCAGGTATCGGCCGCCACCTTGTCCCCCTTGATGATCTCCATGATCTGGTTCGGCCCCATCTGTTTGCCAACCCGATAGGAGATATTGCCCATGTGGCACATGGCGCTGGACAGATGGCACTCGCTCAGCGGCGCGGTCAGGTCCGACTGCCTTCGGGAACGCATGGCCTGGAAGAAATGGTTGGTGTGCCGGCCGGAGCCATCCTGCACAAACTGCTTGATCTTGTTGTCCTTGTGGTCATACGACCAGCCGCCGTTCTCGCCGCCGGTGTAGTAGCCGCCTTCACAGTGGACATAGACGCCCACTCGTGTGCCCTTGTAGGCATCCATCACCTTCTCATCCGCCTTGCGGTACAGATTCCGCACCTCGGTAATCACCGGGATGTCATAACCCCACACGCAGATCTGCGTGTTGGGAGTGGTGCCGTCGTCGTCCCAGCAGAACCGGCCGCCCAACGAGAAAACACGCGGCGGCAGTTTGGAGTATCCAAGAATCCAGCGGGCCTGGTCCACCTCGTGGATGCCCTGGTTGCCGATGTCCCCGTTGCCGGTCGGCCAGACCCAGTGCCAGTCATAGTGCAGGTTCTTGCGCATCAGCGGACCCATCGGCGCCGGGCCGCAATGAAGGTCGTAGTTGATGTAATCGGGGATCGGCTGCGGACCGGAGACTTTGCCGATACCGCGGCCATCGGCGCCGCTGCGCTCGCGATAGCACATTGTCCGGACATACTGCACCTTGCCGAGTTGGCCGGACCGGATGTAGTCCACCATCTCCTGGAAGCCCTTGTCAGAGCGCCGTTGCGTCCCGGACTGCACCATCCGGCCATATTTCTTCGCCGCCGCCATCATCTGCGGGCCTTCCCAGATGCAATAGCTGATGGGTTTCTCGACGTACACATCCTTGCCGGCCTGGCAGGCCCAGACCGTGCCCAACGCGTGCCAGTAATTAGGAGTTGTCAGCACGACCGCGTCGATTTCCTTGTCCTCCAGCAGTTTGCGGATATCGACATAGGTCTTGGCGTTCTCGCCCAGCGCATCGCTCTTGCTTTTGTGCTCCTCAAGCACCTTGGAATCGCAATCACACAGCGCCGCGATGCGCACACCCTGGTTGGCGCGGCATTCCTTCAACAGCGAGTTGCCCCGCCCGCGCAGACCCACCACAGCCACGCGTATGTCATCGCTGGCCCCAAGCGGCCTCTGGCGAGTGCTGCTGGTGCAACCGGTGAATACTGAGGCCGCCGACGCGGCCAGGAATATACGGCGTGAGAAGGGTGATGTGCGCATATCCGGAATAATACCCGGAGCATCCATTCCACGAAAAGGCCCCACCCGGAAAAACGGCATTGTCACGGACTATTTTTTCTGGTCCCGCCGACGAGTGCGCCGGTGGGATCCGGCCATCCGTGTTCCATGCATGAACCGCCAGGGCGTGTGCCGGGGTGGCCTTTCTCGGCAAATACGACTACCCTGGCCTTCCCGCGCAAGGGCTCGTTCGGCCCTTACTCCGCATCCTCCACCGCCTTGGTTCGGCCCGCACGCTTGCGGGCGATTTCGGAGAGGATGTCTTTGCGCAAGCGGATGGCCGACGGGGTGACCTCCACCAGTTCGTCTTCCTCGATGTACTCCAGCGCCTGCTCCAGTGTCATCTTCCGCGCTGGCTTGAGCAGGATGTTTTCATCGCTGCCGGTGGCTCGCATGTTGGTGAGTTTCTTGGCGCGAGTCGGGTTGACGACCAGGTCGTTGTCGCGGCAGTGCTCGCCGACTATCTGGCCTTCATAGCACGGGTCGCCCGGCTCCGAGAAGAGCACGCCTCGATCCTGAAGGTCGTTCAGGGCATAGGCATTCACGTTGCCGGCACACTTGGAAACCATCACGCCGTTCTGCCTTGCGGGCACCTCGCCGCGCATGTCGGCGTATTCAAAGAAATTGTGGTGCATGATGGCCAGACCCTGAGTGGCTGTCAGCATGCGCGTTCGCAGGCCGATCAGTCCGCGGGCGGGGATCGTGAATTCCAGGTGTACCTGCCCGGAGCGGTTGTCCATCCGCACCAGTTCGCCCCGGCGGTTGCCCACCAGTTCCATCACCGCGCCGAGGTTCTTCTCGGGCACATCCACCACCAGGTACTCGATCGGCTCCTGCAACGTGCCGTCCGGCAGCTTGCGAGTGATGACGTGCGGCTTGCCGACGGACAATTCGTAGCCCTCGCGGCGCATGTTCTCGATGAGGATGCCCAGGTGCATCAGGCCTCGGCCGGAGACCTTCAGCGCATCCTTGTTGGTCGTTTCCTCAACGCGCAGGGCAACGTTCGATTCCAGCTCCTTAAAGAGCCTCTCGCGAAGATTGCGGCTGGTGACGTACTTGCCCTCGCGGCCGGCGAAGGGCGAATCGTTCACGCTGAACATCATCGTCAGCGTGGGCGGCTCGATTTCCGTGGGCTCCAGCGGCTGCGGATTGTCAAAGGCGCAGATGGTGTCGCCGATGTCCACCGACTCCAGCCCGATCAACGCGACAATCTCGCCGGCCTCGGCCATTTCCACGTTCTTGCGCCCCAGACCGTCGAACACCTGAACCTGCTGTGCCTTGCACTTGATCTGCTGCCCGTCTCGCTTGACGACGGTGATCTGCTGACCCGAGCGGATTTGCCCGTTATAAATGCGTCCGACCCCGATCCGCCCGACATAGTCGTTGTACTGAATGCTGCAGATGCGGATCTGCAGGGATTTCTCGGCGTCTCCATGCGGCGCGGGAATGTGCTGCAGAATCGCCTCAAAGAGCGGCCGAACATCCTTGCCCGGCTCCTCCAGCTTCCACGAAGCCACGCCTTGGCGCCCGGAGGCATAAACCGTGGGAAAATCCAACGCCTCATCGTCGGCGCCAAGCTCGATGAACAGGTCGAACACCTCATCCAGAACCTGGTGTGCCCGCGCATCGGGCCGGTCAATCTTGTTGATCACCACGATGGGGTGAAGCTGATTCTGAAATGCCTTCTTCAGCACGAATCGGGTCTGGGGCATCGGTCCCTCGGCCGCGTCCACCAGAAGGAATACGCCATCGGCCATCGACAGCACGCGCTCCACCTCGCCGCCAAAGTCGGCATGGCCTGGGGTGTCAATGAGGTTGATCTTCGTCGTCTGGCCGGTTTGGGGATCGACGTAGGTGATGGCCACATTCTTTGCCAGGATCGTGATGCCGCGCTCACGTTCCAAAGGGTTGGAATCGAGCAGCGTGTCCTGGGCCACCTGCGATTCGCGGAAATTGCCACACTGACGAAGCAGGGCATCGACCAGGGTGGTTTTCCCGTGGTCAACGTGGGCAATAATGGCAAGATTTCGTATGTCGTTTCGCACCTTATTCATATTATGGATCGCCTGGAGGAAAGTCGGAAAGTATACAGCATGGCGAACCATAACACAATGAGACATGAACTTCGGCCCACGACCGTTGCTGCGAGAACGGTTTTCGATCGGTCACGCGGAGTCGCTCACGGTCCTGCGACCCATCCACGTGGAATGACAGTATTGCTTTCACCGC
>CAYSSA010000012.1:4534-8411 GCA_964433485.1 uncultured Tepidisphaeraceae bacterium | reverse complement strand
CTTGCGTCATTCCGAGCGTCGCGAGGAATCTCTGCTTTCCCGCGCCACGCCCGCCTGATTTTCACAGCAGCGAAGCGAAACATCTCCGCGTTTGGCCGCCGCACAGACGACGATTCGCCGCAGAGCGTGATCCGTGACGGGAGCTGATAGGTTCCTCGTGTTGCTCGGTACGACGGTTACGCGTCACGCTGAGCAGCGCGAGGGATCTTGGTCATTTTGCACGGAGATTCCTCGCTTGGCTCCGTATGACCGGTGGGGCAGGATGCCCTGCAACAACGGTCGAGGCCCCTGAATATTGAGGAGCCGCGGAACCGCAAGCCGCTTGCTGCCAGTTCTTCCGCGAACTCTTGTTCGCACTCGAACACGGCGGGGGGGCGTGCGGTTCTACGCGACGATTTGCCGCCGCCGAGCCGCGCGGGTCTGTCCCATGCGCAGTTCGAGGCAAGCTACCCATTCCTCGACGGCAGCAGCGGTGTCGGCGGCCTGCTGATCAGACTCCTTGTGGGGCACTGGAGACTGCTTCGACCCCCGCTGCTGTATTTGGGCGTAGCGATCAACCGGCGTCGGAGCGAGTACTACAAGCACCTCGGCACCGTACGCCTGTGAGGCCCATGGGAATGCTGGATGGGGTTCAACTTCGAGGGCGTCGCGGAAGCGGCCGAATTTGCGGTGTCGGCGTGGCAGCATTTGTTCGCGGTGGCCCGCCGCGACCGTAAGAGGATGAGCGACAACCAGTAGACTTCATTGCCGGCGATGCGACTGTTCAATCTGTTATCCGCCAAGCCCGCGATCACATTCCCCCGAGTCATCGCACTGCTGCGCGCCAGCAAACCGACCGCCATTCACACGTTGGCGGTATTGCGAAAGCTGGCTGTCAATCAAGAGACGACCGGCAAGCAGCAAGATCGGGTTTACAAGTCCCGTGCTCAAGAATCGACCTGAAAGAATCCGGTGGGGTGAAAATGGAGCCACGGGGAATCGAACCCCGATTTGCTGAATGCGATTCAGCCGTCATCCCGTTAGACCATGGCCCCGGGCTTTGATGGGATGGGAGTGTACTCGAATCGACCGAAGCGTCAAGTTCTACAGGACACGATCTCGACATCCTGAATATAGAATATTTTCCGGGACACCATACTGGACGCGATGTATACTCTACATCGGAGCGAGGGGCGAGTTGAAGACGTATGGCCCGCAAGAACACACAGACTCTTCCGCACCTGACCGAGGACGTGGCTCGGCTGGTGCAGGACTTGGAGCGAGAGACCGACCGCGGCTGCGCTCTGCTCGCGGCGGCGTTTCTGGATGATGTTCTGGATCTGATGCTGCGATCGGCTTTCGTCGATGCACCGGAGTCGGTCAACAAGCTCCTGGGGCCCGGGCGACCACTTGAATCGTTCGGCGTTCGGGCCCATCTGGCCTATCTGATCGGGCTGCTCGGCAACGATGTATACTCGGATATCAATCTGATTCGCGAGATCCGCAACGATTTCGCCCATCGCCAACCCACGAGTTTTGGCGCCAAGGAGATCGATGCGAAATGCCGACGGCTGCAATGCGTCGCCAACATCATGCCCGACGACTCGATGTCATGCCGCGAGCGGTTCGTGGCCACCACCGTGCTCATAGCAAATCATCTACTGATTCAGTCCGAGCAGCAGGAACACGCCACTCCGAGCAAGGACTTCGCCGACAGCGGCATCCTGCGGGTGCGCTGATCGCACCCTCCCAACACCATGCTCGAGGTGATCGCCGCGAAGGCGGCGGAGTTCAATCATTCTCGTGGTATTCAAACACAGGTATCGAAATGCCCCTGGGGGTGGGGACCGCGGCCGGAACGTGAACAATCGGCACTTCCTCCAGCACGCGCAGCATCGCGATCTCATCGCACCCGTCTCGTTTGGGACAACGGACGCAATCAGACCATACTTTTAACGGCAGGGTTTCCTTCTCCACGACAACAAAACCGTGTTTCTCGAAGAATCGCTGCTCGTAGGTCAGCGCCATGATTTTGCGGATGTGCAGGCGACGAGCCTCGTCGAGGCACCACCCGACGAGTTCGCGACCGATGCCGCGGCCAATACAGGCGGAGTCCACCGCAAGCGAACGCAGTTCGGCCATATCCGCCCAGATGATGGTGAGAGCGGCGCATCCAACCACGCGGTCGCCTTCCACGTAGACGCCGAAATCGCGCAACGCCTCGTAGAGCTGCGCAAGGCTCTTGAACAGCATCTTCCCCAGTTCGGCGTGACTGTTGATGATCTCCTGAATCCGGGGAACGTCGTGAACAGTGGCTGGGCGTATCATCGCGTTGGCGTTATCCTCACTGGTTGCAGGTTGCCCGCATCATAAACGGGATGACGAAGTTGTGAAGATGCTGCCATTGGAATCAAATGAATCGCGATGATCGGCGATATCCACGGTGGATCGTCCCGCCAACATCCCCAGACGGGCAATGGAAGTGCACGTAACAGGAGCAACCCATGCGGCGAGCCATTCTGAGTTTCCTCCCGGCAATTGTTCTTATTGCTCCGGCGAATGTCGCCACTGCCCAGGCCATTCCCGCAACGCTCACCATTCACGCTGACAGGCCGCTGGGGCACAGGATACCCTCGACATTGACGGGGAAGTTTGCTGAACATCTCGGCTCGAACATCGACAATGGCATGTCGGCTCAGATCCTTCGCAACCCGACCTTCGCCGACTATGCGTTCTCGGCCGGCGGCCAGACGCCTGATGGCCGGCCGAGGATACTGTCGGACGAAGCCGCGATCATCGAGAGCATTCGCCGGGGGGCTGGCCGGTTGGGCTGGCCGCCGGGGGCGGCAGCGCAGCTCGTCGAGTCGCGCAAAACGGCGCTGGCGCATTTCTGGATTCGAGATGGTGAACATCGAGAGATCACCTGTTCGCCCGATGTCGGGCCCAACGGAGATCGGGCACAGCGAATTGAACTCCGCACGACGGGTTGCGGCATTGCTCAGTATGCTTTCCTGCCGCTGCACCGCGTGCGAAAGTACGAGTATCGCCTCGTGATTCGCTCACCCCAGCTCACCAGCATGAAATTGACCGTCACGGCCGCCGATCAGAACAAGCCGGCGGCTTCGGTTGTCGTTGCCGGAATCTCCACGAAATGGTCCACCATCGAGGGCTCTGTTGAACTGCCGCCCGATGCGCCGTCCGATGCCATCTATCGCATCGCTTTGGTTTCCGAAGCGCCCGGTCAGTTCGTGATCGCCCGGTTGCTGCTTTATCCGTCCGACCATGTTGGCGGCGCCGACCCGGACGTGATCCGGTTTCTCAAGGAATCGCGTCTGCCCTTGTTGCGATGGCCGGGCGGCAACTTCGTTTCCGGTTACCACTGGCGCGATGGCGTCGGACCGCGGGACGCACGACCGACCCGCGTGAATCCCGGATGGGGCGGGATGGAGAACAACCTCTTCGGAACGGATGAGTTCATCGCGTTCTGCCGGGCCGTCGGCTGTGAACCCATGATCTGCATTAACGGCGGCGACGGAACGCCGGAAGAGGCCGCCGATTGGGTCCGTTACTGTAACGACCCGCCGAATACGCCCATTGGCGCAATGCGAGCCAGAAACGGACATCCGCAACCCTACAACGTGAAGATCTGGGAGGTCGGCAACGAACTCTGGGGCAACTGGCAGGTGCATTGGACGACTCCGGCCGGCTACGTGGATCGCTTCCGCCGATTCGCGCCGATGTTGCTCGATGCCGATCGGTCCATCACGCTCTATGCGTGCGGCGCCCCGGTGCTTTGGGGCCGCGACTGGAATCTGACCCTGTTCAGGGGCGCGGCCGATCTCCTGACGCGGACGACGGACCATCCGCTGGTCGGCGGCAACGTACCCTCAAACACTGA
>CAYSSA010000012.1:306-4524 GCA_964433485.1 uncultured Tepidisphaeraceae bacterium | reverse complement strand
CGCTGGATGTTTACCGCGATTTCATGGCCGTGCCGGATTTGCTCGGCCGAAAGTGGGCCCAACTGCGCGACGATATGGTCAAGGCCGGCATCAAGAATCCCCGGCTTGCGGTGACCGAGTTGCAGTTGTTTGCACATCTTCAGGGCCAAGGCGGACCGTTGACTCGCGAGACGCTGGTCGCGCCCGGCACGCATGCCGAAGCAATCTATAACACGCTGGTCTATCACCGCTGCATCGAACTGTTGCCATTCGTCGATTTCGTTACGCATTCGGCAACGGTAAACCATGGTGGCGGTCTGCGAAAGGAGAGAGAGCGTGTCTACGCCAATCCGTGTCATTACGCGCAGGCGGCGTTCTCCGCTTTCAATGGAGCCATGCCGCTGGCAATTGAACTCGATTGCCCCAAGGAAAAGGCCCCGCTGGTGCTGCCCGAGGTCAAGCCGCACGCTCCCATTCCCGATTTCCCGATCGTTTCCGCCGTCGCGGCCCGATCTGCCGATGGCGCGGTGCTGGTTTCAATCGTTCATCGCGGTACAGGCGAAGGAGTCAAGCTGGCAATCAAGGCCAACGGCTTGGCGCTGAAGGGGGCTGAGATGTGGCAGTTGTCGGCTGACAAACCCTGGCGAGCCAACACGCTGGCCAACCGAACCGCCGTAACGCCCACCGAAGTCAAGGCCGGCGGCGGCGACAGGGGTCTGTCAATCGAACTTGCGCCCTATACCGTCGCTCGACTTCGTCTGTTGCCGAAATGATATTCCAGGGCACTGTTCAGTATTTCTGAAGCAGGTCAAGAAGTTTGCGATCGAGCTTGTGTCCCTCGAAATCCTCGTACTTCACATCGCCCCGGCCGCTGTCGAGGACACCGAAAGGCCCTCGAAAATTCCACAAAGCCCAGCCGAAACCGGCCTGCTTCCAGAGATCGAGGTTGTCCTCGGCCCAGCGCAAAAACACCTCGTGGGGCGTCTTGTTGAACGCGCCCCATTCCCCCACCATGACGCCGATCCCCTTGTTCCTGGCCTCCTGCCAGCGCGTTATGTTTTCCGTCAACAGCCATTGTTTGTCCCTCATGGGCACGCCGATAAAGGGCCCCGATTTATCCCCGGGCGCATAACGAAAGGGCTTGGACTTCCGGTCCAATCCGGCTTCAGCGGCCAGCACGTGTTCCCGCGCGGCGCCTGCCGGCTTGAAGCCGAGTTCCGACAGATAAATCCAGTCTCCATCGGTCATGCGAATCTGCACCTGCCTGGTCCCGGACGGAATCGTTGCGATGTAGTCCTTGTCGTAGATGTTCTGATAGATCTTCCACTGTTCGGCATACACGGCCTTCTTCCATTCACCCTCGCCGGGGCCACACTTGAACGCCTTCTGATACACCTGTCGGCCGTCGGCTTCTACGATGAGATTGGCGGCCACGGACACCTTGTCCACATGCAGACGCAGTTCGGTATCCGAGGCAAACGGCCCATCCACGACAAGGGCATGGTTGCTCTCCGGTTTGCCCGGCCCGGCGAGCGTGCCGAGAATCCGCATCGGCATCGGCCAGGCCGGATAGGGGAAGTTCTCGCTTCGCACCCAGCTTGCCTTGTAGTGGGAGATTTCCGAAGGCGCGTATCCCCGTGTGGCCTGGGCAATACGCAGGTCCGCCAGTTCCATCACCGGGAAGCGTCCCCATTCCATGCCATCGGAGATGATCAGTCGATCCGGATCTTCCTTGCGTATCGCCTCGACGAGCGCTCGGATGGCGGGAACAAATTGTTCCACCTTGATCCTGGCCGGCTCGTTCAGCAGATTGAAACTCAGGCGCGCGTTGGGAATACCCTTGTATCGTCTGGCGAACGTGGCCCAATGCAGTGCACAGACTCGCTGCGTTTCCGCGTCGGTCCAGAGACTGGTTTTTTCCGGTGGCGTGGCCACGGTGTACCCCGGCGCCCGGTGGAAATTGATGCAGACATGGATGCGGTACTTGTTGCCGAACTCGACGGCCTGGTCGATCTCCTTCAGTGCCGCCTCATCGAAGTGTTCCCAATTGCCGTCCCTGATCCAACAACGATAGTCCATCGGCAATCGGACGAAATTGAAGCCCAGCTTCGCTATGAGCCTGAAGTCGTTCTCAGCAAATGGCTTGTTCTGTCGAACCTGGAATTTCTCCAGAAGATTGAACCCCCGCCAGCGAGGCAAGCTGGCGGCGCTGGCGGGCAGCCAGTCAGCGATCGCTTCGCCGGCGACGCTGGCCGGATATAGCCAGAAGATTGTGGTCAGCGCGAACATCGCCGCGAGGCAACGGAGCGAAACTGGTGGATGGAAGGGCATTCGGATCATGAATGGCATGTTAGCTTGATTCACTGCGTTGGCCAGCGCAGGGCGTACAATCTTTGCCGTATTAGCCTGTGCCTGTTCAAGCAGAGCCGCGAGGAGCCCGACAGGTTGGCCGACGGCGCGAGTGGCGATGTTCCTCAGTGCTTCTCCGTCAGCACCAGGAATCCGGCATTGTCGGTGACGATTTCGCCGCACTTCAGGAGCCCCTCGATGGCGGCGTCGAGCTGCGACTGCAACTGGGCGCCGCGCCTGCGAAAACCCATGAGGCGCGCCGTGCTGGCGACCAGCGATGCGCGGTCAAGCCCGAGTTCCTTCTCCAGAACCAGTTTCACGGCGGCGGCGTATTCCTCCACCGCGATCAACTCCGGCTTGACGACGGGACAGCCGTTGCCGCGATAGCGGATACGCACGGACGTCTCGCCGGATGACCAGAGGAACTGGCCAACACGCCTGCATTTGCCGCCGGCAACTGCCAGTTGGATGGCCCGATCGCACGCATCGAGGAACTTCGCCGAAGCGCGCGTTGAAAACATCCCCGCCACGATGCGAGCTGCCTCCTCCACATGCAACGGCGATTCGACCTCCACCTGTTCAACAATCAACTCGGCCAGTTTCGCAACTGACAGCGACATCAATGTTGCATGGTCGCCGCGACGGCGAATGGGATTCCTTTGATATTCAACAACGCCATCAGCTATCGGTGGCTTTTCATCAGCACTGGTCAGAGGAGGCGACACAGGCAGCGACGCTGCATCCTTCAGCGGCGCAGAGGCGGCGGGTGGTGGTGGGGGGGGCGGCGGGGCGAGGCGGCTGGTGTCCTGTCGCAGGGCATCCAGTCGCTTGAGCAGCTTGTCCAGCACGGGCTGTGGACGCCGGAACCAATCCGTGGACCAGATCCGGTGCAGTTTCCATCCAAGACCCTCCAACACTTCTCGTCGCAGACGGTCGCGATCGCGAGCTGTGGGCGAATTGCGATACGTCGAGCCGTCGCATTCGATTCCAAGCAGAAAGCGCCCGGGGAGATCCGGATCAACCACTGCCAGGTCAATCGCCGAGCCCGCCACGCCAACCTGCGAGCGAACCTCCCATCCACGATCTTGCAGCGCCTTGCAGACCTGCGACTCAAACTCCGTACCCTGATCCCCTGACGGCGCCTCGGGTTTCCGGACCTGGCCATGTTCAGCGAGATACAGATATTCCTTCAGCGCCACCACCCCTCGCGGCGTAGCCTCAGACACATGCAGCTCGTCGGCCCGGAATGAACTGAACACCACGCATCTCCGTCGGGCTCGCGTCACCAGCACATTCAGTCTTCTCCATCCGCCGTCGCGGTTGAGCGCGCCGAAGTTGGTCGAGATGGTCCTTCCGGCTCCGTCCGGCCCATAGCCAACACTGAGAAAGATCACATCCCTTTCGTCACCCTGAATGCTTTCGAGATTCTTGACGAAGAACGGCTCCTTTGCCTCATCGTCGAAGAAGCCGTCCAGTGTGGGGTCGGGAGACTCCCGGCGGAGTCGTTCAATCTCGTCTTCGATGGCCTGCTGTTGCGGGAGATTCAGGGTGCCGACTCCGAGCGACTGTCCAGGACGGGTACGGGCGTGTTCGATCACCGCCCGCGCCACGACGCTCGCCTCGACCGGATTATAGCGGCCGGACCCTCGTTTGTAGATTGCGGACTCGACGAATTGAAACGAAACCCCTTCCTCGCGGCAGTCGGTGTGCGGGCTGGGAAACACGCGCAGGCGGTTGTCGTAGAAGCGTTCGTTGGAAAACTGAATGAGGCTGGCATGTCGGCTGCGATAGTGCCATCGCAGGCTGCAGCGATGGGCAAAGCGCACTACGCCTAGCGACAACACGCTCTCCAGATCGCCGGACCGCTCGTCCGGCATCTCCATCTCGCGA
>CAYSSA010000012.1:0-242 GCA_964433485.1 uncultured Tepidisphaeraceae bacterium | reverse complement strand
CACAAGCAGTACCTAACGCCCCCGCGCGATGGCGCCGTAGGCGTCGGCCGGCTCGATCTGGCTTGCCTCGTCGAAGACCACCACGTCGAATTCGATATTGCCCGGCGCCAGGTATTGCGCCACCGACAGCGGGCTCATCATGAAGCACGGCTTGATCGATTGCACCACATCGCCGACCGACGATAGCAGCTTCCGCAACGGCAGATGCCTCGCCTTTTTTCGGATTTCCGCCTGGAGGATAC
>CAYSSA010000011.1:37382-37620 GCA_964433485.1 uncultured Tepidisphaeraceae bacterium | reverse complement strand
TGCCACTCAGGTGGGCGGCGCTGGCCATGATCGTGATCTCGGCGGGCGCCGTGTTGGCCATCCGATCGTGGGCGGGCGGACATCCCGTTGTGCTCCGCAAGACCGGCGCCGTGCTGGCGCAGGGCGAATCCGGATACTGCGACCGCTGGACCTGGCTGGCGGCATCAAACCCCGGCCCGACCGCCATCCCGTTCGATCGCTTCACTCTGCCGTTGTTTCAGGGACCGCACTGGCAGCT
>CAYSSA010000011.1:37071-37333 GCA_964433485.1 uncultured Tepidisphaeraceae bacterium | reverse complement strand
TGGAACTGCGTTGCGGCGCCAACGGCGAGCCTCTGGGCTACCACCTTTCGATGCGGCCCGCCATTCATGTTGCGTTTCTCACTCGACAGCGCGTATCACCCCCCCTGCCCAAGGTGGACGGCATCGACGCGCTGCATCCACTGCGACGACTCGTCGATCGTGTCTATCTGCATCCGGATCGACAGATCCTGGGCCACTGTCCCGGTGTGAGTCCTTCCATCTATGCTGAAGACTGGGGCAGCATCCTGCTGGGCAGCGGCGT
>CAYSSA010000011.1:36744-37014 GCA_964433485.1 uncultured Tepidisphaeraceae bacterium | reverse complement strand
GCAGTGTTTTTCCGCTCAGAAGACAAGCTGCACGAGGCTGAAGTCATCGGGCGGCGGCTTTCAATGCGGCAAATCGCTCTCGCATTTCGGCAAGCTTCCCGGCGTGGGCGGGATCACGGGCGAGATCCTTTTCCTCGAAGGGATCCTCAGCCACATGGAACAGTTGCTCCAGGCCGAAGTCAGGCCAGTAGAAATACTTCCAGTCCTTTCGTACCAGGGCCTCGGACGCGGGAATAAAGTCCTTGCTCCTGATGATCGCGTGTTCGTAGA
>CAYSSA010000011.1:36244-36734 GCA_964433485.1 uncultured Tepidisphaeraceae bacterium | reverse complement strand
CAAGGATCGCCACCGCGCCGTCGATGTCCCCCTCGTCGAGGTAGAGCGGCGCGATGTTGCGTCCCTGCATTGTCGGCGGAGCGGCAATTCCCGCGGCGGCAAGGATGGTGGGCGCGAGGTCCACGTTCAGCACAAAATCATCGTTCGTACCGCCACGCTTGCCACTGGGCATGCGCGGATCATGCACGATCAGCGGCACCCGGATGCTTTCCTGATGCGGATACCATTTGTCGGCGAGGCCGTGCTCTCCGTGGAAGTAGCCATTGTCGCCGAGAAAGAAGACCAACGTGTTGTCCAGCACGCCTTGCTTCCTCAGTTCCTCAAGGATGCGCCCGCAGGTCGCGTCCACCTCGCTGGCCAGGCGGTAGTAGTTCTTCATCATCTCCTGGTACTTCTCCGGCGTATCGAAGCGCCAGTGCCATCGCACCCGGCTCTCGTTCTTCTCGTTGGCGATGAAAGGCGGGAGCTTGCGAAACGCTTCGTCGGTGGC
>CAYSSA010000011.1:26824-36232 GCA_964433485.1 uncultured Tepidisphaeraceae bacterium | reverse complement strand
GTATAATGCCATGCTCTCCGGCTGCGGCAGAAACTGCTTTGGATTGCTGTCCTCGGCATGCGTGGCAAAGAACGCCAACGTGAGGCAGAACGGCTTGTCCGGCGGGCGCTGGCGCAGGAACTCGAGCGCGTCATTCTCGTTCTTTCTGGTCACATGGATCTGTTTTCCGTCCGGCTGTTTGATCCAATGCGTCCCGGCGTACGAGCGGCCAAAGTCAAAGTTCTCGCTGGGGAACTTGCCGTTGTGCCATTTGCCGATGTGCCCGACGAAGTAGCCATTAGCCCGCAGCAGGCCGGGATAGGTTTCCGACCAGAGCGTCTTGAACGCCAGCATCGCCGGATTGCCGTGGCGGGACATCCACTGCCCGGTGAACAGGCTTGCCCGACTCACGCCGCAAATGGCCGTGGTCACGCATGAGTGGGTGAAGCGTATTCCCTCGCGCGCAAGCTGGTCGAGATTGGGCGTCTTGACCACCGGATTGCCGGCGCAGCTCAGCGTGTCGAATCGCCAGTCGTCGGCGTAGAGCAGAACAATGTTCAGCGGTTTGCTTTCGGCAGCGCCAAGTCGTCCACAAAGGAGGCACAAAACCGAGAGCAGAAGTGTGTGAAGGATTTTCATAAGCGTTGTGACTATCGTAGACAATAGGGAGTCGGCCTGCAAACCGTGGACTACCACGACCGTTCACTCACCTCGGCGTCGTTGTCCCTTGAATGGCTTGGTCAACAGAGCTCCTGATCCAAGCTCTGACTCGATCTCCAGCAGCCGCTGGTACCTGGCGGTGCTTTCAATACGGCAGGCTGATCGTACCAAAGGTCAGACCGGTTGACCTCAAGAGGGTCAGGTACATGCTCTCGCAATGGGCGTACGACGGCAGCGGGCAATGTCGCTTCCCGAGCAGCGCGTCGATCAGCGCACCCTTGGCGCGTTTGAACTGGCTGAGCACGGCCAAACAGCATCGCCGCTCACACAACCGCCGCCCCGATTGGTGCAGCCGGTCATGGTCAGATGCGCATATCGGGGCCAGCAGATCAATCCGTTTGCCGGCTTGGCTCAAAACCCCGACAGACTGGCAGCGCCATTCGTTGGAGACGCCCCGCCGACAAGTTCACGATGTTCAGCCATGTTCCTGTTCATTAGTCAAGACTACCTTCATCTGATCGCCAGGCGGACGGGCTGCCAGTGTTCAGAGGATGCCCCTCACTGCAACTTCGTCATGCCCCCGCCTGCCGGCGCACAAGTCGTTGCTGGCATTCCTGGATGGAGGCCTGTACCAATGCCATATGCTCAAACAAGGCGAGCCGACAGTCCGACCCGGAATCCGCAGTATGACCGAAACTCACACCCCTTGCATCCAGGAATGGCGAAACGACGCCATCCGGGAGGTGCGCAAGGCAATGGTGGCGCGATGCGACTATCTCAGAGCCCAGGGAGGTCGGATATCGCCCGGCGCCGGAGCCGATGGACGCACGGACGCGGAACGTGCGCTGGCCGAACTTGAGGCCGCATCGCCTGCGTCAAGCGAGGGATCGCAAATCGAATCACCAGTGGAAATGCGCCACCGCGCGTAACCGATGCCGACAATGAGCAAGCGGGGTTGCCATCACCGGCCACGTCTCCTCGACCAGTGGTGGCTCATACGATCGTCGGCCCGGCCGGTGCGTCGGCCGGATTGTGCCGATACAGAACGATCGCAACGTGCTCCATGGTGATCATCCCCTCTTTCACCATCGACTCCAGGTGTGGAAGCAATAGCGCGATCTTGTCTTTGGTATCCACCAGTTCAACCAGCACCGGCAAGTCGGTGGACATCTCCAGCAACGATGCCTTGTGGACCACGCTGTTGGCTCCGAATCCGTATACACCCCGTAGGACCGTTGCGCCGGAAAGCCCCAACTCGCGGGCCTTTTGCACAATGGCCTCATACAGCCGCTTATTGTCGTGTTTGTCGGACTCGCCGATGAACGCCCGCAGCAGGATGCCGTCTTCTTTGATCTGCATATGTTCGCTCACTCTGAGTTGAGGAATGTTGGACAGGGGAGCATGCGGTTCGCCCAGCTTCAAAACCGGCCGGCCTTCGGCGTTGCCATGCCGGTACATCATGACGTTGGCCCGTTCCAGCGTGGCCATGCCGTGGACCATCAATCTGCCCAAAGTGCGGTTGACAAAGTCTCCGATACGCCGGGGGCTGTCAACAATCTCCACGATAACCGGCACATGCTCCACGATCGACCAGAACGAGGCGGTTTGTCGGATCAGACCATGGGATCCGAATCCGAGAATGCCCTTCAGCACTGTGGCGCCTGCCATTCGCTCACTACGAGCGGCCTTGACGACGCGCTCGTAGGTCGGCGTATGCGGTACGCGATCGGCGCTCTCCATGTAGAGTCTCAACAGAACCTGCTCGCCAGCAATGCTCATAATCGACCTCCGCTGCGCATGGCCGGATTTACCATCGCTGGGCCACCATCATCCCGAATCGCAACGCCAGCAATCCGATCATCAGACTGCCCAGAAGGTTGAAGATGGCCTTGAGGCCCGAGCCATCTTCCAAGAGGGCGTTGGATTCGTACATGTAAGTAGAAAAAGTCGTGTAGGCCCCGGTGAAGCCAACGGCAATCGCCAGGCGCATCGTGTCAGATACCGGAATCCGGCTGCTAATCATGGTCAAGAACCATCCGAGAAAGAAGCTGCCGCTGATATTGATGACGAATGTGCCGATTGGAAATGCCGTGCCAAAGAAGCGGGCACAAAGTGTTGCAACGGCGTAACGTGCCATGGCGCCAAGGCAACCAGCTCCCCCAACCGTCAGGTAATTGACCAACATCTTCATCGCATCCAACCTCCGCGCGAAAAGACGCGACCCCGGCGGCCAGATGGCCTGCCAGGGTCGCGCATTCCCGGCGAGTCGTGGCCCGCCAGGAGTCATTGGCTCTGCTTGAGCGGTTCTGGCGGACTCCACCGCCAACCATCACACGCCGGGGATGATAGCATCAACGGCTTGCATGTAAACCTGCTTATGGGCGCACGAGCGTTGTTGTTGCGCATCCGCCTTTGAGAAATCTCCAGATTTCCCTCGCAACACGCCCCATGGGCAACGCTTGCTTACGATCATACGATGCGAAGATGCTTCGCCTGGCTTCATATGAGCATTCGAGAACACTCCGCGCAGACACATTTGTATCCCAGTGCATCCATCGCCCTTATTTCATTCATGACCAGGGCGTCGAAGCTTCAGCCGGTGCTTCCTGGTTAGCCCGTCGAGCATCATCGTCACCAGCGTGCAACTCATGCAGTAGTCCGGGACACCCAGCGCCTTACCCGAAACAGAGTCATAGTGTTCGCTGATGCCATTTTTGATGGCGTTGGCGATGGTCTTGTCGGCAATGTCGGCCGCGAGGTCTTCGTGGCCATAGGCCGCCAGGCCGGCGGCAATCTGGTAGTTGGTCGGCGGCCAGACGTCGCCGCGCCAGAAGGCGTTGGATTTCCAGCGTTTGTCCGTGCGATCCACGGTCGGCACGGGAAGCGGTGTCATCCAGGACGGCGATGCCAGCACCTGGGCCATACGCCTGGCCATCGCCTCGGTGGGCACGCCCGCGGCCAGCGGAATCCAACTACCGATGGTGGCCACCGAAACCTTCTCGAGCGTATCCCGTTTTACGGAGAGAAACGTGCCCGCCGCTTCGTCCCACATGTGGTGGCGCATACCCTTGATCCCCTTTTCAATCCGCAGGGCTCGCCGGGCAGCCATCGCCCCATCGCCCGCGTGTTCCGCCAGGCCGAGAAGGCTGCGCTCGCCCATAATCAGATAGGCAGTGTTGCCGGGAACGCAGATGTCGGCATACCAGGGGCCTTCGTTGGCACTCTTGCGCTTGGGGTGAACGGTCATGGCCATGCCGTCCATATTGCATTCGTAATCGAAGGTCTCCCATTTGGCGTGTTGCAGTCTACCCGAGTAGGCGCCGAGGGTGATCAACCCGTTGTCGTGCAGGTCCCGCTCGCGCCAATACCAGTCGTGGAACCGCTCAAGTCGGCCGAGACATTGCTTGAGCAGTTCCCTGTCGCCGTTGCGCTGATAGACGCGTTTCACCCCCCATGCCAGTATGGGAATCTGCGAGAACTGCCTTTCTTCCTGTGGGGCGGTCTTGATGGCGACGGTGATCATGTCGCGGGCAAAATCCGGCGTCTTACTGTTCCAGCGATCCTGGAAATCCCAATAGTTCTGGAAAATTTCGCGGATGAGTTGCTCCCGGCCGGGCAGCAGGCTCAACAGATCCACCACAAACATGGTGTCCCATATCCATTGACCCAGGTAGTACGGGCCGCCCGGCTGAACCCAGGTATGCCGCAGCGGCTCGGTCGGAGGACGGAGTTTGTCCAGAATGCACTTGTCGAAAACCCGTTGCGCCAGCGCGAGGACTTCCGTGCTGTCGGACTCGAAGAGATCCCGGACATCCACGGTTGCCGGTTCCGCGGCTCCATATCCCTCGCCGAAAGGACCAGTGAACATTCCACCGGCCATGGCGGCGCTGCCGGCGACCTTGAGAAAGTCCCTCCGCTTCATAGCCGGGATGGAGTTCATGGTTCTCCCGGCCGGCCTTTGCCGGGATCGGATGGGTTCGCATTCCTGGCGCCGGCCTGGGCCTTTTCGAGGAGCGGTCGGAGTTCCGCGAGAGTCGCTTCGGCCTCCTTCACTCGCCGGGCCAGATCATCCCGCTCCAGTTCCTTGCGAATCTGACCGGCGACATATCGTCTGGCGGCTTCCTCGGAGATTCCTTTCGGAGTGGCGATCTTCACGGGAGTCTCCTCGAGGATCCAATCGTCGCTGCGCTGCGCGGCCAGCGGAACCCCGCGGGTGTTGACAATGTTGCCCATTGGATTCCGGGCCCACGCATATCGGTAGTGAAGCGGCCTGGGAACGAACCGGCTGCTCAGCACAAGAGTGCTGCGGTCGTACTGGGGCTTGTTGCGGGTATCCTTTGTGTCGTCGGCAAGCCAGTTGACATCGGCCGGGAAGAACCGCCGATCCTCCCCGGCGATGGCGAAGCCAAGCATTTTGCCGTCGCTGTCGTCGCGCGTTTTGACTTCCGTGCTCATGGTCAGCCGCATGGCGCCGCCGACAATCTCAACCTTACGGATAAAAGGCGGAAGCCACCAGTTCTCGGCATCCCGGCCCTTGAGAAGCTCGTACCGCGTGGCCAGCGCCCACTTCGCGGCCCGCTCGCCGGCGGGAATCTTGATCTGCGGATGGTACCAGGACTTGCGCAGGTCGAAACTGCTCGCGAAACCGATGTGTTTGTCGCCGGCGCCGCGCAGGTCGAGGAATGTCCGGTAATGCGCCTCGCGGATATAAACCCCTGCGTCGTACATCGGCACCAGGAAATTGTCATGCGTCTGTGGTTCGTCGGCGGTACACAGGGAGATGATGCAGAACGGCATCTGCGGGTCATTGAATGTCTCTCGCCATGCGGCGATCATCTTTCCAAACACCTGGTAGTACATGCGAGCGCCGGCCGAGCCGTTGAAGGCGTTGTTGAATCCCTGATGAAAGACGGACCCGGCAACGGCAAGGCCACGAAGCGGTTTGATCACACCGGCGTAGCAATATCCCGGACGGTTTCTGTCAGCCGCCGGACCCGGGCGAAGATCCTTCGGCGGCTGACTGTCGGCTGGGATGGGCTGTCCCCTGGCCTGGAGGCTCTTGATGCGGTTCTCATGGGCCGCAATCCGGGCCTTCAGATCGGCCTGGGGATCAAACGCGGCGATTCGGTCCGCCCAGTCCTTGAGCAGGGCTTTGGTTTCAGCGCCGTCAATCTTCCGCAGCACGTCTTCGGGTGTCCACGTTTCGAGGGTGGTACCGCCAATGGAGGCATCAATCAGCCCAATGGGCAGACCAGTTGCCATGTGTATCCGACGCCCGAAGATAAAACCAATCGCGGAAAAATCCCGGACGGTTTCCGGAGAACAAATCTCCCAGTCGCCCTTGCGAATGTGCCGCTTGGACCAGTCACTCCATTCGTGCAGTCGCTCGAAGCTGTGAACGGACGCGAAACCCTTCCCAACCGGCATGGTCAGAAGCCGAATCTTCGGGAAGTTGGCCGAGACTATCTCCAACTCTCCGTCATCCACGTTGCTGATGGGGAACTCCATGTTGCTCTGGCCGCCGAGGATCCAGACGTCGCCGACAAGGACGTTCTCCAGTGTCAGGGTCGCATTCTTGCCCTTGACCGACATCGTTTGCGGCGCGCTGCTGGCGGGAACCGGCCGGAGCGTTACCTGCCAGGACCGGTCCGTCGCCGCTCTGGCCGAAATCTGCTGGCCGGCAAACGACACCGTCACTTCCTCGTCCGGGTTCGCCCAGCCCCAGATGAGCAGCGGCTTATCCCGCTGGAGCACCATATTCGTCTGAAAGACGTTGGCCACGCAGAGCCCGCGGCCAATCGCGGGAACATCCACTACGTCCTCCTTCGGCATTGCGTTCTGCTCCGCTGCGCACACGATGATGCCGGGAATTGCCGAAAGCAACAGAATCGCCAAGAAGTCCACAATGGTTCGAGTTGTCATTCGCATAGGATTCGTGTCCATGATCGACATATCGGATCGCAAATTGTCACAGATCAATCACTGCGCGTGCAGCTTGCACGAGCGAAGGTGCATGAGCTTGCGACCAACCGCAAGCACTGTCCAGCTCGGTCCCACCAGTCGTTCACCGGCGGTGTTGAGGCCGTTTCGCCTGCTCATTGCGTGTCTCCGGGAAGCAGCCTGCCGAGGAGTGTGCCATCCAACTCGGTCGTGGGCTCGAAGGCTGGGGAACCGACATATCGCAGGAGACTGTGCATGAGTTGCCGTGCCTCGGGACGGTCTCGGAGAGCCGGCAGATCGCTGGCGCAGACCAGCAGTCTACCCCGGCCGACTTTGGTCTCGAACAACAGGCCGAGCTTATGGTTGCGAGCGAAGTTGTCAATGACATGTATGATCGGGCGATAGTTGGCCGGAGTCTCGTCCAGGATGATCGGCCGGGCGTTCTTGACGATATGCCACCACTGCCAGTTGCTGTGAAACTCGGTGGGGAACTCCGCCAGAGCGGGATGGCTCGGATCGCAGAGAAAGCCCTGAGTGCCCGGCGGCGGCTCGATCTTTCGAGCGATGGCGGCCTTTGCGAACATGGGCCAGCACCAGAAGTCGGTTGCGAACGCACCACCCACAGTGCGTTCAGGATCGGTGTTGCGGCAGCACAACAAGACCCTCCCGCCATCCGCCAGAGATCTCATTGTCATCGCATTGAGGCGATTCGTCACCATGACATCCCCGGGCGCGCTGGTGTCCACCATTGGCGGAAAAACCCAGAGTTCATACGAGTTGCGGTATTTCGCTTCTTCGATGAGGATTGTCAGTGTGACCTTTCGCGGAGCCCTGATCTGGTTCAAAGGGACGCGTATCTGGCCGACCGAAGCCAGCCCCCCCTGCCGGATGGTCAGCGGTCCCATCCTTGCGGAAGCGATCGCCGGACCTTGTGAATCGCCAAGGGTCCAGCTCACACGGGCATCGCGGATGTCCGCCGCACCATAATGCGCGATCTTGATCTCGCCCACGAAGGTTTCATCCGTGGTCCAGACGTACTTCTCCATCAACAGGAGCGGTACAATCTCGCCACAGAACTGGCGCCATCTTTCAGGGGTGGCAATGCCCTTGGATTCCATGAAGACGTTCAACATACCCACCAACGCCGTCCCCTGACCGGGGAAATCCTGAATGTCGAGCCATTGAAACCCGCTGAGGCCGGGCGTGCGCAACGCGGACTCGATCTCCTCGCGCTGACAGATGGCGGCCAACGCGCCGGAGGCCCGCATGAAATCGTGAGAGAGGTCCCGCATGTTGGCATCCTGCAATCGCTGGCGGAATATCTCCAGGTTCCGCGCCCTGAGAACGCCCGTGTACCTGGGAATCTCACGAAAGTCGGGCGTTACCTGGAACTCGGCGATCTCGTGACTGATGACGGGCGCCGGCACCTCTTTGATCGAATCAACATAATTGACCAGGGTCGAAGGTGGCCGGTCGTCGATGTGGCCGCCGCCAAGAACATCACCGGCGAAGAACGCTCCGCGCACGGGAAGACGCGGTCCGGTCTTGGCCGTGACCCAGAAATCATCGCCTTCGGCATAAGCCGGCTGCCAGTGCAGATTATTTGACCCCTGGGCATAGAGGCGCCGCGGATCGCGTTTCTGAAAACGCGCCACCAATTCGTACATGGCGGGATTGCGTCCGAGTTCGTTGCCAAGCGTGAACATCACAAACGACGGATGGTTGCCGAAACGCCGGAAGATCAGTTCACACTCGCGCAGGGCATAGTCGTACAGGGAGGCGTTGGGGGCCGCGCCGGGAACTTCGAGGTAGTCGATGTTATGCTTCGGCGTCTCCGTGCTCTCGGGAGCTTTGAAAGCGCTTCGCTTGTTGGGGAATTCGGGTTGAAAATACATTCCCAACTCGTCCGCCGCCTCGAACGCCGCCTCGGGCGGACACCAGGAGTGAAACCGAACGTGATTCAGCCCCCATTGCTTGAGTATGCCCAGAACCCGAAGCCAGCCATCCTTGTCCATCGGCGGATAACCGGTCAAAGGGTAGTTTGCGCAATCGATCCGTCCGCGCAGAAACACCGTCCGCCCGTTTATGGCAAGCCGTTGCCCCTCCCTCTTGAAATCGCGCATGCCAAAGCTCGTCTCGATGTTGTTGCTTAGAGACTGGCCGCCGGCTTCGGCCGTCAAGCGCAACTCCATCCGCAACATGGCTGGCTGAAACTCGTCCCAGAGCGGCACCGTCTCGCCCGGCCGATAGATGAACTCGACCGCATTGCGATTTCCCGGAGCACTCACCTCAACCAACTGGACTGCAAAGTCCGCTGGTTGCGCCACATTGTAGCTTCGGCAATTGACAGAGAGCCTGCCGGTCGCCGGTTGACCAGTGACATTGCCCACGACCACACGCACTCGTGCCTGCTTCCCGGTCGCATCGGGATAGACCTGCACATCATCAATCCAGACCGGATCGGTGGCCCGCAGTTCAATCCTTCCAACAATGCCGTTCCAGTTGGACTGCGTACGCTCATCCACGGCATGGGATGCACCGACCGGCGGCAGTTTGGCGTTATCCACCAGCACGGTGATCGTATGACGGCCCGGCGAAAGCGTCCGGGTCAGGTCAAATACCTGAGGGGCACTGAGGGTATCGTCGGCGCCGCCATCCTTGTCGTCGACCCACACGCGGGTGTTCTTAGTCCGCTCCAGCAACAGGGTAATGCGCTTACCCTTCCAAGAATCTGGAATGACGACCTCCCGCTGATACCATGCGGGGCCTTTCCAGTACCAGACTCGGGAGAGACGATCGACAGCGCGCTCATCCTTGAATGTGCCTTTC
>CAYSSA010000011.1:25020-26814 GCA_964433485.1 uncultured Tepidisphaeraceae bacterium | reverse complement strand
GGTTGGTGTCGGTCGTGCCCGGCAACATCACCGAGTCGTCCAATTTCTCGGCAAACCATTTCCTCTGGACACCCTCATCATTCGCATCTAGCCGGAATCTCCATATTCCGGCAAGGGAAATGGTGTTCCGCCGCAGATCCTCGGCCGACGACGCAATCGACAGACCGAAAGCCAGCCCTACCAGCACCGTACCAACGCTCAATCTGGTTTTTGGGTTCATGGGCATGTACCTGTTGCTGTTGGCATCCACGGACCTACCGCAGGCCGGGCGTCATGTGTTCGAGAAGGTATCGCGCCATGAGCAGCCGCAGGGGGACCGTGTCTCATCGGCTTCTCCCTCGCTGCACGGTCGCCTGCATGGCGGCCATGAGCTCCTTGACTTTTTCCGGGCGCTCGGCGGCCAGGTTTTTTGTCTCGGCGGGATCCATGCGGAGGTTGTAAAGCTGCACCGCCAATTCGCCGGGCTTGGGCTTGATCGAACTCGGCTTGGTGAAACCGCCGGAGCCCAGTCCATTAATGAGCTTCCAATCGCCATCGCGAATCATCATCATCGATGCGGCACTTCCGGCCTGCATCACAAAGGGCGCGCGAATGGGTCGATCGGCGGGTTGTACGCCTTCCAGCACCGGCAGGAGATTGAAGCTGTCCGGGCCCGCATCGGTTGGAAGGGGCACGCGGCAAATCGCCGCGAAAGTCGCGAGCAGATCGGTGAAACAGATGGTCTGCTCGCTCACTGAACCGGGCTTCACCCGACCCGGCCAACGCACGACGAAGGGCATGCGATGGCCGCCCTCCCAGACATCCGCCTTCATGCCGCGCCATCCACCGGCGGAAGCGTGCCCGAACCTCTCCATATCGGCTTCATACCAAACGGGACCGTTGTCCGAAGTGAAGATGACAAGCGTGTCCTCGGCCAACCCGCTGCTGTCCAACGCGGCCAGAATGCGCCCGATTTCCGCATCCACCATCATCGTGAAGTCGCCATACATGCCGGCGCCGCTCCTGCCCACGAAATCCGGCGAAGGTAGCCATGGAGTGTGCGGCGCCGTGGGGGCGAAGTAGAGCAGAAACGGCTTTCGGCCGTCCTGATTTGCCTTGACTTGCTCGTCGATGACGTGAAGAGCCTCGTCCGTCAGCCGGGGCAGGACATCCTTCAGAGCCAGGCCGGGCGCGATGCCGCCCCCTCGCCAGTATTCGCCCTGGTTCGGCGACCAGCCCTGCGAATGGTGCTCCTCGATTCGGTCTGTAGGAAGCGCTACGGCGCGGTCTCCCCGAATGAAGAAATAGGGCGAGATGTCCGTTGAGGCTCGCAGGCCGAAATATGTGTCGAATCCACACGCCACCGGTCCACCGGCCAGCGGCTTGTCGTAGCCGTCCTCATGAAAACCGACATGCCACTTCCCCACCATCGCGGTGCGATACCCCTGGGACTTCAGCAGGGAGGCGATGGTCATCTGACCTTGCTCGATCAACGGCTGCTTCGGCCACCGCGAAACATCGGTGCGAAACGGATACCGCCCCGTGAGCAGCCCATAACGCGACGGATGACACAACGGACCGGGCGCATGCGCATCGGTGAACCGCATACCCTCCCTGGCCAGTCGGTCGATGTGGGGCGTTGCAATCTTCGACTTTGGGTTGTAGCAGCCGGGATCGCCATAGCCCATATCATCGGCGAGCAGAATGAGGATATTCGGCAGCCTGGGCGCGTCCGCGGCACGAAGCGCGACCGGCAACGCCAGCAACAATGAACTGACAAGAATGAATGTGGTTTTCGTTCCACTGGATTTCATC
>CAYSSA010000011.1:22240-24983 GCA_964433485.1 uncultured Tepidisphaeraceae bacterium | reverse complement strand
CGAGACGTTTACGTAAGAGTGTACACGGTATACTCTTGGCGGTTGATGCAAAACACCGTCGTCATCAACGTCGTCGGGCTGACGCACTCGCTCCTCGGCGAACATACCCCCCGTCTCTTGAGGTTCATCCAAGCGGGCCAGTCGGCATTCATCAGGCCTGTCCTGCCAGCCGTCACCACCACTGTTCAGACTACCTATCTCACCGGAACCAGACCAAATGAGCACGGGGTGGTCGGCAATGGCTGGTATTTCCGTGATGAGCGCGAAATCAAGTTCTGGCGTCAGAGCGATGGTCTGGTGCAACGGCCGCGAATCTGGGAGCATGCAAGGGCCATCGATCCGAGTTTCACCTGCGCCAACTGTTTCTGGTGGTACGCGATGTACTCGAAGGCCGACGCGACTGTGACGCCTCGCCCGATGTATCCGGCCGACGGTCGCAAACTCCCGGACGTCTGGACGGATCCACCCGGGCTCCGATTCGAGTTGCAGCGGAAACTCGGACAGTTCCCGCTCTTCCATTTCTGGGGACCGGCCACCTCCATCACCGCGACGCGATGGATCGCCGAATCCGCCATCCATATCGACCGCCGTCTCACACCTACGCTGAATCTGATCTACCTGCCCCACCTGGATTACGGCTTGCAGCGGCATGGTCCGAACCTGTCACATCCGCAGATTCAAAAAGATCTGCGCGAGTTGGATGAAGTTGTCGGCCAACTGCTGGACTATTTTGCCGGACGACGGATCATCGTGCTCTCGGAATACGGCATCAGCGCTGTCGGGCGGAGCGTTCATCTGAACCGTGTGCTGCGACAGGCGGGGTTGCTCAGCATACGTGAAGAATTGGGACGCGAACTGCTGGACGCCGGCGCCAGTCGGGCGTTTGCCGTGGCCGACCATCAGCTGGCGCACGTTTACGTGAACGATCCCTCCATGCTGGATCGAGTGCGGCAAATCCTCGCGGAAACCCCCGGCGTGGCGGCCGTGCTCGATAGCCAGGCCAAGCGCGACCGCGGGCTGGATCATCCGCGCAGCGGCGAGCTGATCGCACTGGCCGAAGCGGATGCCTGGTTCACCTACTACTATTGGATGGACGATGCGCGGTGCCCGGATTTCGCCCGCACCGTGGACATCCACCGCAAGCCCGGCTACGACCCGGCGGAACTGTTCCTCGATCCCTCGCTGTCTGCACCAAAGATGACAATCGCCTGGAAGCTGCTGTTGCGCAAACTCGGTTTCCGAACGCTTATGAATGTCATTCCGATCGAAGCGTCCCTCGTCAAAGGCTCGCACGGCCTGCCACCTGCCCGGCCGGAGTTGGGCCCCCTGCTGATAACCAACCAGTCTGGTCTGCTGCCCGGCGAGAGCGTCGAGGCCACCGATGTTCGCAGCATCCTCCTCGACCACCTGCGACGATGAGGTTAGACTTTGTTGATGCGCCCCACAAAAATCGGACTGTTCGGAATTGGGCTTGACGCCTATTGGCCTCAGTTTGCGGGACTCAAGGAACGCCTTGAGGGCTATTTGCGAGTGGTGGAGGACAGACTGGCGCGGCCGGGGATCGAAGTGGTCAATCTCGGCCTGATCGACACGCCGCCCAAGGCCATGGAGGCCGGCCACCAGTTCCGCCGTGCCGATGTTGATCTGATATTTCTACATGTCACCACCTATGCCCTGTCGTCCACGGTGCTGCCCGTGGTGCGGCGGGCCAGAGTGCCGGTGATCGTGCTGAACCTTCAGCCCGCTCCGGCCATTGACTACGCCGGGTTCAACAGGATGGGCGACCGCACCCGCATGACCGGCGAATGGCTGGCACACTGCGCGGCCTGTCCGGTGCCCGAGATCGCCAACGTCTTCAATCGCGCCCGCATCCGCTTCCATCAGATCACCGGCATGCTCCACGACGACCCCGAATGCTGGGGGGAAGTGGACCAGTGGATCGAGGCCGCCCGAGTCATGAACCTCATGGCGCACAATCGCCTTGGACTCATGGGCCACTATTACGGCGGCATGCTCGACATCTACACCGATGTCACCCGCCAATGCGCCCATTTCGGCGGCCACATCGAGATGATCGAGGTGGACGAACTGGCACGATTGCGAGCCGGCGTGTCGGAGGCGCAAATCCACGATCGGGTCAGGCTCTTCCGCGAGACCTTCGACGTGCAGGCCGACTGCTCGCAGGCGGAACTGGAACGCGCTGCCCGCACCTCCGTCGCGCTGGATCGGCTGGTCGAAGCGCACGACCTGGGGTCGATGGCCTACTACTACATGGGCACGGGCAACGACGCCAACGAGGATGCCATCAGCTCGATCATCCTGGGTAATTCCCTGCTGACGGCGCGAGGGATTCCGGTTGCCGGCGAATACGAGGTCAAGAACGCCCAGGCGATGAAGATCATGGACGCCTTCGGCGCCGGCGGGTCGTTTACGGAA
The DNA here is from genome assembly GCA_964433485.1 of uncultured Tepidisphaeraceae bacterium. Classification (GTDB taxonomy): domain Bacteria; phylum Planctomycetota; class Phycisphaerae; order Tepidisphaerales; family Tepidisphaeraceae; genus JANYKD01. The sequence continues at coordinate 22,547 of CAYSSA010000011.1, read as the reverse complement.
TACTACGCCATGGATTTCAACGACGATGTGGTGCTGATGGGCCACGACGGCCCCGGCCATATCGCCATCGCCCAGGGCAAGACCAAGGTGCGCCCGCTGAGCGTCTACCACGGCAAGGTCGGACGCGGGCTTTCCGTGGAAATGTCCGTCAAACACGGTCCGGTGACACTCCTGTCGGTGGTGGAAACCGTGGACGGTTCGCTCAAACTGCTGGCGGCCGAGGCGCAGTCCGTGCCCGGACCGATCCTGGAGATCGGCAACACCAACAGCCGCTACCGCTTCCCCATCAACGCCAGGAAATTCGTAA
>CAYSSA010000011.1:14427-22230 GCA_964433485.1 uncultured Tepidisphaeraceae bacterium | reverse complement strand
CGAATGGAACCGCCACGGCCCGGCCCACCACTGCGCTGTCGGCATCGGCCATATTGCCGGCAAACTCGAAAAACTTGCGGCGCTCCTTGACATCGAAATCGCCAGGGTGTGTTGACTTATGATCATCAGTGAGGCTTGAGACGGCAACCACAGCCCGCCTCGCTGAAGGCCGGGCGATGTTCCGATCCAACACCTTTTGCCAACGGTCACGGTTGTGAGACCATCTCAGGAATCTGCCTGACCCCGGCGCAATCTGCGTGATATCAGAACCGTCGCTCCGAATAGCGCCACCAGCCCGGCCGGCTCGGGAACGGGCGCCGGACCGGACCGATGCGCGGTCAACGCTCCGCCGAAGCCGCTACCTGCGCCGAGGTGGTCTCGTACCAGGCCGAGATCGGCCGGTGTGACCTCGCCATCCAGGTTCACGTCGCCGTCGAACCAGGTGGCGCCCACGCGACCCATGTTCGCCACGACGTTCATGTAATCCAGTGGACTCACCTGACCATCGTGGTTCACATCGCCCACATATGTATACCGGAAGATGAGCAGCATGAAATCCTTCCGTCGCTGATGGGCCGGCCGTTCCATGTGAGTATAAGGAGCAGCGAATTGGGCACGGGCGCCAGAGCGACGGGATGATAGGGGTCGGGCGAAACGGCCGTCGTGGTCAACTGACCTGAGCGAATCCACTCCCGCGCTGTTTCGTAGGCCACACCTGCGGAAGAAAGCAACACCAGATCGTTGTTTCCAACATCCAACAGACCACCCGATGCGATATCGAGAGTTCCGCGCAGATCAAGCTGGCCGGGGTCTTCTCCGGGAAGGATCCGCACCTGACCGGCGATGGTCATGACGCCGCCGACGCTGATCTTTCCTCCGCCGGACAGTGCGACACGGCCGCCGGGCCAAACACCGTAGTCCCCACCGACTGTCAGTTCCGCGCCCGCGGAAACCTCCAGTGATCCCGAGCCGCCCGCGGCCGGGCGGCGGCCGACGCTACGCCGAAACAGCCCCCAAGATGCCCGGACGGAACTCGGCCGAGGATTCTGTTATTTTATTGTAGTTCCTTGCAGACTTGTGATGTCTGCCTGTCGCATGACATTCAGATGACGCCGTTCAGCACCCCCACATCGCAACCGGCTCGGAAAATCCGTACCCGCCCGCTGCCATCATCCAATCGTCTCAAATGCCGCGCGCAGGCTCATTCGTTCGCCTCAATGCACCACCAGCGGTGGCGGGTTCTTGTCCACCTGCACCGAGTCAAACACCTGAATCTCGGAGAGCAGTACGCCCCAGCCTTTGCGAGGCTCGCACTTCACCCGGATGTACCGAGCCGCCGCGGGTTTTTCGAATATGATCCGGTACGCATATGCCAGACGTCCTCCGGCCGGCAGCGAGGCGAATTGGCGTGACTCATCGAGTTCCCATGGCACATAGTCGGCCGGCGGCGAGAACACCTGGTTGAACTCGGCCTTGCCCGCCCGCACAAAGGTCCGTCCGTCGGTCGAGATTTCCACTTCAATCCGATCGGGGAACGTGAGGCGGAAGTCGGCCGCCTGTCCGCAATGCACTCGTACGGCGGCCACGGACTGCGCCTGCCCGAGATCCAGGATGGCAATCGGCGACACATCTGCGGAGAACATCACATTTGTTGGCATATACTTCACGGAAACGTATGTGTCCGGCGGCGCGATGATACCGTCTGTCAGATCGCCACCCGCGTCGGGATTCCGCTTGTCTTGTTCGCCCTCCAACGCGTAACGCGCGCGCAAAGCCAGATTCCTGCCCCAGCGATACCGCTCCCAGAGTCGCTTCTCGCCGGCGCCGACATCCTGACCATCCGAATAGCCGTACCGTACCGCCTCCCCCTCGGGGCCCTGGCCCTTGAGGTTCATCCGCACCCATTTCATCGTCGGATCCCGGAATCCGCCCACATTGATCTCATACGCATGCGACGGCGATGAAACCAACTCCACGTGCCGCCGCTCCACATCGCCGCTCTCACGGTGTTCAACCCAGCAATAATCCACCTCAAACGGTACGAATCCCGAGCTTCGCGGGCGATGATATACGGTCATCATGGCCGTCTGGATTCCCGGTCCGGAATAGCTTTTCGGATAGGCCTCCGTCTGGAACTCGTAGCGCAGGTAGGCCGTGCGAGTATCGGGCGGCACCTCAGCAACGGGCGCATTGACCATCAGATCGAACGGCGACGAGCCATCAGTCTTCTGAAAACCGCGCGTATAGGTCTGGTTATCCCACGAGTGCAACAGCGTAACACGATCGCGCGGGCTCTTGACACAGACCGTTGCGCCATACACCAGTCCGGTGATCGGCGTCGGGGCCTCGATCTGCCATGTCGCCCAGCAGGCAACTCCCTTCTCCGCTGGCCGAAGCGTCGGCTTGTAGAAGCCGACCTCGCGTTCAACGTCGATGTTCTTCTCGGCAAACACCGTTCTCTTGTGGTTCCCCGCAACGATGGAAGGATTCAGCCTGATCGTCTCATTCTGTTGCCCAAGGCGAGCCAACACACGGTTGCCGCCGCGCACCAGGCGCGGCAGCGCGGAACGATTGAGCTGCGTCGTGGTCTCGATGCAAAGCGATTCAAGCAGCGAATCCCGTCCGGGCAGGTCCGCCTTCACCAGATACTCCAGCGCCCCGGCCACCTCGTCCAGGCACTCGACCGGGCTCTCGACGCGCTCGATCTTCGTCCAGTTGATCCCCGCGTCACGGGAAATCGACAGCGCAACCCCCTTCCCATGCCAGTCAATCTTCGCCGACGTGACGACATTGGCGGACGACACCTTGAACACCGCATGGCCCGGACCCTGCACGCCCTGTGCGGTCCAGGTCACGCCGGAATCAGAGTAAATCAGATCGCGCGTGGCGGGATTCTTCAGGTCGGGGCTGTAGCGCCATACTCCGTTGGCCCGGATCACTTTGTAGGCATCGACATCCTGGTTGCCGCGCACCGGCCGGAAGGTCTTCACACCTCCGGTGTCGAGCGGCTCAAAGTGCCGCGTATAGTGCTCGCCGGGCCGGAGGTTCAGGACATATCTCGCGCCGTATTGGGCGTGGAGATTGCCGTCGGTGATGCTGTTGGGCGGTTTGAAGGAATCCCATCCGTTGGCCAGCGTGCGCTTGTATTCATATGGACGATCCGAAGCGCAGCGCCAGCCGTTGTGATCGTTGATGTCGCGAACGGGATTAGTCCCGCATTCCGGAGCGAAGTTCTCCAGGTAGAACCGCGGATTGTTCTCGATCTCGCGGACGGAAGCCACCTCTCCTCGGTCGTTCAAGCAGTAGATGCTCATCGAAGCATCGAACATGTGCCATGTCTTGCCGTCATCCCATGAGCATTCGCATACGGTGTGATCGCCAAGCTGCACGTAGTGCGCCTTCCAGCCCATCTTCAGCCACAGGGCGTTGTTCACACCCGACACGACGCCGCAGTTGCAGTAACCATAGCTGTTGAACATCAGGATGGGATCGAACACGAAGTGGCCATCTTCAATTGGATTCGTTGTCTGTTTCCGCAATCGCTGTGACCAGCGCCAGATGGCGATGGCCTTCTCCTGCGACGTCGTGTACTGCGAAGTGATCGAATGCAGGTAGCTGTCGATATCGGTCAGATCGGGCGAGGAATCGGTGACAAGTGTGATGTTGTATACCGCTCCCCCCGCCATCGCCGCCAACGGCGCAAGGCAGGACAGGACCGCACCGGCGACTACAACATACGACATCGTCCGCAGGTATTCCATATAGGCTCCTTCTCGCCGGTTCGCCCCCTCACAGGGGAACAGCCACCCATTTTACCAACCGCGACCGGCCCGGTTGCCCGCCTGTTTTCATTCCATCAGTATCGAACGACGCAGCCTCTCGGGTTCAATCCCGACCAGCATGACAAGCAGCTATTCCGAACCCGTTCCCAACCGCCTTGGGGGACAGACTCATGCCGGATGCGCCCGCGCACCCGCGTTCCATACGCCTGCTTCTTTGCATTTTCCCCGCCGGGCTGAATAATCCAACACCACTCATGCCCAGCATACTGCCCCTGATTCTGATGTTGGCGCTGGCCGGCGGAACGGTGTTTGTCGTGGCCGCCCTCATGCTGGCACTGGTGCTGCTCCGGCCACCGCGAATGACCGATGGCAAGGCGGTTTACCTTCTGGGACGGCTTTCGCCCGGCGATCTCGGGCTGACATTTCAACCGCTGCGCTTCAACGTGCGGGACAAATGCACGGGCCGAGACCTCGCCGTCTCCGCATGGTGGATTCCGGCCAGTGTCGCCTCATCGCGTTGCGTGGTGCTGTTGCATGGCCGAGCCGACGCCAAGGTCGGCGCCATCGCCTGGGCCCCCCTGCTGCACCGGCTGGGATGGAATGTCTTCGCTCCCGACATGCGGGCGCATGGAGAATCAGAGGGGCGTTTCTCCACTGCCGGAGCCTGCGAGCGCCATGACGTGGCACAACTCATTGACCAATTGCAGTCTCAGTACCACAGTCAATCCAAGACCATCGTCTTGCTTGGCCTGAGCATGGGAGCGGGCATCGCCGTCGGGACTGCCACCGCGAGAACCGACATCGTCGCCCTGATTCTCGACTCGATGTTCTGCTCCTTTTCACAGGCCAGTTGGGACCACATGCGGCTCATGGGCCTTGAGATTCGCCCATTGCATCGGCTGGCCGTTGCCATGGCCGGGTGGCTGTCCGGATGCGATCTTGCTCAGGTGGTCCCGATTCGATGGCTGATGGATGTGCCCTGCCCCATACTGATGATCGACGGTACGGAAGATGCGCTGATTCCTCCCTCCGCACGCGATGAACTGAACCTGGCTCTGCAGGCTCGGTCCGACCGCGGCCGTAGGACTGAACACTGGTCGGCTCCTGAGGCGGGCCATCTTCAAGCCTATACGAACCCGCAGGAGTACGAAGACCGAGTCGGGAGGTTTCTGGCACGAACAGTGGAGCAACGCCCATGAACCAAGCGAAGATGGATCTGCAGCGTCCAAGAATTGCTGTCATCGGAAGTGGTGCGGTAGGCACATATTACGGTGCCCGCTTGGTACAACACGGACAGGATGTTCACTTCCTTTTACGTTCCGATTACGACACCGTTGTGAAGATGGGTTGGACGATCAAATCTTGCCGAGGTGATTTCGTACTAAGACCGGACCAAATAAATGTTTACGATGATGTCATGTTGATGCCCAAGGTTGATCTGGTGCTCATTTGCCTCAAGACCGTCTCGAATCATCTGTTCGCGCCGCTGGTTGCTCCGCTGCTGCATGCCGACACGTTGATCCTGACGTTGCAGAATGGATTGGGCAATGAGGAGCAGCTTGCAAAGCTCTTTGGGAGCGAACGAATCCTCGGAGGAATGGCTTTTGTCTGCCTGAATCGTGTCAAACCCGGCTTGGTACACCACATTGACCAGGGTTGGATCCAAATCGGCGACTATTCCGGCGGCATCACCCCGCGTATCCGAGCGATTGGAGACCTGTTCAATCGAGCAAGCATCGAGTGCCAAGTTCTTGATAATCTGGCACTTGGAAGATGGGACAAACTCGTCTGGAATGTGCCCTTCAACGGCCTTGGCGCCGCCTTGAATCTTACCACGGACAAGCTCATCGGCACTACGGCTGGCTTGGACCTTGTGACACAATTGATGCGTGAGGTCATCGCGGCCGCCGCTGCCCAGGGATTACTCCTGCCCGAAACCACAATTGAACGAAAGCTGAATCACACCCGCACCATGGGGGCATACAAGACGAGCATGCAGATCGACCGGCATGAACATCGTCCGATGGAAGTCGAGAGCATCCTGGGCGAACCCGTGCGGGTTGCCCAGCGGTTGGGAGTACCGGTTCCTGCAATGGAATGGCTATATCGACTTGTTAATATAGTGAATATGGAAAATATAGTGAATTAATCCGATTCTGTTTTGATTCACCAGTCGCTGGTTTCTCCTTGCTCTGTCGGATTGATATGTTATATTAAATCAGTGGATTACGGATGTGCCACCGTCCGGATCTTCCACATGGCGTCAGAAGGTCGGAGAAGTCCGAGGGCGTTTTGATTGCAGTTGCTCCCATTCCCGGGAGATGTGAGATGTTTTCGTCTGCTCGATTGGCACATTTTGGCCTCATCGCCGTTTTGTCGGTCTTCGTGACCTGCATAGCGGTTCTTGGCGGGCGGGCCGCCAGCAGGGCATCCCATCAGGCTCGATTGGCGCCTGCGTTCTCCTTGATGTCGTTGGACGGACAATGGGTATCGTTATCGGATTTCAGAGGCAAGGTCGTCGTGGTGATGTTCGCCTCCACACAATGTCCCGCAAGTAACGATTACCTGGCTCGGCTGGCCGAGTTTGGCCGGCAGTTTGACAAGAACTCCCCGGTGCAGGTTCTGCTGGTTGACCTGGATTCACGGGCGGACGACCCCCTGGCCGTGCAGCGACTGCGGTTGCAGCGGACATTGGCCGGGCTGAGTTTTCCAACGCTGATGGATCGGTCGCGGAAGACGGCCAGGTCATACGGCATAGTGACGACGCCAACAGTGTGTGTTATCGACCCGCTGGGAGAGCTTCGCTATCAGGGCGCTTATGACGATAACCGAGATGAACGACTGGTCAGCAGGCACTATTGTCAGGACACGGTGATTGCACTGCTGCACGAACAAGAAGCGACGAAATTCACACAGTCCTTCGGCGGCGCGGTAGCGCGGTCGAAGTGATTTGACCGGAGGGTCTGTGTACGCTGGGCGGCTCGCCAAACGAGTCGCCCAGCGTTTTTTTCCGAGTCGGGCGTCAGTATCCTGAAGGGTTAACGGCCCATGCACAAACCTGTCTTCGTGTCACTTTCCGGGAACGGCAAGGAGGCTGCGCTGGGTGGGTATGTAGAGGACACCGTCCGCGGCGGACGGGGTGATGGGAACGCTCCTGAACCGCGTCTTGGACAACACCTGCAATTCCCGCCCCGCCTTGAGCACCCAGAAGACGTTGGCTTCGGTGCCAATGTAGACCTTGTCGTCGGCCACAAAAGCCGAGGCCCCCCATGTGCGAGCGCCCAGCGGATGGACCCATTGCCGCTGGCCGGTCTCAGCATCGAAACAGTGCAGGTTGCCGGTCGTGTCGGGGATATAAAGCAGACCATCGGCGATTGCCGGCGTCGCCAGCGTGCGCTCAATGAGGCGGGATTCCCAGACCTTCCGGCCCGAGACGAGGTCGATGCATGACAGGCAGCCCTGTCCATTGCCATGGACTGGACTTTGCCCGATGGCAACATACACCTTGCCGTTGTGCGGCACGGGCGTCCCGATGATCTCGCTGGGACCGTCCGCCCGCTTCTTGATGTGGTCGTTCCACCCGGCCGGTTGACCATTGCGAGTGCGGTAATCCGTCGGATTGCAGTCGTAGGACCATTGCTTTTTGAGCGTGCTGACGGATCCCGAAGAGGGCGTTGCCGGCTCGAAACAGTAGAGCACGCCATCGCCGCCGCCAAAGAGAATGCTCACGCGACCCTCAACCGTTGCGGCCACGGGCGAGGACCAGAGGCAATGCGCCAGCCGCTCGCCTATCCGTTCGTCGTCCTTAGCCACCAGCCGCCCGGTTCTCTTGTCCAGCGCGATCAGGCTCGGCGCCAATGGCCGCGGAACCTTGGCGTGGCGGTCGTCCAGGCCGTTGGACGTGGTGGCGTAGATCAGGTCGCCGCAGAGAAGGAGGGTGCTGCCAGCCACATCGTGGGGTATGACATCCAGTTCGGTCAGGAGGTTGTATCGCCAGATGATGTCGCCATCGCCCGGTCCA
>CAYSSA010000011.1:9341-14344 GCA_964433485.1 uncultured Tepidisphaeraceae bacterium | reverse complement strand
GTTTGCCATCCCGTCGCGATCGAGGCAGAGGATTTCACCGCGATTTCCAACGACATAGACACGGTCGCCGTCGATCAGCGGGCCAGAGCACACGCCGCATCCCCACTGGTCAAAATGATACGGCGGAATCACCCCCTGCATGTATCGCGGACTGGGAAGCCGCCAGAGGATCTTGCCACTGGCCTGTTCAATGCAGATCACCGCGCCGCCTTTGCTTGACTTGTACCCGGGACGATCGATGCTCAAGTCATCGGCACCGATATAGATGCGGCCGCGATCGATGGTGGGAATCGAATACTGATGCTGCCCCAGCGGCAATTCCCAGAGCGGCGTGATGGCGCCGGGATCGGCCGGAAGGCGCTTGGCGGCGCTGACCATATTCGGCCCGGCGCCGCCGCCCCAGCAAACCGCGGGAGCGGTTGGGTTCTGAGCCATAGTCAACAGTGAAAATCCCGCGAGCAGCACAACGGATATGGCGGTGTTCCGCATGGTGTGGCCATTATGCCAGAGTCCGGTCCGGGCACAATACGCCGCTGCCCGCGTGTTCACCCGCCCGATTGGCGACGGTCAAAATCACACGGCTTGCCTTGTGTCCCCCACGCGCTCCGCTAGAATCGACATTTTGCACGAACCCTTGACGGGGTTTCAAAGGAGCCTTGAATGCTGCCCCCCCTGAAATTGAACGACATTGAGCAGGAACATCTTCAGGATGTCTATAACGCCACCGGTATTCCGAGAGAGGAACTGCCCTATTGCGAGGCCTTCACCAAGTTGTGCCAGGATTTCCAGGATCGCGTCTTTAAGAACGCCTCGCCGGAACAGGTCTTCGGAGCGCTGCTGAAATACTCCCGAGCCGGCTCGTTTCAGGCCAATCAGACCGCTGCGGCCAGTGTTACCCCCGAACTTGCAAAGGTCATCAAGGTAACCGTCCGCAAGCACGGAAAGGCCGGAAAGGTGCTGCCATACAGTTCGGAATTCGATGCCGCGCTGGCCGAGTTCAACAAACTGTCCAATCTGGGTCTGTCGGCGCGGGATTTCTGGCTGTCCATTTGCAAGACCCAGGCCAAACCGCGTGCCGTCCCACAACGCAAGAAGGCCAAGAAAGAGGTCGAGGAGGAGGAAGACGGCGAATAGTCTTCTTTCGTCCGCTATTAGCCGGCCGGCACGGGCAATTGTGCCCGTGCCTTTTTCGTTCGAGCGTTTCACGGTGCCGTGTCAGACGCCTTGCGTATCAGTTGGTTTTCTGAATGATGTTCAGTTGATGCCCTCTGACGCCCCTGGCACTGCGCCGCCGAGGTTTTCGGGCTTGCTGTCCGGGCGGCCGATGGTCGTGGCGGCTGTGATGTTCATGGTGGGGATCTCCCTGCACTCGTTCATCGAAACCGGCACACGGATGGCACTGGGCTTTTCTGTGACGCTGTTCTTGGGAGCGCTGGCAGCTCGGGGAAATTCAGCCCTGTCGGCTGGTTGCCTTGCCGTTGCGTTCGGCACGCTCGGGCAACTTGCCGGCTGGACGGCCAGGCATTGCTACCCGGTCGACCATATTGCCCGGTTCATCGGTGAGGAGCCGCGTTTGGTTCGCCTTGAAGCGAGAATCGTGGATCCTCCGCGGCTGCTGGTTTCGCCCTTGAATCATCGTCCACTGCCTCCGGCACAGGCGACCCGCGCGGAGGTGTTGCGGGTGCTGACCGTGCATGGGTGGCGGCCGGCATGCGGGCGGATCGTCGTTCATGTCGGAGAGCCCCATGTTCGGTTGGCGACGGCTCAGACGGTTCGGCTGACAGGACTGCTGTCGCGCCCGGGCGAGGCCGAGAATCCCGGCGAGTTTGACTGGTCGGATTACTATCGGCAGCAGCGGATACTGGTCGGTGTTTCGACGCCACATCGCGACAACATCGAGATACTCCAGACGGATTCGCCCTCCTGGCTCGATCGACTGCGGATTGCCGCTCGTGATTGTCTTGAGGTCGGTTTCAAAGCCGAGACATCCACCGACCACGCGCTGCTGCGAGCGCTGGTGCTTGGCGACACCGATCCGCAGCTTCGCGACATTCAAGACCAGTTCGTCCGCACCGGAACCAGCCATCATCTGGCGATCTCGGGCATGCACATCGCCATCATTGGCGGGCTGGGCCTGGGTTGCCTGCGCCTTGCAGGAATGCGTCCGCGGGCCGCCTGCCTCGCCGCCATGGGGATCGTCCTGCTCTACGGCGCCGTGGTCCTGCCCAATCCGCCCGTGGTACGATCCGTGCTGCTGTGTGTGGCCATCGGCGCGGGCATGTTGACGCGCCGCGGCATCGACCCGGTACAACTCCTGGCCGTCACCGTCATGGCTATGCTGGCGTGGCATCCGCTCGACCTCGTCAATGCCGGCTTCCAACTCTCCTTCGGAACGGTTTTCGGGTTAATGCTGTTTTCCCGGCCGGCCACCGGCTGGCTGGACACCTTCGGCGATCGAGACCTCGCCCTGGCCGCCGATGCCCGGCCGCAAACCTGGCGGGGTTTGGCGGCCGCGTGGTCGGGTCGAGCACTTAAAGGGGCTCTGGTGGCATCGGTAGTGGCCTGGCTCGTATCCTCGCCGCTGATCGCCTGGCACTTCAATCAGCTCAACCCATGGGCGATCGCCGCCAGCATCCTGCTTGCGATTCCGGTGTTGTTGGCGCTGGTTGGCGGTGTGATGAAGATCCTGCTCACGCTGCTTTTGCCCGGAATGTCCGCGACGCTGGCGGCAATGGCCGCCTGGCCGGTCCAACTGATGCGGGTCACGCTTGAGTTTCTGGACCGGCTGCCCGGAGGCAACCATCCACTACCCAAGCCATCGCCGACCACGCTGGCGGCGTACTACCTGCTGCTGGCGTTGCCGTTGCTGCTTCGCGGTCGGCCCCACTGGCAAAGGCGACTTCGATGGTCGCCTCTGCTGTGTCCGGTGCTACTGTTGGCGCCGGTGCTGTGGCGCACCGGACCCTCGCGACAGACCGAAGGCGAGTGCACTGTCACCTTTCTCTCGGTTGGCGCCGGGCAATGTGCGATCGCTCAACTTCCTTCGGGGCGAACATTTCTCTTTGACGCCGGCTCCCAGTCGGCCGGAGATCTCTACCGCCGCCGGGTGCAGCCGGCGATGCGGCAACTCGGAGTGATTTCCATCGACACCGTCTTTCTTTCCCACGCCAACTTCGATCACTTCAGCGCCATTGGCGATCTGCTGCGGCAGGTTCCTGTCGGCCGATTCTGCCTCGGACCCACATTCAGGCAGGATGCGGGCCACAACTACGCCGCTTCACTGCTGGAAATCGCAATGGAACAGGCTGCCATACCCACAACCACGCTTGCGCGATCCATGGTCCTGGAGGTGGAACCGGGGGTGTCGGTCGAGGTGTTGTGGCCGACGCCAACTCCGCCCGGACACGACAACGACGCCTCGCTGGTGGTGAAGTTGATTGTTCGCGGCCGCTCGATTCTTTTCTGCGGCGACATCCAGACCAGGGCGCAGGCCGCCTTGCTGGCGCGGCCGGGCGATCTGGCAACCACGGTGCTGGTGGCGCCGCACCACGGATCGGCCGAGCCAACCACGGCCGCATTCCTGCGGGCGGCCGGCCCGAAGTTGATCATCGCCAGCAACTCCTGGCGATTGAGCGGAAAACAGTTGGCGTTCGACCGTCTTGCCGGATCGACCCCACTGGTCCGGACCGGCCGGGACGGCGCCATAACTCTGCGCATCTCCCAGGACGGGAGACTATCCGTTGAAACCTGGCGAACACGGCTTCGCTGGCAGGTGCCATAAGGTGGGGGGCGCGGTCAATGCCACGGGCATTGCCGGGCCCGCGCTCTCGCCGCCCGCGGGTTATTGTCGTCGCTGCTCCGGCAACTGCCGTTGAAGCGGCTCGATCTCCTGCCGTTGGGGCGAATTTGGCGCCGGTCGTTGCTGCATGATCCTCTCCACCTCGGGATCGCGCGTCAGAATGTTGATGTGCGCCGGCGCGGCCGTCTTCGTGTCGTACGTCTCGTATTGCAGGTGATCCTTGCTCTCGCGGGTGACCAGGCGGATGCGCTTATTGAGATCAGCGCTGTTTTCCCTTCCTTTGGAGGCCTCTTCGAGACACGTCCTTACCGCCTCGGCCTTCACGGGTTCGAACTTCGCGTCCTTTTTCAGTTCGCCGAACGCCTCGGTGGTGGCGGCCCGCAGGTTCTTTGCCCACATCTTGTTGAACATGGCGTTGGACACATAGATATCGACGCTGTTCAGCTTGCCGTTGACGGCAAACGCATATCCTATGACATCGGTCTTGCCCGCGGGCGCCCCGGACAGCGCCTTTTCGCCGGATTCCATCGCCTGTTTGATTTTCGGATCTTCCAGCGACAATTGCAGACTGGTCGCAGACTGGGGGTTGGCGACCGATCCGCCGGCATTCTCACTCAACTTCCGCTGGCTGCGGGCGACCTCCTGCCACACCGCCGACTGATCTCCTGCGGTCTGCGCGGCGACCTTCAGGGACTTGGAGGCAATCCTCATCTCCGATTTGGCGAAAGCAGCAACATCCTCTCCAGGCCGCTGTTGCCATCGCCCGGCCTCCACGCAGAACGAATCCAGCGGCATCTTGCCGGAATGGGCCGAGCAGATAAGGTCGTGCTTGATCGTGCGGTCCTGCTTTCCGCCTTTGACGATGTCGCCGGATTGGATGTAAACATCCTCGTCCGACACATTCTCGACCGAAAGCTGGTTCACATCGCCCGTCTCATGCACAATCACCTTCTTCTGCTCCATAGCTTCCTGAAGGGTCAGGTAGACTTTGCCTTTGATTCGGTCCTGGCCGTGAATAAGAAATATCGTGAGGTTCTCGTGAATGTAGGGCCCGGAGATGGTGTATTCCGCCGGTTTGGTCGGCGCCTCGGCTCCTACCGCCACCAATGTCTGAAGCAGGAACGCGCCGACGACACCAAGAAGAACGCGGCAGGTGCTGGTCATGGTGACCTCCTGTTGAAAAATGGAGTTCGACTACGCCTTC
>CAYSSA010000011.1:8824-9331 GCA_964433485.1 uncultured Tepidisphaeraceae bacterium | reverse complement strand
AAATCCGGTTCGGAGTTCCCGGATTGTGCAAACCCACAGGAAACATGCGGGCTTGTCTTTGGCAACGGCTTGGCTAGACTTCGACTCCGCCGGCCGCAGTGGCGGCGGACAGTAAACCAGGATCCGCGCACATGGTAGAAATGCTTGCACAATCCGACCCTCGCAGCGCCTGGCTGCCCGTGCTTCTGCTGATCGTCATTGGCGTTGGTTTTTCGGCGATGACGATAGTGGCCTCGATCCTGATCGGTCCCGGCCGCACGGGAAAGGGCAAGGAAGCGACCTACGAAAGCGGCATGATGCCCACCGGCGATACCCGCCGACCCTTTAACGCGCGATTCTACATCGTTGCCATGGTTTTCCTGGTGTTCGACGTGGAAATCGTCTTCTTCTATCCCTGGGCCACCATCTTTCCAGAAGCCGTTGCGGGCCGGCTTGGCACGGGCGGCGTGCTGCTGCTCGAGATGCTGGTATTCGTGACAATCCTGCTGGTCGCCTATTTTTACGCCT
>CAYSSA010000011.1:0-8814 GCA_964433485.1 uncultured Tepidisphaeraceae bacterium | reverse complement strand
GCAAGGGCGTGTTCCGATGGGACTGACCGCCATCACGGATTGTCGCGAATCTCCCGCAGGAGCGATTCCTGGGCCGCAGGTGCGGCCGCCAGAAACGGCACTTTGGCGCCGCGGTATCCGGCCAGACGGAACGGGAAGATTTCGTTGCCGGATGGATCCGTGAACTTCCCCCCGGCTTCCAGCACCACCGCCGCCGCCGCCGCCGCATCCCACAGCTTGCCCGCCAGTGTCACCGCGCCATGCGCGATGCCCGCCGCCACCTGACACGCCTCCAGCGCCGCCGACCCCATGATCCGCATCTTCCAGGTGTTCTGCCCGAGCCACCGCACGGGGTATTGCGGCAGCCGCCCGGACTTGTCCACCAGGTTGCTGGTGAGCATGATCACCGATTGGTCGCCCAGCGGCGTGGCCAGTGCTGTCACTCGGCGGGCGTCCATCCACGCGCCTCGCCCATGCTCGCCCGCGTAGACGATGTTCCGGCACACATCGTACACAATACCCGCCACAGGGCATCCGTGGTCCATCAGGCCAATGCAAACGGCGAAGGTCGGAAACCCCGCCACGAAGTTGTTCGTGCCGTCCAGGGGATCGATCACCCACACCCGGCCCTGCGGATCGGGGCAGTCAAACGTGATGTCATCGCCGGCATCGTTTTCCTCGCCGACGATCCCGTCGCCCGCAAAACGTCTCCGCAGCCCCGCCACAATGTGACGCTGGCTGGCGCGGTCGGCGTCGGTGACCGCCTCACTGCTGGCCGCCTGGTGGGTCTTGGTCAAACGCTCGACGCGGCCGAAATGATCCAGAATAATCTTCCCCGCACCGCGGGCGAGTTCAATCACGTACTGCATGTCGGACGACAGATTCATGCGTGGGGTTGTCGTGCCTCGGGCCGGCGGTGTCAAGCACCGAATTGCATCCTCGATTGTCGATTGTCGCTCCCCCCAGGCGAGCAGCCAACCCTGCGCAACAGGTCATGGAGCAGTCATGCGGCATCTGTCGCGCAACTGCGGAAGCGAATATCCGGTCGATGACAACCCTGGCCGATCCCCCTCTTCCCAACGGCGTGACAACGCCGACGCCCACTGCTATCGTGTTGCATTCATAGTCCATCCCGCAAAGGAGATCCGTATGGTCCGACGTCCATGGACAGTCCTGCTTGCCCTTGGCCTGGCCCCGGCCGGTTTCGCCGCCGAGCCGGAACATCAGAGCGTGTACGCCCTGCCCGCGCCGCCCACCGAGAAAACCGGCACCAACCTCGGCGGCATCAACTTTTCCACCTCCGTGCGTTACATGTCGCAGCATATTTATCGCGGAGTGAACATTGCCGATGTCATCAGCGATGCCTCTGGCAAGCAGACCAGCGGCGGGGCCAATTTTCAGTTCGAGGGACAGTTGTCCTTCAATCTGGACAAGCTCCCGCACCCGTTCATCGGGATTTTCACGAATGTTCTGGACGCGGACGAGTTCTCCAACTTCCAGGAGGTTCGTCCCATGGTTGGCGTGGACTGGAACATCCGCCCCATTGTTCTCACCCTGGCAAATAACACCTACATCTACCCGGAGAGGGCCGACGCGGGCACGAGCGATGCCTTCCTGCGAATCCTCCTCGATGACGCCGCCATCCTGCGCCGGGAGAAACCGCTTCTGTCCCCCTATGCCCTGGTCGCCTACGACTATGACAAGTACCGCGGCTGGTACTTTGAATTCGGCGTTTCGCATGACTTCCCGATCGAAAACACCGGCATTACGCTTACCGCATTGGCCAACATCGCCTACGTCGCCGACAACGACATGTATCGGGCTCCCGGAAAATCCCATGCCGGCAATACCGGCTTCCAGCACTATGAATTCGGCCTGATCGGTCGATACAACCTCAACCGCCTGCTGAATGTGCCCCAGCGTTTCGGCCAGTGGAACCTGACGGGATACATGTATTACACCGACGGCATCAGCGATGACCTTCGGTCGGCGTCCGAATTCTGGGGCGGCGGCGGCATTGAGCTGAAATATTGATGGCGCCCCGGGCCGACCGGGCACGCGATTCCGGGCAACTTCGCCCGAACCTCGACCGTATTTCCGCGACGCAACACGCCCAGCCCATGGCCTTTGACCAGATTCTGCCAGGGCGATAGACTCCTCTGCTGGACTCGGAGGAGTGCCAGAGTGGTTGAATGGACCGGTTTTGAAAACCGGCGTGCCCGGAAGGGTACCGGGGGTTCGAATCCCCCCTCCTCCGCTTAAGACCGATGGGCCCGCGTGGGGAATCGGATCAGGATCATGGACTTGACCGACCGCGTCGCGCTTCCGCACGTCTATGACTGATCCGCGCCACGGCCGAGGACGCAGCGAATCGCGTTCATCACCGGGAGAATCACCCGTCATGCGTTTTGCGCGACGACATCGTAAAGCCATCATTGCCGTTGTCGGGATCGAGATCATGTTGTACTGCTTCGGATGCGCGACCGCGGACAAACTGCTGCTGTTTCCAACCACCGGCCGGGTGGACCCGGGCATGGCGGTGGCGCGGGCGGTCCCTTTTGAGGGAGGTCAGATCGAGGTCTTCGTGGCCCGATCGCCGGCATGTGCCGCCGCACCGCCCCGAGCCATGGTGCTGAATTTCACCGGAAATGCCGGCAGGGCCGAGCATGCCATCGGCATGGACGGTGCGTATTGGGTCAGGCATCCGGTCGAAATCTGGGCGGTCAATCATCCTGGGTTCGGCCAATCCACGCCTCCCGCGACACTGCGGCGATTCGGCCCGGCGGCGCTGGCGGTGTACGATGCGGCGGCGAGCGCATCGCCCGGGACGCCGATCTTCGTGCATGGCACCAGCCTGGGAACCGCAATGGCGCTGCATTTGGCGGCCAATCGACCGGTCGCGGGCGTGGTATTGCGCACGCCACCTCCCCTGCGCAATCTTATTCTGCGTCGCCACGGGTGGTGGAACTTGTGGTTGCTGGCCGGACCGGTGGCCAGCGGCGTGCCCTCGGAACTGAACGCGCTGAGCACCGCGCCGCAGGTGAAATCGCCGGGGTTGTTTCTGTTGATGGAATCGGATTCGGTCGTGCCCGTACAATACCAGAACAAGGTGGTTGATGCCTTTTCGGGCCCCAAGCGAGTGGTCAGCATGCCGGGCGGCGATCACAACGACATGCTGGATTCCGCCACGGCCAAGGACTTTGAGCGGGGCATCGACTGGCTCTGGACAACGGCCTTCCCGCGTTAGCAGCCGGTCATTTTCCGGACGGGTGATGGACTGCGCGACACATTACTCATAGAGTTGGCGGTTCCTGAAGCGGTGCAGTCGGGATACTGTTGCAGGAGTGGTCAGATGCCTTCGCCGGTCATAACACAGTCGCTGGATGGAGAATGGGAAGTCGGCATCGACCGCAGGTACAACGCGGGCGGGGGCGTGCCGGGCGTTCCGTTCGATCCGACGACGGAGGGGGCCGGCTCTGTCTGGTATCGCCGCATGGTGCAGTTGCCGGAGGGAACGTGGACCCACGCCACGTTGCTGCTGCGGGGGGCCAGGTGGCGCCCGGCTGTTTATGTCAACGGGCGAGAATTGAGCCGGTGCGAAGGCGGCATGGCGCCCACGCGGCATCTGCTGTCCGGCGCGGAGATGCACCCCGGCCGGCTTGTGCGACTGGAGATCGAACTGGCCGCCCTGGGAAGCGTGACCTCGGCGGACGCATCGTGGCTGCCGCCGGATGAGCGGTGGCGATCCAACGTATCCGCCGGCATATGGGATTCGGTGGAGCTGCGCTTTCACGGCCCTTCGCGGCTGACGCGGGTGATTCCGCGTTTCGATGTCGAGCGTGTGGAACTGCGTGTGGACTGGTGGATCGAGCGACTGGACGACGTGCCGGCCAATCATGAAATTCGGCTCGAACTGCTGGGCGATGAACCGCAGGCGATTCGTTCAACGACTGCGCCCGTAACCGGTCTGGTCGGGCGGGGCAGCCTCAAGGTCGGAGAACTTGAGCAGTGGCACCCTGACAATCCGCGATGCTACCGGTTGCGCGTGACGCTGCTGCGCGACGGCGTGGCGACGGATATTGACGAACTGACGGTGGGATTCCGCGTGCTCGGGGTCCGCGACAACTGGTTGACGGTGGCGGATTGCCCGGTGTTCCTGCGCGGAGTGGTGATCGCCTGGCACCGGTGGCTTCGCGATCCGGCATCACACGCCTGGGCGTGGCACAAGGCCTGGTTTCGTGGAGCGGTGCTGGAGCGTTTGCGCAGCCTCGGAGCCAACGCGATCCGCTTCGCCGGGGGCATGCCGCCGGCCGCCCTGCTCGATCTGTGCGACCGCGCGGGAATGATCGTGAAAGTGGAGTGGCCGGCGCTCCATGTATTGGAAGCCGGCGAGGAAAGCCTGCGAAGGCAATGGCGCCAGTGGCTTGATGAAGCGGCCAGGCATCCCTGCGTTGCGATCGTGCAGGAGTGCCAGGATGTGCCCGAAACCGACCAGTTGCGGGCTGCGGCTGTGTTGTCCGGTTTGCTGGAGGAATATGACCGCCTGATCGTCGCCGGCCGCGACCTGGTCAGCCTGCAGAAGCACTGGTGGGGGTTGCTGGAGAACGTCGGCCTCTACCAAGATACGCTCGATGAACACGGCAAGCCCGTCGTGGTGGATGAGTTTGCCGGCATCTATCTCGACGAAAACGGCAACCCGGGAGCGAGAACGGGAATGACCGAATCGCTGTTGAGGTTCCTCGGGCCGAACCACGACGCCGACAGGCGCCTGCGATTCCAAGCGGAAGTGGCGGCCCAGATGGGGGAGTACTGGCGACGCATCGGCGCCGCGGGGATGTTTCTGTCCTGCGGACTCTCCAGCCGCGAGGACGGCAACACGCATTTTCTGGGCGAGTTGTCCGAAGCGCAACCCAAGCCCGTTTGGGATGCGATGCGAGCGGCGTGGGCCCCGATCAGCGCGAGCCTGGACATATGGGACCGCAATTTCGAACCCGGAAAGGGTGTGACACTTTCAGTACATCTGCTGAACGCGACCGATACAGCGGCGAAGGTGTCGATGTCGGCCCAGGTGGCCCACGAGGATGGATACGGACATACGACAAACACCGTCAAAGTCGTCTGCCCTGTTGGACCGCACGATTCGGCGGAACAATTCGTGACGCTGCGATCGCCGGCTCGCGAGGGCCGCTACCTCTTCACCGCAACCGTGGAGTCGCCGGACCCCGATGCGAACCGGCAGGCGCAGAGCCAGCGCCCCATGCGGGTCTTCTCGGTCAAACCGCTGCACATGGGCGGACTCCGGGCGGCGATCGCCGACGAGGACGCCGAGCTGATGGAGTTCGCCGGACAGAACGCCGTCGGCCGATACGAGGATCTGACCAACCCGCGAGCCGACATGGTCATCATCGGGCCCCGATCCTGGAAACGTTTCGTGGCCGATGCGGAACTGCGCCGGGCGCTGGAGGATGGCATTGAGAAAGGACGGTCGGTGCTGTTTCTCGATGCCGGTCCGAGATGGCTCGGACCGCAATACCCCGACGAACTGCCCGAAATGGAAACCGCACCACAACATCGGCCGGGCGCCAGCGCGGTGGAATTGTTCAGGGGAGTGCAGCTCGTGTTTCGAGAAATGCCCGAGCCGGAGAGCTGCATCCATCCGTCGCAGGTGGACGACTCCCTCTGGGAAGGAATCCCACTGGACCACACGCAACTATGGAACGGTCTGCGCGGCGGGCTGATCGTACCGGCGGTGGACATGGAACCGCAGGGATTGAGCCCGGAATCATTCATTGAGCTGTGGAAGAGCCGCGGGGCGCGCACGGACATGATCCGATCGCACCAATACCTGGCCTACGAACTCTATGGCTTCTATGCGTTTTCCCAGTTCGACGATGACCAGACGCGCCGGGCGCTGCGATGGCGGCTGCGGCTGCTGGCCGAGGAATCCGAAAGCCTCGGCCATGTGATCGACGCCGATGGACCGATTCGCACCATTGATCTGGCGGAAGAGTACCGGCGCTGCCTGGGTTCCGGCGCCAGCGGATTTGTGCCGCTGGCGTCCGCCGGCAAGCGATTGTTGCGATCGCCGGTCGTCCAGATCGACTTTGAGTCCGGAATGGGGCGGGTGCTGATCTCGCAACTGATCACCCAGGGCCGACTGGCGCGGGGCTTTGGCTCGCCTGGTCCGCATGGGCTGCGTTACGATCCCGTAGCCGTGCGTTTCACTCTCAACATGATCCGGCGATGCGTGCTGGGACGATAGCTGCCGACTGACCGGCCCGGCCTTCCTTCGCATGGCTTTCGACAGGGACCTCGCATAAGCCTTTGGCTCATTCACACCGACCAGATGACGCGCCACCCGGGGCCGGCGATCCGGTGATCGACCGGTGGTTTCGGGTTTTCACGCCGAAGCAAAAAGGCTAGAATACGGGGTATATGGAATCGTTTGACTGAATTGCAGGAGTTCTTATGTCGTCTGAAGCGTCCTCGTCCGGCAGAAGCGGCTGGTTGCCGTCGAAGGACATTTCTCTCATTCTGCAGGGCTGGGATTATGAGCCCGGCACGATCAACGTCCGAAAGATCATTGGATCCGACGGCACACCCAAGTTGCAGATGCGACTGGACCTGGGTCTGTTGCAGATGGAAACCAGCGGCCGACCGGACGGGCGACGCCCGCACGATTGCGAATCCCTGCTGGAACACCACGAATCGCGTTTGCAGAAGCACCGCGAACTGAATGGGACCGAGCTTGGTTTTCACCTGACCCCCGCGCAGTGCCAGCGTCTGCGCGAGGAATCGCTGATGTACCACCACCGATATCTGAGCCTGTTCGTGCTCGGCGAATACGCGGGCGTGGCGCGCGACACCGCCAGAAACCTGCGAGTGCTTGACCTGTGCGCCAAGTACGCCATCGACGACCACGATCGGGTGGTGCTGGAGCAGTATCGGCCTTACATCATCATGATGTTCACTCGGGCGATGGCGGCCGTGGAGGTTGAGCAGGCCAACTTCCCCGAGGCTTACAGGATGGTGAAGAATGCCCTGCGGGAGATCAAGGAGTTCTTCATCCGCTTTGACCAGCCGGAGGCCTACCGGAGCGCAAGCGAGGCTCGCGTACTGAGGAAACTACTGCGCGAAATACGCGCCCATCTGCCTCCGGACCCGGTGAGGAAACTGAAAAAGGACTTGCGGCGGGCACTGAAAGACGAAAGATACGAGGAGGCGGCCCGTCTGCGGGACGAGATCGAGCGGCTGGAGTCGGCCTCCTGAGCCGCCGGGGCCCCGGCATTGAATACGTTTTTGTTTTGTTCGGAAGTTGTTGTTTTCAAGGTTGTGCTATGCGCGTGATCATCACCGGTCAGGTTGGCGTCGACAAGGGCCCGTATCTCGAGGAACTCGAGGCGCTGGCCCGCGGCAACGGCAAGTCGCTTAAGGTCTTCCATGTGGGCAAGATGATGTACGAGGAGGCGCCGGACGTTCCCGCGGGACGCATCCTCAACCTGCCCATCTCGCGACTGAACACCCTGCGCCGGGCGGTGTTCAAGGAGATCCTGCGCGAGGCCGAGCGACACGAGAACGTGGTCGTCAACACCCATGCCACTTTCCGCTGGCGCCACGGCCTGTTCGCGGCCTTCGACTACGACCAGATCAAGGCCTTCAACGCCGACGAATACATGATGCTGCTCGACAACGCCGAAAGCGTGCATCAGCGTCTGGAACGCGACCACGACATAGACCACACGCTCAAGGACATCATGATGTGGCGCGAGGAGGAACTGCTGGCCACCGAAATTCTCGCCACCATCACCCGCGGTTACGGCCATTTCTATATGATCTCGCGCGGGCGCAACCGCACCACTGTCGAGACCGTGTATCGCCTGATGTTCGAGTCGCACCGCAAGAAAGTGTACATGTCCTTCCCCATGAGCCACGTCATGGACCTGCCGGACACGCTGGCGGAAATCGACCGCTTCAAGACCGCCATCAACCGCCACTTCACCTGCTTCGATCCCGGTGATGTTGACGAATTCGCGCTCCACAAACTCGCGGACGAGGCCCAACAGGCCGGCAAGGCCACCATCGAAATCCATGCCGCCGACGGTCCGGTGACGCTCAAGACCCTCGATGTGATGCAGATTTCCGGCGACATCATGGGCCAGATTTATGCGCGAGATTTCAAGATGGTGGATCAGTCCGACATGATCATCTCCTATATTCCGGAATTGCCCAACGGCAAGCCGGGGCTGTCTTCGGGGGTGGAGCGGGAACTGCATCATGCCTACGAGGGCGGCAAGGAGGTGTACGTGGTCTGGACCTGCCGGGCCATGCCCTCGCCGTTTATCACCGAAACCGCCACCCGACTGTTCCGCTCGACCGACGAAGCCATCGCATATTTCCGCCAGAAGGGCTATATCGCCGGCACCTGATGCCCCGGGAAGGCGCGCTTTCTTGCCAAGCAGCAGCCCGTGTACGGCGCGACGGCTGTGCGTTCGGACACCCCTCGCCCCCCGCTTTGCAGCCTGGACGTCCGTTCATTACCGGATTCCGTTGAACGTTTTCTGCGGCCCGCGCACTAAACAATCGGCTTCGTATGCCATTGGGAGTGTTTCATAATATGCGAATTGCACTACTCCTCGTTGCGGTGCTTGTTTGCCGGTCGTCCCTGGCTGATGGAATCATGTTCAACCGACTTGAGCCCATCATCGGGCGGCCGCAGCCGACGGTGGACACCCGGCGGCAGGATGTTGCGTTTTACGTCAATGGGCAAGACATTACCGTGGTGCTGTCGACGCACATGGCGGCCGGACCGGCCGACGTTGCCTGGCTCGTTCCCGT
>CAYSSA010000010.1:36104-38093 GCA_964433485.1 uncultured Tepidisphaeraceae bacterium | reverse complement strand
ATGTAATACATCGAAGGCGGTTCAGAGCGATAATTGTTCAAGCGCAACAAAAAAGGCGGCCCGTGACGGGTCGCCTCATGGTGGACAGATGGCCGGAAAGCCAATCAGGCGTCAATCTTCACTTCCGAGACCTTCGCTTCCTTGTATTGCGAGCCGTCAGCGCCCTTCTTCATGACAATGTCACCGGTGATGGTGGCGGTCATCTTCTTGCCGGCGCCGCGAGCTTTCATTGCGGCCTTGTAGCTCTCGCTGTCGCCGACAAGCACCCATTTTGTTCCATCCTCGGCAACCAGCATCAACTTGCATCCGCCATCAATTGTGCCGCTGCAGTGGGCGCACCCGGACTTTCCGGTTACGGTCTTCTCGTCCGACGCATTTGCCCGACCACCGACCATCATCACGGTCAGAACCAATGCCAACATCCAGAGCCTGTTCCTCATGGGTCTTCTCCTGAACGGGCACCGACGTCAAATCGCCGAGCGACAGCCACCCGGCCATCAGCAATACCTGCGGCGTCCGACGCGGGGCCAACAAGATACCGCACCGATTATATCCCATATCATGGCCCGACCACGAGAAATCCGACGACTGGATTAGAATGACGGGCCTGTCAGATTGTCCGATCCGGTCATATGCGTTGGTGTTGTCCGATCATCTGATGCTCAAGTGGGTCACTTCTTGACCAATGCCCACTGCTTCTCCAGTCGTGGAATGGACACAGGCACCGCCGTTCGCAGTTCCTGGGCGAAGAGCGATACGCGCAGTTCCTCGAGCATCCAGCGAAACTCCTCCAGGGCAGGATCGACAAGCCGCTTCTCGCGGTTACGCTTTGCCAAGTTGAGATATCCCTGCCAGAACGGCATCATCTCCGCCATGCGCTGCGCGTCCTTTGTATGCCCTGCCGATGCGAGCTTGCCCAGCCGGGTCGCCATCGCCTTCAGATAACGCGGAAAGTGCGTCAGCCGCTGGTCAGGCGTGGCGGCCAGGAAACCTCGCGGCATCAACTCCGCAAGCTGTTGCCGGACATCGGCGATTGCGGGTTTCCATGCCTCAATGGCAGGTCTGGCCAGCTGTAATGCCAGTTGCTGATACGCCGCGAGGATGGTGTGTGCTTGTCGGGCGACTTCCCTGCCGGTCTCCAGGAGCTGGTGTCGCCGGCCGGCCTCCTTCCTTAATTCGTATTCCATGGCGGTTCGCACGTTCGAGTCATACAGAAATGCCCGGTTGACGGTCTTGGCCATGATCTCGTCACGGAGCTGTTCGGAAGTACCCAACGACTTGTACCACATCGCCATCTCGTGAAATTCGGGCAACATCGACCCGACATAACGCAATTCCTCACGCAACTCAAGAAGAAGAAGTCTGCGTAGTCCGGCCGCGTGTGAATCGGCCGCAGAGGCCGGAGAATCCAGCAGTCGCAGCCCCACGCAATCGCCGAGGTCCGCCAGCGCTGGATATCCCGTGAGCGTCATCCCATGTCGCTTGACGCTGACGCTCTGGGGCAAGTCGCCGAAGTCCCAGGCGGTAATATGGTCGCGGTGGTATTTCGGGTGTGGCTGTTCGGCAAGCGAAGCGGCGACTTTTACGCCGAGTTTACGCCGTATTGCTTCCAGATCCCGTCCGGTCGCCAGCACTTTCGCCGATTCGTCCACGACTTTGAAGTTGAACTCAAGATGGTCGAGCAGCGATTCGACATCGAACGCCTCTCTTGGAATAACGATGCCTCGCTGCTTTCCCAGAAATGCGGCCAAAGCCTCGGTCAGCGGATAGTCTCCAGGCTCCAGCGCATTGGCGGCGGCCTCGGCGTATTCCGGAGCGGGGACGAAGTTGATCCTCAGCTCTTTGGGCAGGGACTTGATCAAGGCGGTGATTTTCTCTTTCAGGAAGCCTGGCACGAGCCACTCAAATCGGGCTGCGGGAACCTGATTGAGCACGGCCAGCGGAATGGTCGCCGTCACCCCGTCGGCCGGATGTCCGGGCTCCAGGTGA
>CAYSSA010000010.1:33721-35975 GCA_964433485.1 uncultured Tepidisphaeraceae bacterium | reverse complement strand
TTGCTCGATTTCGCGTCGCCACTTCTCGAAAAGCGGGAGCGAGTAGACCCCGGCCGGTATCCGCGCATCATAGAAGTCATAACGGACTTGAGTGTCAACCAGCACATCCCGGTTTCTGGCCTTGGCCTCCAGCCGCTGGATTTCCTCGATCAACCGTTGGTTGTTTCGGAAGAACGGCGCATCGATCCGGCAATCTCCCTCGACCAGAGCGTGCTGGATGAAGATCTCTCTGGACTTGACAGGATCGATGGGTCCATAATGGACGCTGCGCTGTGGTATCAGGACAATGCCATAGAGTGAGACCTTTTCATAGGCCGTAACATGGGCAGTTTGGGGATTCCAGTGGGGATCGGAGTAAGTGTGCTTGAGGAGGTGTTCGCCGATTCGCTCGATCCACTCTGGCCGGATCCGGGCGACGGTTCTGGCATACAGCTTGGTGGTTTCGACCAAATCGCCCGCCATCACCCAAGGGGGGGTTTGTTTGAAGAGCGAGGAACTTGGGAATATGGAGAACTTTTTTCCCCGAGTGCCCTGATACTCGAAATAATCGGACTTGGTGCCAATATTGCTCAGCAGGCCCGCTAGGAGCGAACGGTGAATGGAGTCATACCGTGGATGCCTGGTTTTTTGATCTTCTCGTCGCATCTTCATGTCATTATTGGACATATTAACAATTTGCCTGAAGGGCGAAACAGAATTAATTTTGATATGAATCGGAGCAACAAAACGCTCGATGTGTCGTTATATTAGATGACGAACGTGCAATAGACACATTAGTCCTTTGTTGGAAGTTTGCGCTGTTCGTTTGGGCGTGTGACTGATTCGATCTCTGTGAGGGAAAAGTCATTGTGGTTTGGTGGAGTTCTGAAGTGGTTGCCGCAGGAAGGCCCCGGTAGTATGGGTATTTTCGCGTGTCAGCCTGGAGAGTTCGAGAAGCAATCTGCCATAATGCTCGGGTGCAATGAGCTGATGGTGTACCACCCGCAGGTCTTGGTGGATCTGGTTTCCATTCTGATTGACCGTATTCCCGTTGTGGCCATTGTCAACAGCGAGGAACAGCGCCGCAATCTGATCACGCTTCTGTGTGACTGGGGGTTGCCGGCACACCTGCTGCATTACGTTTCAATGCCTGTCAAGGGAATGTGGGTGCGTGACTACGGTCCGGCCTTTGTTCGCAGCCAGGAGCGCGGGATTGTCATCAACGATGCCGAGTACATCGAGGCGGATCGGGTGCATGACGATCGAGCCCCGACCGAACTGGCCAATCTGCTCAAGCTGCCGGTCACCGGTGTTCCCATGCTGATTGAGGGGGGCAACATCCTGAGCAACGGCCAGGGGTTATGCCTCACCACCGACGCGCTTGTGAATCGGAATCGGGCGCGTGGACGCAGCCGGGCCGATGTCGAGCGTTGCCTGCGTGATTTCTACGGTTTTGAACAGATCATCACTCTGGATGCGCTACGCGCTGAGCCGACCGGTCATGTTGATATGTTTGCGACGTTCGTTTCTCCGGACACCGTATTTGTCGGGCAGTACGATCCAAAAATCGATCCGGTGAACCACGATGTACTCGAACAGAATGCCAGGATTCTGGCAGCCGTACAGACACGGAGCGGCCCGCTGAAGGTTGTCAGGATTCCCATGCCGTCGAACCGCGGCAGCATCTGGCGCACCTACACGAACGCCATCTACGCAAACGACATTGTCGTGGTTCCGACCTACGCCAACCTCGATTCTGATGTTGAGCGGCGGGCCATGGCTACATTCGCGGCGCATCTTCCCGGATGGGAGATCATCGGCATCGATGCCAGTTCGGTGATCGTGCAGCGAGGTTCGTTGCGCTGTGTCTCGATCAATATTCCATGGCTTGAGGACCGTTTCGCACAACCACACGTACGTCCACCGCGTTTTGCGGAACTCCGCTCGCGTTATGCCATTAGTGCCTGAACGCATGCCTGTCGGGGGCTGGTTCGGCATGTCCTGCACGCTATGATGCCTCCATACAAAGGAGGCTCATATGCCCGACGGGTCATCGGGAGGGCGTTTGGAATTCGAGTTCACCTCGTCGAAATCCGCGCGCGTTCGAGAACGGGAAGATGACATGCCGTTTCACATGCTGGTCATCGGCGACTTTTCCGGCCGGGGCAGCAGATGCGTGAAGCAGGCGCTGGACGACCGCCAGCCGATGCTGATCGATGTTGATCGGTTCGACGCGGTGTTTCATCGCCTGGGGGTGGCGCTGTCGCTTTCCACG
>CAYSSA010000010.1:32430-33683 GCA_964433485.1 uncultured Tepidisphaeraceae bacterium | reverse complement strand
CGATTCCCAGATTTGATGGTTTCCATCCGGATCATCTCGTTGCGAACGTGGATTTGTTGAGGGCGTTGCGCGCCATGCGCATGGCGCTGAACAACCCGGCCACGTTTGAAGCGGCCGCCGCGCAGGTCCAGGCATTGATGGGGTTGCCGGCCTCGGGCGAGACGACTTCGGCTGCGGCGCCGGAACAGGTGGGCGAGGGTTCATCCGAACTGGCCAGGCTGCTGGGTGGAGGCGGCGCGGTCAATCGGCCGCAGTCGCGGCAGTTTGACATCAACACCCTTATAAGCGGGATTGTCAGGGAGCACATTGTCGCCGATCCCGACCCGCGGCAGAAGCAATTGACGCGACTGATCGACGAAGCTCTGCACGCCCAACTCGGCGCGATCCTGCATGACCCGGTCTTTCAGCGGACCGAAGCGGCGTGGCGCGGCATTCAGATGCTGACATCCAGGTTGAATCTGGACGAGTCGCTGAAGCTTTTTGTTCTGGACGTTTCACTTGAGGAACTCGTCGCGGACCTGGCGCAACAGGACATCGCGCAGAGCGCCCTGTACAGACTTCTAGTGGAGCGAACGGTCCATACGCCGGGCGCCCATCGGTGGGCGGTGGTTGGGGTGGACACATACTTTGGCGCATCGAAGGAGGACGTGGCGTTGTTGGCGCGGCTTGGCACGATCGCCGAGCACGCGGGCGCCGCACTGGTTTCCGGAGCTTCCGCGCAGCTCCTGGGATGTCCGGGACTGGGCACCGCTGCCGATCCCGATCAATGGACCTCGCCGGTGGACCGGACCTGGTGGGAGACACTGCGAGGGATGGTGGTGGCCAGGCGAATCGCCCTGGCCTGGCCGAGAATCCTGATGCGTCTGCCATATGGCGATCGTCAGGAAACAACCGAACTGGGTTATCAGGAAGGCAATGGGCGTTTGCCGCATGAGCACTACTTGTGGGGCAATCCGGCCTTCGCGTGCCTGTACGCACTGGGGCAGGCTTATCTGGAAAATGGATGGGACATGCGGGCCGGCGGATTCGTGGAGATCGACGATCTGCCGATGCACTGTTTTGTCGAGCAGGGCGAGAAGCAGGTGCAGGCTCCGGCCGAGGCCTATCTGACGGATCGCGCCGCGGCGGTGATTGGCGCGCAGGGGGTGATTCCCGTGCTCTCGGTCAAGCACCAGAACGCTGCGCGATTCGCGGCGTTTTCGTCGATGGCCTTTCCGGCAACGGCTTTGGCGGGGCCATGGGCGTAAGGAGCG
>CAYSSA010000010.1:32128-32420 GCA_964433485.1 uncultured Tepidisphaeraceae bacterium | reverse complement strand
TTGATGATGCGGCATGAGGCATGCGGCGTGAACGAGGTGAGGTTGTACGACGAACGAGGTCCGGAGGCCATCGACGCATGGCACGAAGTATGCGCGCCCGGTGGTTATGAGTGGTGGTATTTCGATGCGGAGGATGGTGAGCGCGACAGACAGATGGTCGCCATATTGTTCGAGGGCTTCGTCTTTCACCCGGAGTATCTGCGAGCCTATCGGCGGTATCGTCGTCGGCCGACGCGACACCGGCCGCCGCTGGCGCGTCAATACCCCTGTGCCTATTTTGCCGTTTATGAGG
>CAYSSA010000010.1:29661-32087 GCA_964433485.1 uncultured Tepidisphaeraceae bacterium | reverse complement strand
CGGTTCGTTCATCGGATCGAAGGACAAGCCGGGTGTGATGATCGGCGGCAATCGATTCTGGCTCGAGCAGGGCGAGTTGCGGCTGAAGATGGCGGGAAATCCGTGGGTGCTGACCGGCCGGGGGCCAAGACTCATCCAAGGCAAGAGGCTGGAGGCGGAATTCACATTTGTCCCTCGCTCCGCCGGGGCCATGACACCCCGCACATTTCTTTCCAAGGCAATGACCGGGGAGGAGCACCAGTGGATCATAGCGAATCCTCGATGTGACGTTCGCGGCAGCGTTCGGTTCGGATCGCGCAATCCCGGCGATCCCGAAATGTGTGTTGATCACGAGATCGACCTGTGCGGCAGGGGCTACCACGATCACAACTACGGAACCGGCCCCATCGGGCCCGGTCTTGCCAACTGGATCTGGGGTAGATTGCTGCTGGAGGATCGAGCCCTCACATTCCACCACGCCATGCCGCGGGATCGGCGTTTGGGTGAAGAGACGCACTTGCTTGAGGCCGACGACAGCGGCCTGCGTGATCTTGGGCCACTCCGAGTTGTC
The DNA here is from genome assembly GCA_964433485.1 of uncultured Tepidisphaeraceae bacterium. Taxonomy (GTDB): domain Bacteria; phylum Planctomycetota; class Phycisphaerae; order Tepidisphaerales; family Tepidisphaeraceae; genus JANYKD01. The sequence goes on along the minus strand of CAYSSA010000010.1, from coordinate 31,537 downwards.
GCCGATTGGAGTCGCAAGACGAACCTTTGGCTGCGCTATCCGGGGGAGTTGAGATTCGGTGATGTCTTGCACCTTTTCGAGCCACGCGTGATCGACTCTTCGCCGTTTTATCTTCGGTTGACCTATTCGGCGAGTTTCCGCGGCGTCCGTGGGCAGGCCTTTTGCGAAGTGGCCTATCCGCGGCGACTGCTTTGGCCCGTTCTGGGGCGTATGATTGAGATGTCAATCCACCGGGTTTAGCCCAGCTCGGCCATCCTCCGACGCCATGCCCGGGTCCTTGCGTAGGCGAATTCATCCGAAAACCAGCATTCACAACGTCCGATAAACCGTTTTTTCGGGTTTGGGGTGTTGTTTGAGCCACCCTGCGCTCGATATCGGGATATGCGATGCCAGTCGGGCTATCCGACCGGAGGTATGTCTATGCTTCTCAAAATGGCGGATGCTGAGCTCGATGCTCAAACCGAGAAACCCGACCGACGCCGTGGATTTCGAATCCCACAGGATCGACCGATCAAAGTCTACGAGCCGATGGCCGGGCGCTATTATGGTGGAAAGACTCACGATCTCAGCGGCAGCGGTCTTCGCATTGAACTGCCGGTATCCACGCCGCTGATCGCCGGCCGGCTGGTCAATTTGACTCTGGGCAACTATGAGCCGGGAGAGAGCCTGGCGTCCAACCGCGAGATGATCCCTGCTCGGGTGATCTGGGTCGATCGGAATTCCATGGTTGAGGGCCGATTAATGGCCGGGGTCCAATTGCTCAAGCGTGCTGCCATGGCTATGGATGCCGCGTAGCCTTCTTCAAGACCGATCACATAGCCGACGGTCGTTCCGATCCGCCTCCTGAGACGGAAGCCATTTTGGTTATGGCGCTTTGTCGGGCTCAACCTTCAGCGGGCCGACCATCAATTGGTCCTTTGCCGGCAGTGTCGGAAACTTCGCGTGTGGCTCGGATTGATACCAGTATGCCACCGAGGCAATATCGTCTTCAAGCGGCAGATAGCGCCCGCCGGTTTGCCAGCCCAGGGCCTGTATGGTCACTTTCAGATCATCCTTGAAACGAACTGGATCGGCGATATGCCAGCGGTAGAGGCCGAAGCGCTGGCCGGGCTTGTAGATGATTTCGGGCGGCAGCACCTGAGCAAGGCCCGAGTGGGGCGTGCTGAATGTCTGATATTTCTTTGTGGCCTGGTTTTCAAAGTTGTAGGATCCACAGAAGTAGTCCTCGGTGCCGGTGCCGCAAATGGTGGGGAACTGCCTGTCGCCGTCCATGAAGAACTTGATTTCGCCTTCACCCCACCATCCGGAGCTGCGCACTTCCCATGCGATGTAGGTGCCGACATAGTGTCCGCGTCCCTTGATGCCGTCCACAATCGTATAGTCCGTTTTCAGAGGCAGTTTGCCCACGCGGCGGAATTGGGCATGGAAATGCGCCGCGTCGGCCGGAACCTCAGTCAGCGCGTAGTTGATCTGGAAATACAGCGTCATGTCTTTGTCGTCGAGGTTCTCCATCGTGATCCGGGCTTTTTTACGGAACGGCATGTTCCAATAGCAGTTGAACGCACTGCCGGGGTTGACACAGACGGGCAATGAATTGATCTGGCAATACGAACCCCAGCCGCAGGCGAAGAAATCCGCCATGGGAACTTCAACCGAAGGCTCGGTTTCGCCGTCCCAGTAAAACCGCAGCACATATAGCCGGGTCTTGTTCAGCGGCGCTGGCGTCATCCAGATCTGCTGGATGGCTCCGGAGCCATCGATGTCGGCCATGGTGTACGTGGCGCCGGCCTTGATCCGCACGGAAGGAGAGACTTTCCATCCCTGGCCAAGCTCGCGGGCTGCGTTCTTGCCAGTGCCGTCGGTGGCCATGCCTCCT
>CAYSSA010000010.1:28381-29651 GCA_964433485.1 uncultured Tepidisphaeraceae bacterium | reverse complement strand
CCGGTGGGGTTTGCGGGACTGATAGAGCGTGTCTCGGCATTGGAAAGGCGGTAAAGATTGCCCATATGCGTGTCCAGCCCATTGAACGCGGGCTGTGTCTGTGCAATGGCCATCGAAGACAACCAAAGCAGTGCATATGCGGTGTTCAGACGCCAGATGTGCAACATGTTGATCTCCTTTACCGATGTGGAATAGCGGGGCAATTGCCCGGAGTATAGCAATTGCGTGATCGCAGGAGTAGTATTTCGCGCATGGAGCAGATGATGAGCGCCGGCCTGAAACTTCTGGCATTTTTCCTCGTGGCAGCGATCTGTCCGGCAGGGGTGGCCGCGGAAGTGTCGCTGGAGGTGAAGTTGCCGATTGGAACGCGTGTCAAGAGCGCCATTGCGACCTGCGCTGAGCTTAAACTGGAAGCCCCGGGAACCGTGGCGGCCAACACGGTTCGGTTTGCAAAGCTGTTGCCGCTGACCAAATACGATGTGATCGTCACGCTTGAGGACGGGACCATCCTTCGCGGCGTGGATATGGGATGGTATCTGACGGAAAAGGGTCCAAAGCAGGCCGATCCCCTTGACGACGAGGACAAGGCCGCCCTTCGGGAGCTTTTCGACGGCATCAAAGGCTTTGAAAACAAACGGAACATGCTGTTGATGAACGGCAACCAGGATCGGGTGACGGTGCTGGCCGAGCTGATTCGTGATACGGCGTTTCACTCGGCCGACGGAGGAGAGGTGATCTGGCGGATCGAATTGTGGTATTTCAAGAATCAGCATGGCGGATGGGAGAAGGTGCAGCAACAGAACCAGGTTCTTTATCGGGAGCGGTTCAAGAACCGGCAGGCCTACGAGAGTCACGTCAAGCGGTTTCGCTACGTCCCCGAGCTGGGGGGGCTGCGTTTTTCCCGGGATGAGTCATCCCGAGTCATTGAGGTTGATCCCGGCAGAAAGAGCCCGATGGCCGATGTGCCCGCGCCGGCGACAAGGCCGGAATGACGCGCTGGGGTGGCGGTTGGTTCCCGTGTATGATGACGCCCCGTATGGATCCCAATACCCTCACCATCGCCGCATTTCAGAAGCACATTTCCGATCGCTATGAGAAGGTGGATCGGGAGCGAGGAACGCCCAGGACATTCATGTGGTTCTGCGAGGAATTTGGCGAACTGGCGACGGCGCTCATGGGCGACGACCGGTCCAATCTCGAGGAAGAGTTCGCCGATGTCATCGCCTGGCTGTGTACACTGGCGAACATCAACGATGTGGACCTGGCCGCC
>CAYSSA010000010.1:23314-28361 GCA_964433485.1 uncultured Tepidisphaeraceae bacterium | reverse complement strand
AAATATCTCGGCGAACAGAAGCCCGTGGGGCACAAGTAGGCGGCGCATCAGGGCTTCAGGCGTCGACCCGCCACAAATACGTCGAGAATCTGCTGGGGACACAGCGTGTAGAGCAATGCGGATATCTGGTGGTTGGGCGGCAGATCGGCGATCCACTTTTCCGGTCGAACCACCAGGCAGTCGGCCTGGAACCCGGGGGCGATGGACCCGACCCGATCGGCGATGCCCAGGGCGACCGCCCCTCCCTTGGTCAACATATACCATGCCTCGGCCGGCAGCGGCACCTCGCGCGATCGGCGCGGCACGGTATGCACCTTGATCGCTTTGGCGGTGTGGAGGCTCTCCACCGCCACTCGTGGCATGAACGGGTCCGGTCCGCCGGCTACACTGCTGCCAAGGGCGATGCGAATGCCGTCCTCGCGGTGGGCAACATAGTCCATCAGGCCGCTCTCGCGGAACAGATTGCCTGTCGGGCAATGGACCACGGCGCTGCCTCGCCGGGCCACCTGGCGGCGCTGCTGGCGATCGAGGAACACGCCATGGGCCAGAAGCGTACGCGAGCCCAGCAGCCCCGCTTCCTCGAATACCTCCACCTCGTCAACATTCTTCGAGTACATCTCGTGGACCTCGGCCAATTCCTCGAGCGACTCGGCGATGTGCGTCTGGATGTAGCATTTGAGGATGTCGGACAATGCGGCAGTCCCGCGCATGAGCTTCTCGCTGCATCGAACCGAAGCTCGCGGACTGAGTGCGTATTGAAGGCGACCGTTCTCGGCGCCGTGCCATCGGGCGCAGAGCTGGCGCGACTGGTCAAGCGCGGCATCGGTCGGCTGCATCAGTTCCTCCGGCATGCCGACATCATTGAGCGTCATGCCGTAGATCGCCCGCAATCCGCGCCGGGCGAAGACCTGAAACGACTGATCAACCTCCTCGGCAAACGGACTTCCGAACGCCGCGAACGTGGTGGTGCCGTTGGCAATTAGCCCGGAGGCGAAATCCTCGGCCAGTTGGACGGCCGCTGATCGGTCTCGAAGGCGGATCTCCGCGGGAACCCCCACGTTCTGTCTCCACTGGCTGACGCTGTAGCCGTCGAGTCCGCGACGATCCCACTGCGGCAGATGCAGGTGGGCGTCGACAAACCCCGGCAGAATCCAGCAATCCGGCCCGCCGCCATCGCAACCGGCGGCGGATACACCCGATCTGACTTCCGCGATCCGACCATCCTCGCCAATGCAGATGCCGGCGTTGGGAACCACACGGCATTCGGTTTCAGACACGGGATCCAGCAAGGTGCCACAGAGCAGGGCCATGAACGCATCTCCGGTAAACTGAATCCAATCTATAGCGGTCGCGCCGAGTGCGGTCAACCGGCGAGGCGGTGTTGCCACCCTGTATCGTCATTGCCGTTGTCAGCGGGGTGTTCTCCAGGGTTCGTCAGGTCGCCGGGGGGAATTCAGCACCACGACGCCAACCACAGTCGGGACAACCGGCCTTGAAATCGCGCCCAATCTGGTAGCCGGATTTCACACAGCAACCGCGGCGCATTGGCAACACTCAGATGATACGCCCGCGAGGCGTCGACGGAGACATCTGCGGATCCTTCGACACCATCCAAGTGGATGCGACGCACAGACAGTCGGCCAGTTCCAGCATGGGAAGCACGTCCGGCATTTTCACGACCGAGCCGGAAATCAAGCACAGCCGCAAGTCGTCCGGGCCGGGCGACAGCTTCTCGCAACAGACCGCTGAATTTGTCTATAATCTCACGCCATGCAATGCCGAACAATCATCATTCAGACTGTCCTTGCCTTCTTCCTGGCGGTGTCCGGTCGATGGGCCATCGCGGCCGAACCGACGGTGATCACGAAATCCGTTTTCGGACAGATGCCTTCCGGTCAGAGTATTGAAGCCTACACTCTGTCAGCATCCGGCGGGCTGAGCGCGACCGTCATGACGTACGGCGCAACGCTGATCAGCCTGAAGGCGCCGGACAAGACCGGGAAAGTCGTCGATGTGACGCTGGGCTTCGACGATCTGAACTCCTACCTCACCCGCAATCCGCTGGCGGGCTCAATCGTCGGACGGGTGACCAACCGCATCGGCAACGCCCGATTCACCCTCGATGGCAAAGAGTACGAACTGGCGAAGAACAACGGGCCTAATCATATTCACGGCGGACGGAAGGGGTTCGATAAAGTCGTATGGAAGGCGGCCCAAGTGCAAACCGCCGGCGGGCCGGGCGTGGCGTTCACCTATGTCGCGGCCGATATGGAGGAAGGCTATCCCGGGGAGTTGACCGCAACCGTCACTTACAGCCTCACGGTCGACAACGGTCTGCGGATCGACTACCGGGCGACCACCAATAAGCCAACGATAGTCAATTTGACCAACCATGCGTACTTCAATCTTGCCGGCGAAGGGGACATCCTGGACCATGAGTTGACGATCCTGGCTGACAAATACACCGTCGCAGACAAGGGGCTTATTCCGACAGGCGAAATCCTCGCGGTGAAGGATACTCCGCTGGATTTCACCAGGCCGACGACCGTCGGCTCGCGCATCAGGGAAGTCGGCTCGGGATACGACCACAACTATGTGCTGAACAGCGCCGACGGCTCCCTGTCGCTTGCAGCGCGCGTGCGAGATCCAAAATCAGGCCGCACGATGGAGGTGCTGACCACCCAGCCGGGAGTCATGCTCTACACGGCCAACGGCATGAACACCAAAGGCCGCAACGGCCAGCAATACAAGAATCATGCGGGACTTTGCCTGGAAACGCAGCATTTCCCCGACGCGGTGAACAAGCCGAATTTCCCCTCGGTGATTCTGCGACCGGGGCAGACCTATCAGCAGACGACGGTGTTTCGATTCGGGAACTGACGCGGATCAATCCATCATCGGCTCGTCCTCGACGCCCGGAGCGGCGTTGTCCGCCGCATCGCCGCTGTCCTGGGGTCTGGTCTGGCGCGCGGCACGCTGAAGTTGCTTGAGTTCCTTCGGGAGCAGCTCGCGGAATTTTCCGGAATCGAGGTTGCCCAGCGAAAGCGGGCCGAATCGCACGCGGATCAGTTCGCGCACCTTGTGGCCGAGTTTCGCCAGCACGCGGCGGATTTCGCGGTTTCGGCCTTCCTGAAGGCTGATCTCCAGCACCGTGCTGGTGGGACTGCGGCTGATGATCTTGGCGCGCATGGGGCCGGTCTTGTGGGCGCGTCCGGTCTTCGGGTCCGCCAGCCACATTCCGCCGGCCCGCAGCTTTTCCAGCGTTTCCGGGGAAATCTGCCGGTCGACGGCGACGGTGTAGGTCTTGCTGACGCCGAATCGCGGGTGGGTCAGACGGTTGGTCAGGTCGCCGTCGTTGGTCAGCAGCAGCAATCCGCGCGAATCGGCGTCCAGCCGGCCGACCGGATACAGCCGGGCCTTGAGCTCTCTGGGAAGCAGATCGACCGCGCGGCGCTGGGCGCCCTGCGCGACATTGGTGCAGACCACTCCGGCGGGCTTGTTCATCATGATGTAATAGCGACGGCCCGCCTCGGCCCGGTGCACCTTAATCAACTCGCCGTCCACGCGCACGCGGTCTCGATCCGGATCCACCAGCACCGGCAGCGAACGAACGATACGGTCGTTCACGGCGATGCGTCCTTCGAGCACCATCGCCTCAATCTGCCGGCGAGACGCCACGCCGGCGTTGCCGAGGAGTTTCTGGATGCGTTCTTTCATTTCCCAAGTGATACCCGATTTCGCGTCGGTAGTCAGCAGTCAATGAGTCCACGACCGCTGATGCGCCACGGCTCGATGCCGCGACGGACTCTTTGGGAGTGCGGCCGCAGGAGGCCGCTTCGTGGCTTAACTCCAGACAGCGTCGGGTGCACACGTGGCGTTCGAGTCAAAGCGGTGTCATGCCACCGCGTTCCAAGGTGGCAGAGTACGGCTGCGATCGGGCCGCCTCAACGGTCGTACACCCGTAGTCAGTGGTCAGCGGGTCGTCGCCAATGATGCCGGGCAATGAACGTGCGCTGTACCGATGGGTCCGCCATGCAACCACCGCTTCGGCTCGGGCTTGCTTCGCGGCTTTTCGTCCACGGCGTCCCGGCCAGTTCGTCGCCTGCATGCGCAACTGAAGACCGGCGTGCGCCGGCGTCAGGGCTTGAGCGTCATGATGGATTTGTAGGGGTTTTCCGATGGGGTCACCGGCTTGATCTCGAATTTCTTGATGGTCGGTGGGGCCTGCGGTTTGCCGGATTGAGCGTCGGCCAGCGGGACGCCTTCAATGGCCTTGACCACGTCCATTCCCGAGCTGACTTTGCCGAATGCGGTGTATTTTCTGTCCAGCGATTCGGCAGCCGCGGTGCAGATGAAGAACTGGCCGAATTGGCGAACTCGGCCCTGGGTGGCATCCCCTGTTGTTCGAGACTGTCGCCGCGTCGAGCCATCGACAAGACGCCCGCCTCGTGTTTTCGATCGGAGAACTCGGCGTTGGTGTTGAATCCAGGCCCGCCACTGCCATCGCCAAGCGGATCGCCGCCCTGAATGACGAAGCCGGGAATCACTCGATGGAACACCAGTCCGTCGAAATAGCCCTGTTCCGCGAGCGTCTGAATCGTCGCCGTGGTGTTGGGCGCCACGTCGTAATAGAAAACACAAGTGATTGCGCCTTTGTCGGTGGTAATGACCCCGTACCGCAGCGGCTCGATCTTGGTCACCAGCACTTCATTCGGGTTCGGCGCACCCGGCTTGCGGTCGGCACGCACGGTCAGCACCAGAGGCGTGCCCACGAAATCCGGCAACTGCCTGCCGGCGGGAACCGCCCACAGAACATACGCGCCGGCGGCAACGGTGGCCGGATACAGCTTGCGAATGTCCGCGTCGGCCCCGGCGGCAACCGTCATGTCCCCTTTGGCCTCGAGCACCCGGCCGGAGAAATCCGTCAATACCATCGTCACCGGCACATCGGATCTGTTGGTTACGACCAGTGGTTGTCTGGCCGGCACCCAGGCTTTGGTGGGAACGAGAACGGAAAAGAGCATGGCGAACAACGAGATCGACTGCA
>CAYSSA010000010.1:23042-23304 GCA_964433485.1 uncultured Tepidisphaeraceae bacterium | reverse complement strand
GGCCGGCTACCTCCGAAAGTTATCCGGAGTGAAAACTACCGGGCGTCGGCACCAAGGACAAGAGGCGGGAACGTGCCATCGGGAAGAAAATGGATCTGGCCGGCGGAGCACGGGACTCCGGCAACGCTCAACGGTATAAACTGGTGGATGACTGATTCGGCCGAACAGCCTTTGAGCGCGCCGTATGCCCGGTTCACCGGGCGGGATGACTCCACGGGCCATTTGTTGCGCAGAGTGGTTGCGCTGTCGCTGCCGGTGATGG
>CAYSSA010000010.1:21464-23000 GCA_964433485.1 uncultured Tepidisphaeraceae bacterium | reverse complement strand
ACCTACATGGCCAATCATCTTCAAACCGGGGCAACGGACGCCGCCGCCGCCATCGGCAGCATCTCTTATTTTCTGTGGTTCATCGGATTGCTGGTGACATCGATCGGCGCCGGGGCGACGGCGATCATCGCCCGCGCCCGCGGCGCCCGACACAAGTCGCTGGCCAACAGCGTCTGCGGACAATCCGCCACCACCGCGGTGCTCATGGGCGCGGCGGTGGGATCACTGATCTATTTCTTCGCCGAACCCCTGATCGCGATGACGGGATTGCGGGGCCAGGCGCCGGCCTACGCACTGAGTTACCTGCGAATGCTGGCCATCTCGGTCCCTTTTTCAACCCTCATGTTCGTCGCCAATTCCTGTCTGCGCGGCGCCGGCGATACGCTGACACCCGCCGTTTCCATGGTGATCGTTGACCTGGTGAACATCTTTTTCACCTACAGTCTGACCGTTGGCGCCTGGGGAATGCCCGCGATGGGCTTCTCCGGAATCGCGCTTGGCACAGTCATCGCCTACCTCGCCGGCGGCGTCCTCCAGGCAACCGTGCTGCTCAGCGGCATCGGCGGGATACGCCTTTACCCGCATCGACTTTCGCCGCACTGGACCACCCTGAAACGCATCCTTCGCATCGGCCTGCCCTCCGGATTTGAGAACCTGCTGATGTGGACGGCGCAGTTTGCCGTGATTCACATCATCAACCGGCTCGACGCGACCAATCGGGTGCCGACGGCACATACCAATGCAGTGCGCATCGAGGGACTGTCCTACATGGTCTGCTTCGGCATCGCCATGGCGGCCGCCACACTGGTGGGCCAGTCGCTGGGTGCCAAACGCCCCGACCGCGCCCGTCGCTGCGCGCTTCTTTGCTACGCTCTGGGCTGCGGGATCATGACCCTGTGCGGCCTGATGTTCATCGTTTTCGGGCGGCAAATGGCTGGGTTCATCTCGGCCGATCCGGTCGTGGTGGAGCTGACCGCGAAGTGCCTTTTCATCACGGCGTTCTGTCAGCCGGCCTTCGCCGCAGCCATCATCTTTTCCGGCGCTCTTCGCGGCGCCGGGGACACATTCTCGGTAATGATCCTGAACTTGGCGAGCATTTTCGTCGCAAGGCTGGCAGGAGTGCTGGTTGTCACCTGCGTGTTTGAACTTGGCCTTGTTGCGATCTGGATCGTGTTGGCGGCTGAGCTTGGATTGCGCGGTGTGCTGATGTATGCCCGATTCGCCCAGGGCGGCTGGATCAGAATCAAGGTGTGACCCAGAGAAACGCTCAGCGGCTGGGCGAGGAATCCCGCAACAATTCCGTAGCCGCAGCGGTGGACACCGGGGGTTGCCTGCCGTTCAACTGCGCCATGCGGTGCAGGGCTTCGGCCCGCAGGAAGCCGATCGGCATGTTCCGACCGGGGCAGTCCGTTGGTTTGGTGTCGCAGTGCCCCAGCACATTTTGCGGCGGGATATGGTAGGTGGACATCAGGTGCGCCAGCAGTCTGGTCACAGCCCTGATTTGCGCGGGCGTGGGTCGATCCGCATCGACATTTC
>CAYSSA010000010.1:21108-21423 GCA_964433485.1 uncultured Tepidisphaeraceae bacterium | reverse complement strand
GCGGTCTTGGCGTGGGCTCCCCATTTCTGCTTTGACCACCGCGGACCAACCTCGACCTGTCCGTCGCCGCTCAGTGTCCCGTTGCCAATCACGAAGTGATAGCCGAGTTCATCCCAGCCCTTCTGGCGATGGTCGCGATCAAAGGCGCCGGCTCCGCCGACGGCGGTGGCGCTGTGGTGTATGACGATCCACTTCCATTGATTTGGGGCAGCCGTGGGAATCCAATCGCGGGGCACCTCATCGGCGGCACGTGGCGCGGGCGACTGAGGCCGCGCCGGCAAAACCAGCGGACGTGCCGGCGACACCACCACCGCG
>CAYSSA010000010.1:19665-21051 GCA_964433485.1 uncultured Tepidisphaeraceae bacterium | reverse complement strand
GGCTCCTGCTGGCAGCCCAATGCACACACAACAAGCAGCAACGATGAGTAGAGAACTTGCCTGGCCATCCATGGCTCCTTTGGGCCGCAGAAATCGGCCCGTCAAGACAACGGACTCCGCCGCTGTTACCCCATAATCTATCCGCGTCGGGAGAGCAATGCAATTGCAGGGTCCACAACCGTTGCTGCGCGAACGGTTTTCGATCGGTCATGCAGAGTCGCTCACGGGCTGCGGCCCAACCACGTTGAACGCAAGTGTTGCTTTCATCGCCACTTGCATCATTCCGAGCGTAGGGAGAATCTCCGCTTTCCATCGCCACGCCCGCCTGGCTTTCAGAGCAGCCAAGCCAAGCATCTCCGCGTTCGGCCGCCACAAAGACGATGCTTCGCAGCAGAGCGTGATCCGTGACGGGAGCTGGGAGGTTCATCGCGTTGCTCGGAATGACGGTTGGTGCCACCCTGAGCAACGCGAAGTGTCTTGGTTATTTTGCACGGAGATTGCTCGCCTGGCTCGGTATGACCGGTGGGGCAGGATGCCCTGCAACAACAGTCGTGGACCCCTTTCGAATGCTTTCGAGCCGCAAGGGAATTAGATCGTCATCATCGACCATCGCCGCGCCATCACCCGCGGCGATGCAAGCTTCCACGGTTTTGCCCTGCGCGCCGGCCCCGACCGTGACATCGACGATGGTTGGACCGTGTCTGTCAGCCTCCCGAAACGATCCAGGATAAACCTGGAGTTGGATGTATTACAATAGCGTTGTCTGTACTACAACTGCATGTGCCGCTGTGCCTGCTATCGCCACTCGTGCCGCGGATACTTCCGCGACAGTTCCTTTCTCAGTTCCGGATACAGCCGCTCCCAGAATCCGGCCAGGTCTTCCGTGGTCTGCACGGGTCGCATGCTGGGCGCCAGCAGTTCAAGCACCACCTTCACCCGACCCCCTGCCACAGTCGGCGTCTGCGTCATGCCGTAAAAATCCTGAATCTTCGCCCGCCCACGAGGCCGCTGGCCGGGCGTGTATTCCACCTTCATCCGCCATCCACGCGGCAACTGAATGCGCTCCGGAGCCATCCGCTCCACGAACTGCTGGTCCTCCCATGACAGCGATCCCTTGAAAGCGGCCAGTACGGACCTGTCGCGCAGGTCTTTGGCACGGATCGCACCCTCGCATAACTCCTCGAGAATCACCCCAATCTCAGTATCATCGTAGCGCACCAGCCGCCGCTCGGGAAACCAGTCGGCCACGCATCGCACCCGCGCAATCCAGTGTTCGACCGTCTCGTCCCACGCCTCCAACCGCAGCACGCCCCGCCGGATCTGCTCAGCCAGGATGCCCGCCGCGACGGAGCGGTCGATCGCTGAGTCGGGCAACAAGCGATGCTC
>CAYSSA010000010.1:14916-19577 GCA_964433485.1 uncultured Tepidisphaeraceae bacterium | reverse complement strand
CACTCCGGCGCAATCTCTGTTGCCAGCGACAGCACGGTGCGCGCGTCCACCCCCCTGCCGCCGATTTCACTCATCTCCACCGGCAACACCAGCCCCACATGCCGGGCAACCGTCCCCGGATCAAGTTCCCCCCGCCGACCATGGATCACCGCCGCCGCCAGATTCGTGGAATTCCTCCGCAGAGACAGGTGGTCGGGAAACGCAACCAGCAGGCATTCGGCCAGGCGCCGCATCGATTCCAGATCCCCCGGCGCCGGTGACCGGTCCGCGTATTCGATGTTCTGAGCGGCCACCGCGGATTCGTACATTTTCCAGGTGCGGTCTACTTCACGACAGGCGCCCGAGTGAATGCCTTTGGCGAGACATCTGTCGGCGTCAAACCGCGCGGCCCTGGCAAACTCCATAGCCCGTTCCAGAACCAGAAAATCCGACCGCGGGAACTCCTCGGCCAACTCCTCCGCCAGGGGACAGGCCATTCCACGCACCAGGATGTCCCTCTCGCTGATCATGGCCGCCCAGAGGCACGCGCGCGCCACACACCCATGCACCCGCGCCGCTACAAGCATGCGCGACAGGCGAGGATGCATAGGCATTCTCGCCATCTGGGTTCCGATCTCCGTCAGGCTGAATCGACCGTGTCCCGAAGCTGACGTCGAACCCAGGGATTGCCCACCGGCGGAGCTGGAGACCGCGCCGAGTTCATCGAGCAGTTCCAGCGCCTGAGCGGCCGACTCCGGGTCCGGAGATTCAAGCCACGGGAACCCGACGGGATCCTCGATACCAAGATCCAGAAGTTGCAGCATCACCTCCGCCAGATCCAGGCGGCGAATCTCAGGATCGTTCTGCGCCGCTCGGTGGCGATGTTCCTGCTCGGACCAGAGCCTCAGGCAGGTGCCGGGGGCGGTTCGACCGGCGCGCCCGGCTCGCTGCTCGGCGCTGGCGCGGCTGATCGGCTCCACCTCCAATACGTTGACACCTCGCTTCGGATCAAACCGATTAATCCGCGCTAGCCCGGAGTCGATCACATGCCGAACCCCTTCGATTGTGATCGACGTCTCGGCGACATTCGTGGAGACAATCACCTTCCGCCGGTGATTCGGCCGCAACGCCTCGTCCTGCTCGGACGTCGGGAGGTCCGAGTACAGCGGGTACACCGCCACTCCGCCACCGAGACGGCTGCAAGCTTCCATGGTCCGTCGAATCTCGTAGGCTCCCGGCATGAAGATCAGCACATCGCCTTCGGCCTCGCGCTCGAGCAATCCAGCCAGCGCCTCGGCCGCCAGATCCCACACTGGCGTCGGACCGCGCTTTTGCCACTTCCCGACGGCCGACTTGCTGCCGGCGGTGCCGCGGGAGGCGCAATACCCGATCTCCACCGGATACATGCGGCCGTGCGTCTCGATTGAAGGACAATCGAGGTAAGTGCCGACCTGCCGGACATCCAGCGTGGCAGACATGACAACCAGCCGCAAGTCCGGCCGGTCGCGCTCCTGAAGCCGCCGAACAAGCGCCAGCGACACGTCCGTCGCCAGATTGCGTTCGTGGAATTCGTCCAACACCACGACCGACACCCCGCGCAGCGTCGGGTTGCCCTGCAACTGTCGCAGGAACAGCCCCTCGGTCAGGAATCGTATGCGCGTCCGCTCCGACACCTTCGAGTCGTGCCGCGTCTGATATCCCACCGTCTCCCCGATTCGGCAACCGATTTCTCCGGCGACACGTTCGGCGACGAGCCGCGTCGCCAGGCGGCGCGGCTGAAGGATGACAATATCGCCGTCGAACTGCCCCGACCGCCAGATGAACTGGGGCGTCTGCGTTGTCTTGCCCGAGCCGGTCGGCGCCGACAACACCAGCCGGTTGCCGTCGCGCAGACGGCGCAGCAACTCGTCACGAATCAGGTGAATGGGCAACGTCCCGCGCCGAATGATATCAGAAGAGCGGGAGCATCAGCGGCGCCTTTTACCGTTCCAGGCGCGTCAACGTCCAACGCCAAGATCCATAACGCGGCCGCTGGGCGGCGCGGTGAGCTGGTTGTGGTATTCCCGCGTGTCCAGAACGGCAAAGCCGATGAAGATGACCACAACAACCAGCGACAGGATCAGAATGGCCCCGTTAAACGGGCTGTCCCATCGCAGGTGCATGAAATACATGGCGACCAGGGCCGCCTTGAAAACCGCAATGCCCAGCGCGACCCAGATGCTTGCCCAGCCCAGGTGAATCATCTTCGAGCTTTCGGCATAGGACACTCCGACTGTAATGAGCGTCAACACGATCAGGCCGGCAAATACGCCAACGAGCAGACCGGGGGAAACAATGTGCATATGCGGCTTGTCAGCCTGAGTCGCTTCGTGACTGGACGTTTGGGTGGCCATGAGATGCTTCCTGAGCGATCAGTGGATCAGATAGAGCAGTGGAAAGAGGAAAATCCAGATAAGGTCGACCAGGTGCCAGTAGAGGCCGACCAGATCGACCGGGGCAAAATAGCCCGGACCGAAATCTCCTCGGATGGCGCGAAGAAGGATCCACCCGATAAGACCCATCCCCACCAGCACATGGATGCCGTGCAGGCCCGTCATGCAGAAATAGATCTGGAAGAAGGTGAACACGCGCTGACGGTCCAGGGGCTCAAGTTTGTCGAACGACGGATGCTCGCGCCTTGCCTTCACGGTGTCGGGCGATAACCCGCCAACAGCCTGATACATCGGGAAAATCTTCGCCGCATCGGCCCCGTCGCCGACGAGCCGATTCGGGTCCGATGGATTGTTCGTGACCACCGCCGGCGGGGACGATTCCGCGCCGTGCGCATCGGCGCCGGCGAGATGTCCACCGGGAACCTCATGGTCGGGCCGGATGTTCGGATGCGCCTTGGCGTCAAACTCCGGACTGTAGATGTTTGCGCTGCCCCCGAACCATAGATGATGTTCCCACTTGGCCTTGTATTCGACAAACTTGATCCCCATGAAGCCAAGACCGCCAAGGATCGTCAGCAGAAGGCAGGCTCGCAGGACTTTCTGGCTGCCGAGCATTGCGGCCCGAACGGCCCAGGCCATGGTCAGCGACGAGGCAAGCAGAATGACCGTGTTGATCGCGCCCCACTTGCGATCCAGCGCCAGATGGGCCCACTCGAATACCTCCGGGTGGTTGTGACGATAGACCGAGTAGGCGCAGAACAGCCCGCCGAACATCAGGATTTCCGTGGAGAGGAACACCCACATGCCCAGTTTCCCGCTCTGGTATTGCTGCTCATGGGAGTGGAAATGGTGGGCCAGATGCGGGTCGTGAGCGTGGCCGGAGGTTGGATTCAGCGTCGACATAGGAATCAGTGCGATGAGGCGACAGGCGCGGCGTTGGGGTCTTTGTTCCAATTCCCGGTCGCGGGATCGTATACCCAGTCATGCATGTCGTAGGGATCTCCGGCCTGGGGTTCAACGGTAAAATTATCGTGTGGCGGGGGAGAGGCCGTCTGCCATTCAAGCGTGTTGGCGCCCCACGGGTTGGGCGGAGCCTTCTTGCCCGATCGCAGCGAATGCAACCAGTTGCCAAGCACGAGAAACAGGCCCGCGCCCATGATGTACGAGCCGACGGTCGATTCCCGATGACGACTGAGGAACACAGTCTTGACAGGCTTGCCGGACGCATCCGTAATGACCTTGCCGTCGCCATCGGTCTGATACATGGGATAGCTGGCGTAACGCCGCGGCATCCCGTGCAGGCCCATGACAAACTGCGGCAGGAAAGTGATGTTAAAACCAATGAACACCAGAATCACAGCAATGACACCAGTGCGTTCGTCGTACATCTTTCCTGTGATTTTCGGCCACCAGTAGTACATCCCACCGACAAAAGCGAAGAGGCTGGAACCCATCATCACATAGTGGAAATGCGCCACGATGAAATAGGTGTTGGTCAGATGGACGTCGATGTTCAATGTGCCCAGGAACAACCCCGTCAGACCCCCGATCGTAAACATGAAGATGAACCCAAGCCCCCAGAGCATGGGCGTCTTGAGGTGGATGTCGGCCTTATACAGAGTCGCCAGCCAGTTAAACACCTTGATGGCCGAGGGAATGGCAACCGAGAACGTCAGCAGTGAGAAGATGGCATTCATCACCAGCGACTGCCCGGAAACAAACATGTGGTGGCCCCAGACAAGAAAGCTGAGCAACGCGATGGCCAGGGAACTGTAGGCGACGAACTTGTAGCCAAAGATGGCCTTCCGGCTGAATGCGGCGAAGATTTCCGAGATCACGCCCATCGCGGGCAAGATCATGATATAGACGGCCGGATGGCTGTAAAACCAGAAGAAATGCTGGAACAGCACGGGATCTCCCCCCAGCCTGGGATCGAAGATGCCGACGCCCCAGTTCCGCTCCAGGAACAGCAGAAGCACCGTAATCGCAAGCACCGGAGTGGCGAGTATCTGTATGATGCTGGTGGAGTAAAGGGCCCAGAGAAAAAGCGGCATCTTGAACCAGGTCATGCCCGCAGGCCGCAGCATGTGGATCGAGGCAATGAAATTGACGCCGGTGAGAATTGAGCTGAAGCCCATGATGAACACGCCCAGGGCTGCCGGCACGATGGCGCTGGCGGACTTGGATGTGGAATAGGGCGTGTAGAACGTCCAGCCGGTGTCCAGCCCGTATCCGCCGGGCAGTTCCACT
>CAYSSA010000010.1:11824-14899 GCA_964433485.1 uncultured Tepidisphaeraceae bacterium | reverse complement strand
GGTGACGCGCACCACGCCACTGAGGAGGATATAGACGAAAAACAGGCCGCCGCCAACGTAGAAGTAGTAACTGAGAAGATTCAGCCGCGGGAAGGCGACATCCTTGGCCCCCAGTTGAAGGGGCAACACGAAGTTGCCCAGGATCGCGGGAATGGCGGGAATGATGAACATAAAGATCATCACTGCGCCGTGAAGGGTGAAGATATGGTTGTAGGCATCGAAGAGCTGCCCCGCATTGGGCTTGGCTCCGTCGATGGGCGTATAGAGCATCGTCCGCAGCACCAGGGCAAAAACGCCTGCCAGCAGGAACGCAAACAGCACTCCATAGCAGTACATAATGCCGATGCGCTTGTGGTCGAGCGTGAAAACCCAGGAGAGTATACCCCTTCCGTGGGAGAGATAGTCACCCCCATGGCCGGTGGTTCCGGCGTGTTCGGCGGGAAGTTTGGCGGAAATCGCAGTCATTCTCGAACTCCAGTATTCTATCCCTCGACTTACCTGGCGGCCGGTTGGGTCGCGGGCGAGAGGGGCGCAATCTTCCTCAAGGGCGCCAGATCACCTTTGTAGTTGGCGCTGATGGACTTCAGGTAAGCGCTGATGGCCATGATGTCCTCGTTCTTCAGCGTTCCAGCGAAACTGGGCATCACGGGGTTGTAGCCTGCGACGACCTTGGCATTTGGATTCACAATCGACTCGCGGACGTATTCGTCATCACGCATTACCTGCCTGCCATCGGCCAGCGAAACCATCGCTCCATAGATGTCCTTGAACGACGGTCCGGTGCCCCTGGATCCGTCAATGCTGTGACACGATTTGCATCCCAACTCATTGTAGAACTTCGCGCCGGCATCAATTGGCGAGAGTTTGTCATCCCAGCGGGAAAGATACTCCATCTTGGCCCGCCATTCGGATTCCGGCAGAACATGGACCTTGGCAATCATCTGCGAGTGGCTCTGGCCGCAATAGGCGGCGCAGAACAGGTCAAAACTGCCAAGTTCGGTCGCCTGCACCCAAGTGCGGTTGAAGCGTCCGGGAACCACATCCTTCTTGATGCGGAACGCCGGAACGAACAGGCTGTGGATCACATCGTCGGAGCCGAGGATCAGACGCACCGGTTTGTTGACGGGAATATAAAGATCCTTGTCGCGCGCGCCGTTGGGGTAGTTGAAAGACCAACTCCACATGCGAGCCGTGACGTTGATCTCCATCGCGTTGGGTGGCTCCACGGCCATGTACAGGTATCCCTTCAGGCCGTAGTAGAACATGATCAGCACAAGAATGGTCGGAATGACGGTCCAGATGATCTCCAGCGCGGTGTTGTGGCCCCCGGCCGTATCGCGCTTGACGCCTGATCGGTGCCGGTACTTGACCACAAATGCCACCAGCAGGATGGAGACCAGCAGGAAGAAGAACATGCACACCCAGAAGATGAAGCCAAATACCCAGTCGGTGTGGCCGCTGATGCTTGATGCGTCCTGGGGCATCCAGCCGGCGGCGATGAAGTTGGACAAAATGGAGAAGACCATGGTGTTGTCTGCGTTCAGGAAGCCTGTGCGATCGCTTTCTGCCGGCGGCGCTCCCAGCGGAAGAACAGGAAGATCACGGTCGACAGCGCCGCCACGGTGACGATCGCCCCGGCCTGCATCAGGCGGACGGCCATCACGGCATATTTGCCCTGCTTCCCGTCATACTGGAAGCAGGTCAGAATGAAGCGGTCGGTGGAAGACCCAACCTTGCCCTCGGCGCTCTCCACCAGACTCAGCCGAAGCGTGGTCGGATCGTACTTCACGCCGTAGAGATATCGCGTGATCTTGCCCTCGGGCGACAGTACGATGAGAACCGCCGGATGGGCATATTGTCTGGCTGTCTCCACCCACTGATACTGGAATCCAACCGCGTCGGCCAGCGCCGCCGTATTCTGCTCCAGACCCGTCAGCAGGTGAATTGCCTTCTCCGCCCCAGGCTTGTTCCACACCTTGACGATGGAAGCCTTCTTCCCGGCCGCCAAGTCCGCGGTTTCACGCGGATCAATGCTAACATACAGCACCTCAACCTCTTCGCCCGGCTTGAGAGCAAGTTGCCTCAGCGAATCGGCCATTCCCTCCGAGACCAGCGTGCAGAGCATCGGACAGCCATAATAGCCGAGTTGCAGTATCACCGGACGGCGGCCACTGAAATAGTCCCGCAGCTTCACGGCCTTGCCCGTATCGTCGACCAGCGACAAATCCAGGGGCACGGTCTGACCGAGTTTCTCGATTACGTTCATCTGCGGCGTAGCCATGCCCGGCGGAGGTTGAGTGACAAACTCGGCAAACGCCGACGAAGCGATCGGCAGAATCAGCAGACTGAAGACAACGCGGAGAGCGTACGTACCCAGGCATGACACTGGGTATATCGCAACACAAGAACGTCGAAACGTGGAGGCGCACAGACCCACCAACAACATGGCTCTCTCCGTGCCTCCGAGTCTCCGAGGTGAGATCCCGTGGGGGGTAGCGTCGAAGATATTGCCTGCGCTTTTCATGGACCGTCTATTGCTCCATTGGGAAAACCACGTTGCCGCCGGTCTGCACAACAACCTTCATCGCCTCATGGATTGGAATTGGCGCCGGCCGGGTGGTTGGAGCGGTTGCTCGGGGCGGATGGTTCAGCCAGGCCCTTTGATTGGCCAGAAGGTCTTCCAACGGGGCGTATCGCATTTCCTCCCACTTGGCCGCGACTTCTCCGCGTTCCTGATACAGGATCAGCGCGTGGGCTCCGACGATGATGACCAGGAGCAGTGTTGACGCCGCGATCATCACCGTGAAGACCATGTCGATATTGATGTCCGACTTTGTCTGGGACATGGAATCGCCTCGTCAGATATTCTCAAACGCCAGGGCATCGCCCAGCCTCGGGTCGGCAAGCGGGCGAATTGCCGCCCGGCTTGCCACATAGAGCCAGGCCGCGCCAAGAAGCCCGGCCACTCCGATCAACACGGTCGCATCCATCAATGCGGGACGAAAACTCGCCGGTGCGAACGGCACGGACTCGGGCATCACGATCCAATAGACATCGAGGTAGTGGAAAGCCACC
>CAYSSA010000010.1:9800-11802 GCA_964433485.1 uncultured Tepidisphaeraceae bacterium | reverse complement strand
ACCATGGTCCGATTGCGCTTTACATGCCGTGACAGAAGGCCCGCGAACGGTATCAGCAGATGCCCCAGCAGCACGATTACGGCCAGGAACGTCCAGCCATTGACGACATAACCCCATTGGGACACATCTATCACAGCGCTCGTCGCGCCCCTCCGCGCAAGCCACGGTGTCGTCTCGGGAATGTTCGCATACCACAACAGCATGTACTGGCTGAAGGCGATGTACCCCCAGAAGAACACGAAACCGAACAGGTATTTGCCAATGTCGTGGTAGTGCTCGATGCTGACGGATTGGGTCAGCACCCCATTGCGCTGGAGAAGCACGCAGATCAGCACTTGCAGCGCGAAGAACCCCACCACGCCACCGGCGAAGAAGTAAATGCCGAAGATCGTGCTGAACCAGTGCGGGTCCAGCGACATCAGAAGGTCGAATGCGGCCATGGTGACCGTCAATCCGAAAACCACAAGCGCCGGCGCCGACGCGGCGCGCAACCGTTGCGTAATGACGGAGTCGCCGCTCTCATCTTGCCGAACCGACGCGCGCCAGAAATAGATCGCCATGGCTGACCACACGCCGAAATAAAAGAGGATCCGCGCCGTGAAGAACACGGGATTCAGCCACGGCCGCTTCTTGAGGGTCAGTGCATCCAGGCCGCCGGCAGCGTGTCCCTCGGAGGAAGCCTCCTTGGCCGAGTGGGCTCCGTGTTCCGCCTGCGCCGCGCCGTGATCGGGCAAGGGCAAAGCCCAGCGATACAGATCGCCCTTGTGACTCAGCACCGATACGAGGACCGGCAGCGAAAGTACCCCCAGCACCGGCAACAGCAACATCGTCACCTCAGCGACTCGGCGAACCGTGACGCTCCAGCCGGCCGCCGTGAGGTGCTGTATGAACACGAAGAACATCGCGCCCAGGGCAATGGCCAGTGCGCTGCCCCATGCTGTCAACCAGGCGAAATAGAATCGAGCGAGACCGCCGGTGGATGCCAACGCCAGGCCGATGCTGACCAGGATTCCCGCCAGTCCGACCACGGCGCAGAGGGTCATCGCGCGCTTCGCGCCCGGACCCAGGCGGGTCACTTCGGTCAGGCTTGCGGTTGTTTTGTCATGTCCAGCCACGGGGTGTTCTCCAGATCTGATCAGCGAAGCTTATTGTCATTTTCGGCCGGGATGACCGGCGGATGTTGGCTTACCTGCAGCGCCCGCACATACGCCACGATTGCCCAGCGATCCGGGACGGGAATCTGCCCGGAATACCCCGGCATGTTGCGTATCCCGACGGAAATCGTGTTGAAAATATGCCCGACCGGCCTGGCGCGAATCGTCCGCTCGTGCAGGTTTGACGGCGGGGTCCATGTGCCCTGCTTCAGCTCCCGGGCACGGGCATTGACCGGACCATTGCCAAGCCCATCCAGGCCATGGCACGCCGCGCAGTAGATATCGTATCGCTCCCGGCCCCGTTTGAGCAGCGCATCATTCACCGTCACTCGCTTGGGAAAACTGTCAAAAAAGGTCACGTTCGTCTTGCCGGCCACAACGGCACTCGTCCAGCCGCGGAAAAAATGATCGTCGTCATCGAGCATGCCGCGCGGGACGGTTCCCTCGACTCGCGGCCGCATGGCCCGGCCGTCCGCGAACAGCGTGGTCTCCTGCTGCTCACGGAACTTGGGCTGGGCGTACATATCCTGAAGATAGATCACCGGCGCCTCTTTGCTGCGAACCACCCGGCCCTTGGCAAAGAAAACCAGCGGCACCCACGAAGCGATCGTCGCCACAATCGTCACGGCAATCAGCCAGAAAGGCACCCGCCCCAGGCGCGGCGCTTTCACCGCACTGGTCGGAGGAAGATGGCTGTCGGTCGAATGGCTCATGTCATTCAGTCCTCCACCGTCTCAACGGCCGACGCCCCGAGTTGATCAAGCAACTTCGATGCCGCCGTCTGCTGAAACCTGGGATCGCTCGCGTCAAGCACAAGAAAGAACCGATCGCTCGTTGCCCGGCGGAAC
>CAYSSA010000010.1:3830-9718 GCA_964433485.1 uncultured Tepidisphaeraceae bacterium | reverse complement strand
CCGTACATTCGAAAATGATCGGGATGAACGCCGGCAGGCTGAACATGGGCTTGCCGCTGATGAGATACTGATAGTCATGGGCATTCATCCACCATTGCATCGCCAACGCGCCGCAAAGACCCGCCAGCCCGGCTCCCAGCACCAGCCACGGGAGAATGGTCGGACGAATCCCCATGGCGGCGTCAATGCCGTGGATGGGAAACGGACTGTGCACATCGAACCTCGTGTAGCCCGCTTTGCGGACCTCGCGCGCCGCCTGAACGATTCGATCCACCGTCTCAAACTCGCCCAGCACCGCCACCACCTTCCTGGTGTCGTCGTTCGGCGTCGCTTCTCGTGTTGTCTCCATCGCCGTACTCATGGTTTCTCGCTTATCACAGCCATGCTCTCTTCTGCACCAGGCGCCGTGCCGCCGCACGACCGCGCCCGCTCGCATTGGTCATTCATGCGCTAGTGCGCCGACTCGCCGCGCCGCTCGAAGTTCTCATCCGGCCAGTAGTCGCTCTTACGGGCATCCCGGCCCGCGCCATGCGCGTGGGCCTCGGGCATCACCGTCTTGACCTCGGCCATCGCCACGACCGGCAGGAAGCGGCAGAACAGCAGGAAACAGGTGAAGAAAAGGCCGAAGCTGCCAAGCAACATCGCCAGATCCACCCAGGTCGGCCAGAACGATCCCCAGCTCGACGGCAGGAAATCCCGCGCCAGCGAGGTCACGATGATGACGAAGCGCTCGAACCACATGCCGATGTTCACGCACATGGCCACACACATGACAACCAGCAGATTCGTTCGGCACGCCTTGAACCAGAGAGCCTGCGGGGCAACGACATTGCAGAAGACCATGACCCAGTACGCCCATGCGTAGTTGCCAAGGGCCCGGTTCTTGAACAGTTGCTGTTCCCAGTGCGATCCGCTGTACCACGCGATGAAAAACTCAGTGGCGTAGGCATAGCCCACGATCAGTCCAGTGCCAAGAAGGATCTTGCACATGTTCTCGATGTGTCGCAATGTGATCAGATCCTTGAGGCCGAAGAACTGCCGGGCGGGTATCGCCAGCGTCAGCACCATGGCAAACCCGCCGAACACCGCACCCGCCACGAAATAGGGCGGGAAGATCGTCGTGTGCCATCCCGGAAGCTGCGATGTGGCGAAGTCGAACGACACCACCGAGTGGACCGAGAGCACCAGCGGCGTACACAACGCCGCCAGCAGCAGATAGGCCCGCTCAAAACGGTGCCAGTGCCTTGCCGAACCGTTCCATCCCAGCGACAGAAATCCGTAGATGAACTGCTTGATGCGGCTCTTGGCGCGATCTCGCAACGTCGCCAGATCCGGCAACATTCCGATATACCAGAAAAACAGCGACACGCTGGCGTAAGTGCTCACTGCGAACACGTCCCAGAGCAGCGGCGAGCGGAATTGCGGCCACATCTCCATCGTGTTGGGAATCGGGAACAGGTAATACGCCTTCCATTGCCGTCCGATGTGGATCGCCGGAAACATCCCGGCACACATCACGGCGAAGATCGTCATGGCCTCGGCGAATCGATTGATGCTGGTGCGCCAATTCTGACGGAAGAGAAAGAGAATCGCTGATATCAGAGTGCCCGCGTGACCGATGCCGACCCAGAACACGAAATTCACAATATCAAACGCCCAGCTCACCGGCTGGTTGTTGCCCCAGACTCCGATGCCGGTCGTGACAAGATACAGAATCGTGCCCCCCAGCATGCCCAGCAGCGACAGCGAAACCACAAACGAAATCTTCCAGGCCAGCGTGGTCGGCCGCTCGGCCACGTTGCAGACCGTGTCGGTGACGGCCGTGAAATCTTTTCCGCCCAGCACCAGCGGCTGCCTCTGGCGCGGGTCGTCGATTGTGTTATCAAACTCTGCCATGACGATTCCTACAAACCACCTGCTCGCCACCGAGGCGCTGAGACACCGAGAAGGCTCTATGACTTCTCCGTGCCTCCGTATCTTCTTGATTCTTCCGGTTCTTGCGGCGTTGAGGCCGCACTGTGCTGCTCCGCTCCCACAAATGGGTTGCGCAGCTTCGCCAGGTAATGGGTGCGCGGACGAACGTTCAAATCCTGCAACACCTCATAGGACCGTGCGTTCGCGTGCAACTGAGACACCCTGGACCTGGGATCGTTCAAATTGCCGAAGACGATCGCCTGTGTTGGGCATGCCTGCTGGCAGGCCGTCACAATCGTTCCATCCGACACCTGCACGTTTCTGCTGTGCCCCGCTTCCTGCATCGCCTTGGCCCTCGCCTGCGCGGTGGCAATGTGAATGCGCTGCACGCAATACGTGCATTTCTCCATCACGCCACGCATGCGCACGGTGACCTCGGGATTGAACACCATTCGCTTGATCTTGTCGATCCGGGCATCCTGCTCAAGGTCCGGTATGTTCAACCAGGGGTTGGCCTTGCCGCGGGGGTCTTTCGTGTGGAAGTCAAAATAGTTGTAGCGCCGCACCTTGTAGGGACAGTTGTTCGAGCAATACCGCGTCCCGATGCAGCGATTGTAGACCATCGTGTTCAGGCCTTCGCTGTCATGCACTGTCGCAGCCACCGGGCACACCTGCTCGCACGGGGCATTCTCGCAATGCTGGCACATCATTGGCTGATGCACCACCTGCACGGTCGAGTCGGCCGCATCGCCCTTGAAATAACGGTCTATGCGAATCCAGTTCATCTCCCGGTTCATCAGAACCTGATCCTTGCCGACGACGGGAATGTTGTTCTCCGCCTGACAGGCCACCGCGCAGGCGTTGCAGCCGATGCACGCCGAGATGTCAACCGCCATGCCCCACTTGTGGGGCCCCGGATACTCCTTCTGGTCAAACAACTGCAACGCCACGCCATGCGAGCCTTCATGCGCGAAATGCTCGTCGTGCTTGTACTGCTCCAGCGACGCTTCGCGGATGATCGGGCCGCTCCTGCCCTTGGCGCCAATCCGCATGTCGCGCGTCTCGGCCCCAATGGGGTCGATGATGTGGTGGTTCTGGGTCATCGCCAGAGCATATCTTCCGCCTGACTTGCTCACCTGAACCCCGGCGACCACGTGTGCCGCGCCCGTTCCCCGCAGCGTGTAGGCATTGAAGCCAAGGTGGCTTCCAACATGTCCCGCGGACGTCCGCCCGTAGCCCAGGGACAACCCCACCACGCCCACCGGTTGCCCCGGCATCACATAAACCGCAACCTCTGTTGCGCCCGCACCGGTCTTCACAGACACCATGTCGCCTGTGGTCACACCAAGCCTGTCCGCGTCCACCTTCGACACCATCAGCGCATTGTCCCAGCAGAGCTTGGAAAGTGGATCCGGCGTCTCCTGCAACCAGCCGTTGTTGGCGAACCGGCCATCGTATACCCGCGAGTCAGGCTCCAGCCGCAGGTAGAAGCCGCTGGCGGCGGCAATGGGCGCGAATTCGATCTTTCGGATCTGCGGCGCGGCAACCTGATATCCGGTCCCTTTCAACACTCCCGCTTCCAACGCCCGTTTGAACTCGATCTCCACCTCGCCCTTTGGCAGAATGGGCGCCCATGCTCGCTTGACGATGGCATACCCCTCGGCAAGTTCGTCTCCGGCAATCGCGGCAAGGAGTTCGATGGCCGATTTGCCGCCGTACAAAGGCTCGATCAGCGGCTGTATGGCGCTTGCCGTGCCGTCGTATCCCCGAGCATCGCCCCATGACTCCAGATAGTGTGCCCTGGGCACGTGCCACTTGCACAATCTGGATGTCTCATTTTCATAAAGCGACAGATGAATCGTCGTACCCGCCTTGGCAAGCAGTTTCTCGAAACCGATGTCGGCCGGCGCGTCGTAGACAGGATTGCCGCCGAGAACCACCAGCGTGTTCACTTTGCCCGAATCAATGTCTTTGGCCAGCGACGTAATGGCTGAGAGATGAGTCGGCCGGTCGAACGCACCATCGGTGTAATACACAACAGTCTTGCCGATCGCGCCGATCCTGGCATTGATGGCCGCAACCAGCGCATGCACCTGCGCCGACGCGCTCGGACCCGCGGCCGCAACGCCGTCATGCTTCAAATCGGCGGCCGCCGCATCAACAAACGATGCCTCTTCAGGCGACAACTTGCCTTCGCCGGATATCCCCTCCACCCCGAGTCTCGCTGCCACCGCCATCGCCATCGC
Source organism: uncultured Tepidisphaeraceae bacterium (assembly GCA_964433485.1). Classification (GTDB taxonomy): domain Bacteria; phylum Planctomycetota; class Phycisphaerae; order Tepidisphaerales; family Tepidisphaeraceae; genus JANYKD01. Next base: position 5,558 of record CAYSSA010000010.1, on the reverse strand, counting down.
GTGAACGCGATCCGGATTGGCCGGCAGGCGCACGTCCGCCACCGTGCCCGTCACGCTGAACGTCGATTCCGCGATATACACGCGATTCATCCGCCGATCAGCCTTGTTGTCGGCCGTCCGCCGCCGCGAAGCCCAGTCAGCCGCGTAGCGAATATGCGCCGGGTGCGTCCCCAGCAAATCCGCGTCAAACAGCAGCACCGTCGCCGCCTTGTCGAGGTTCAGTCGCGACCGCAGCGGCGCGCCGAATGCCAGCCGATGCCCCTCGGCCTCATTGTCGTACGACACCGCCTCATACTCGTACCACTTCACTCCGGGCATCGCCCTGCTCAGCCTGGTCCGCATGTCGGCAACGCTCATGCTGCTGGTCGCTTCGCTCAGGATCGCCAGCCCATTGCCAGTGCCCTTCATCGCGCCGAAGTGTGTCTTGGCAAACGCCACAAAATCTTCCCACGTCGTCGGATTGCCGTCGTGCTTCACCCTCCGGCTGCGCTCCGGGTCGTACAATTCCAGCACGCTCGCCTGCGCGAACGCATCGGCCGCCCCGATCTTCCGCCCGCCGCCGGCCTCCCCGACATACGCGAACGGATGATCCGGGTTGCCTTCGACCTTGATCGGCCGACCGTCGAAACTTGTCACCAACAACCCCGACCCGATGCCGCCAATTTCGTATGCCGTGGCGTAATGCTCCGGCGTCCCCGGCACGCGATCTCGCGGATTGCTCGTGTACGGCGCAAGATACTCCCTGGGCGCACGCCGACATCCGCTCAGCGTCACCCCCGCCAGCGCCATCGACGCTCCCATCAGCTTCAGAAACCGTCGCCGCGATGTCGTGGCCAGCGAATCCGGATCGTAACCCGGAAATTCCCTGGACAGCAAATCCCGGACTTCCGGGCTGTCAGCCAGATGTTCCAGGCTCCGCCAGTACTCAATCCCAGTGCTGTGATGCTTTACCTGTGACACGTGTAACAACTCGTCATGTAAGCGACGTCGTGAATCCCGTACTCCGCTTTCAACTTCTTGCCGATCTCCAACTGCTCCTCGGGCGTCTTCTTATACGCCATGTTGAACACCTGCTCTCTGGGCCGCAGGAACTTCTCCGGCTCACGGTGACACTCCAGGCACCAGCCCATCGTCAACGGCTGATCCATGTAGACCTCATCCATCTGGTCCACCCGGCCATGGCAACTGGCGCATCCGATGCCATGGTTCACATGGGCAGCGTGGTTGAAGAACGCATAATCCGGCAGCCGATGCACCCGCACCCACTTCACCGGCATGCCAGTCCGCCAACTATCCATCACAGGCTTGAGCTTCGGACTATCCGGCTTCACACCAGTGTGACAATTCATGCAGACCTGCGTCGGTGGCAACGCCGCAAAGGCTGAGTTCTCCACCGTGCTGTGGCAATACCGGCAGTCCAGTCCCAACCGCCCGGCATGGACTGCGTGACTGAATGGAACCGGTTGCTCCGGCTGATAGCCAACCGCCATCGTCTTGGCCGACGCACCAATGGCAAACAGCGCCGGCACGTACATGGCCCCACCCACCGCACCCAGAACGATCACCGGCAGCAGATAATTGGCCCAGCGGGGAAAGATAAATTTGCCTTTATCGGCCATAAGTGTATGCGATATAAGAACCTACGGCTCGCAAACAACGTCAGAAACCAGCAACCTCAGGTGTTTTTATACCGAAGAGCCCCGCGTCTTGCCAGACAACCACCCAATT
>CAYSSA010000010.1:0-3779 GCA_964433485.1 uncultured Tepidisphaeraceae bacterium | reverse complement strand
CCGCACCGGTCAATCCGATGACGAAAAGTCCTTCTCTGGCTGTGTGGCCATCAGCAACAAACCCAGGAAAGCCCGTTCACGGAAACCGCAATCCCAACACCCACGCCTCCCAAGCCTTTTGGAACAGCTCCATGTCCTTTTCACCCAGCACGCTGATCAGCATGTTGTAGCCCGTGGGATCCTCCTTCTGACCGGCCACAAACTCCTGATAGAATTTCTGCAATAACCCCTTTTCCTGAAGATACATACAAAGGTATCGCGCCTGGGCATAGTTGGTCCCGCGGTCCTCGCTGTAGAACTCTTCCGTAGTCGTGCCCGTGAGTTTCTTGAACGATGGCACCTTGCCATCCCGGATCGCCTTCTGCAATCCCGCCAGACGCCAGTTGGTCAACCCGACGATCTTCCCCTGCCGCTCGGCCGATTGCTCGTAGAGCGATCCCATTCCCTCGTTGAACCACGCCGGACACGCGGGGAAATTCGTGTGCATGAACGGATGCACGATCTCATGCACCAGCGTCCCACCGCCAGTGGCAATGTTCATGATCAGCGCGCTGTGCTTCTGCGAATAATACCCGTACGGCGTATCCGGCCGGTCGTCAAACAGCTCACGCGTGTATCGCTCGTAGCTGTTCTTGTCCTTGAACAGCCAGATAGTGATGATCTCGGCCGGATCCTTCTCGAAATACGCCGCCTTGAGTTTCTGCACGGACCAGCGCACTGTGCTTTCGGCGAACCGCCGCACCATCGCGGGTTCATCGTTGCCGACAACGATGAACGGCTTCTCAATCAGCACAGTAAACCCAGCCGGCGCTTTTCTCTTCACCTGATCAAGTTTCCGCTGGCAGGCGTCATCCGAAGAAACGACAGAAGTCTCGGCGGCCGAGGCGCACCAACACCCAAGCAGCATCATCACCATCACCACTGTCCTGACCATGTGTTCTCCTGTTGACGGAGGCGTAGTCTACCCTCGTGGTAATCTCGCTGAAAGATCTGAACAGTCTGGTCTTGCCGGGCAGCGCAATGCCGCCAATAGTTCGGCCATCACCCTGATGCATGACCGAAATGACACGCAGACAATCCTCTCGCTCCTGATAGACGCTCCAATAGGGAAGTCGATTCAGCCGGTATCGTCGCGAGAGCTTGTTCAGCTTCGGCCACCTTGCGGGATGCTCCGAGATTACGCCAAAAGGTATTTCTAACATAAATTTTATAAGTTATTAAATACAAAAGTACATATTTTGTTTGAAATCGGGGAATCCTCCCGCTAGAATCCGTACAAATACCAAACCATGTCTCCCTTGGCCATACCATCCTCCAACCTCGGCCGGCTTCGCGAATTGCAGGCCATTCTCGACAGGACCGTGCCCAAAAACCGCCGGGATGGCTTTCGGACCGGACTGGACACATGGGATGCCTTGCTTCCCGGCCACATCTGGCCACGGTCGGCTATCCATGAACTGCTCTACCCGCAAGCGGATGACTCCTGCTCGCCGGTTGCCGGTCTGCCGGTTGCCCCGGCCGCGATCCTCGCTTCGCGGGCAAGCCAAACCGGTCTTGTCGCCTGGATTGACCCCTCCCGGCACATCTATCCGCCGGCATTGCTTGCATTTGACATTCCACTGGATCGCGTGCTGTGGATATGCCCCAAAAAACCGCAAGATCTCACTTGGACCATCGCGGAATGCCTGCGTTGCCCCGGTGTCGATGTCACCATCGCCTCCATCGCTGTCCCGAATTGAAGTCCGGCGATTGCAACTCGCCGCGGAAACCGGCGGAGGCATCGGACTGCTCCTTCGCAGACACAACCCCGCTTCCGCCTATGCGGCGGCCACCCGCTGGCTGGTCCGGCCCGTTCCCGCCACACGCAATGGACGAAAATGGATTCTCCAACTGCTCCACGGCCATGGAGGGCTCGTCGGCCAGTCCATCCTTCTGGAGCTTGACCATGAGACACATTCTCTGCGTGTATCTGCCCCAGTGGCCGATCGATCGATTGAGACGACGCGTCGGTATGCGTGAGAGCAACGAAACCAAGAAGCCACGCGGCGACGAAGCAATGGCCCTCGTTCACACCGTCGCTTCACGACGAATCGTTGTGCATGCCTGCCGCCTGGCTCATAAGGCCGGGGTACGGCCGGGTATGCCGCTGGCCGAGGCCCGAGCGCTGTGCCCAACGCTCCGCGATCATCCGTATGAACCCGACAAAGACCTGCGATCTCTCCGGGCGCTGGCCCGACACCTCATTCGCTTCTCTCCGACGGTGGGAGTGGCGGAAGATACCGGTATTTTCCTCGATGTCACCGGCTGCCGGCAACTCTACGGCAGTTGGGTCAATCTGCTCGAACAGGTGGCTGAAGAACTCGACGGACTGTGTTTCCATCATCGACTGGCCCTCGCACCGACGCCCGGCGCGGCCTGGGCGCTGGCTGCCTACGGAACACGGACGCCGACCCCCTCGCCGGCACAGGGCCAATGTGCCGACGTGAACATCAGCGCCAATCTCGCCCCCCTGCCGGTCGAGGCCCTGCGACTCGATCCCCAAATCATCACCACGCTGCATCACCTGGGGATCGAGACCATCGGCCAACTCCTGGCCATTCCACGCAGCCAGCTCCCTTCACGTTTCGGCCCGCAACTTCTGCTCCGCATCGACCAGGCCCTGGGGCTGGTTCCCGAACCGATCGTGCCCCTGCGGCCGGCCACACCCATCGATGCCCGCATCGACTTCGACGGTGTCACTGACTCGCTCGAAACCATCCTCCACGCCATCGACATTCTGATTAACCGTATCTGCGCCGACCTGGCCCGGCTCGGCCGCGGCGTTCGCCGGATCGATCTTCGCCTCCACCGGCTGTATGCGGACGCGGTAACGCGAGAAGTCCTGTTTTCCCGGCCGAGTCGAAACAGGAACAGCCTCTTTCGCCTTCTCTCCGCGGCGGTCGAAATGATGGATCTCAAATGTAAATCGAGCAACCGGAGCGACCATGCGACCAAACGACCGAGCGTCCTGGAGAAACGACTGCGCCGCGAACCCGTGCTGGAATCCGACGGCTTTTCCGCCATCTCGCTGCATGTGCTGCTCTCCGAACCCGTCGCCGATGAGCAATTCTCATTCGACAACCACGCTGAGGAAACCGGCCGGATTCATATCGGACGCCTGATCGAGAACCTTACACTGCGTCTGGGCGAATCCGCCATCGCCCGCGCCCAACTCGTCGAATCACACCTCCCCGAACGCGCTTTCACTTTCCAACTCGACACCCCTTGTTCCCCTTCCGCATTCTCCCCTCAACATCCCGCATTTTCGCTTCGTCCCCTGCTCCTTTATCCCCGCCCCATCGAACTCCGGGTTCTTGTCGCCCCATCCCACGACCGTGAAGGCCGACCGGTTTCGTTCTCGCTGGGCAGAGAGAATCACCGTGTTGTTCACGCGATTGGCCCCGAACGCATCGCTGGACTCTGGTGGGAGCGGCATTGTAGAACTCGCGATTACTTTTTTATCGAAGATGATTCCTCGCACCGCTGGTGGATCTTTCGCGTGCGCGAATCCCACCGCTGGTTTTTACATGGTGAATTCGCCTGAGACGGTCTTAACGCCATGGTCCGAGTGCATCCAAAGTCCGCTTACGACCGGCGCGTAACCGGGCCATCGCGCAGAGCCGTCTCGGCTCTCTGCCGCAATCCGCAGGGTCAAGGCCATGGAAACCTTGCTCAAGTTGATGATTGTTGGTTGATAGCTGATAGTCGGCCGTCAGATAGCTCACGCCGCCGTACGGGTC
>CAYSSA010000009.1:33137-38892 GCA_964433485.1 uncultured Tepidisphaeraceae bacterium | reverse complement strand
ACTCTTTCCCTACACGACGCTCTTCCGATTCCTTGGTGTAAATGCCGCCGCCGACTCGCATGAACAGCGCCAGCAGTGTGCCGCCGAAGCCGAAGCCAAGCAGGGCTTCATAGGCCTGTTCGCCGTAAACCAGGAAGATGCAGGTGCCGCCAAGCAAGCCGAGACCGTCAGTGAGCATGCCCGCGACGGTACCCGTGCGGTAGCCGAGTTGCATGGCTTCGCCGTAGCTGCTGCGGGCAGCGGCGGCGACGCGCAGGTTGCCCGCGGTCGCCGACGAAACCAACCGCCCAGGAGAACAGCGCGCCCATGAGGAACGCGCCCGCGCGCCCGACGGCGAACGCCGGAGTCTGGTACTTGGTGAAGTAGAGCAGGATCGTGATGACCACGATCAGGGGTCCAATCTTTCGGAACTGCGCGCCGAGATAGGCGTTAGCGCCTTCGCGAACCGCGTCGGCGATACCCTGCATCTTCTTGGTCCCCTGGTCGGCTGCCAGCACCTGCTTCATCAGCATGAGAGCGTAAGCCAGACCGATAATGGCGATGAGTAAGACGATGATCAGGCCGGTCTTCTCCATCGCGTCGAACTTGTCGCTCGTGAACGGCTCAAACCAATGCACGGAACCATGGCTGGCGGCCGGGGTATGGGCTTCCGCAGCCTTCATCTCGACGGGCTTCCCCGCCGTCTCCGCCGCAAAGGCCGGCTTGCACAGCAGGCCTCCCACGGTCAATAAACCCAGAAGCACGAGCAAGCTCGCACTCCACTTCAGTGACATGAACGATGTCAATCTTCTCATAGCGCGATCCTCAGTGAAGAAGGGCCTTAAATGTCTCCGGCGGCCAGTCGCAGGCGGCAAGCTCACCACAGGATTCCACGCGTGTGAGGCCGCCATCCGGTACCGGATTTTTAATCGGACAACTGCATCCGATTATGATGGAAAACAATCGCAATTGCAAGGCACCCAGCCTGGCCTGCGGATATTTGCCTCTAACCACCTGTCATTTATAAGCTTAAGCAAAATATGGCCATGTTGGTATCACCCTGCCAACAACCACTATTCTCAGGGTCGTTTGAGCATGGCAAGCCGTTTTTCCGCGCGGTCGATATAGCTCTGGTACTCCTCAACATCCACAGACAGAGGGAACTTCAGCCGCTTCGCTTCGGCGTATGTAGCAGTCGCCAGTTCCGGCAATAGCGATGCATCGGCCTTCCACAACTCTTCCTTCGTCCACACTCGCCCCAGTTTGCGCTCGGTGAAACTCGGGTAGACTTTCGTGGTGATGAAATCGTCAACGTAACGCAGCAGCAGGATGCGGTAGTATTGGTCGCGCGCCCGCTCGTACGATTTCAGCGCCGTCTGCCGCAACTGTTCGATGGTTTGTCCGGTCTTGAGCGGCCGAAGTCCAGACTTTGATGCGAGATACTCAAGACACGCGTGCTCGCCCGCGGTCATATCCGCCAGCGCTTCCATTTCCTCGATGTGCGCCCGGAATGTGTTCTTGTCCGAGGCGAACAGCGTCTCAGCAACGTGCCGGCGATATTCGGCGATGGCCCGCCGGGCCACGTCCTCGGCCCGCGCGAAACCGAAAATCGCCCGCTCCACCGTCTGCCGCGCAGCTTCGCCGGGTTCCGGGAATGCCGTGTCGGCCGTCACGTCGGCGGTCACCGCCTCAAGACCCGATCTGGCCTCGGGCGGCTTGCGCTTCATGGCCGCGCACTCATCCAGCAGCGCATATTCGTTTTCCGACTCGGCCCAGTAGCGCAACGCGATGGCCGCCCGACTGTCCAGGACCGAATCCGAAAGCTGGGCGTGGCGCTGCGTGGTGCCTCGCATCAGCGCGCCCGCTCGCTTGTAATAGTTGTACGCCAGTGCCATCGGCGGAACGCCATAGGGGAAGCCCCCGTCGGCCGAGATCGGCTCAAGGAATTGCAATTCCGCGCCGTTGTATTCCCCCAGCGGGTTCTGCAACCGAGGTTGAAGCAACTCGGGCAGGATTCGGCCGTCGGGCGTCAGAAGCGAGTCGTGGCGCTGGCGGATCAGCATGGCGCTTGCTCGCGCCGGTTCGCGGCGTTTCGAGGCCTTCGTCTCCTCGAGCATCCGCTCCGTGAATACCCGCTTTTCGGCGCTTTGCCCCAGCTTGTTGAAGTAAATCTCGGCGAAGGAACTCAACACGTTGATGTTGTCCGGGCGTTCCCGATCCACGCGGCGACCGTAGTCCAGCGCATCCGGCATACTTGTTCGGCAGCGAGGTCATCTGCACGGACACGTTGTATGCCTTGTTCCACATCTGGAAAATATGCACCTGGTCAAACTCCGGTTGAAGCATCCGGATCAGTTCGATCTTGGTGTCGATGTTCTGGAGGTCGCGGTTGGTCTTCTGGTTTTCGACGCTGATCCACAAAGCCATGACCAGAGGCCCGCGCAGCCCGCCGAGAACAAGCCCGATGGTGAAGCTGTCCATGCCCGACAGCCGTGACGCCGCCGCCCGCGGCTGCACAATCGTGTCGCGCCGGGCGCGAACCAGACTCTGCATGATACCGCTGCCGATCAACGCCGCGACCAGAAGGATGGCAATAGGGCCCTGTCTTCTGTTCATGGCGCCACCTCCTTGTAACGCAGGAACAGCCAGGCCAGTGCCAGCATGACAACTCCGTGGAAGAGCGTAACTCGCCCGGCGCCCAGCAGCGTTGCGTTGGACACCGCCGTCCCGCGGTTCATCTCCTCCATGGCCGAGAACCGCGACAGCTCCGGCAGCAGTGGGGCCACGATGTTGGTCAACCTTGCCAGTTCGTCCACGGACTTGGACACCGCCCGGCTGACCTCCGCGCTGCTGCCTCGGAACAGATCGTTGACCACCTGATTGCCCACGCCTGGCTTGGCCAGATCCCCGAGTTCCTCGACGCACCAGCGGCCGGACAGAATCAGCAGCGTCAGCACGATGGCGATCGGCCAGGAAAGGAACGTCGAGCAAAGCACCGACACGATCACCACCAGCACGGACATCAGCCAGAGAATGGTCAGGCTCTTGAGCAGATTCAGCGAGAAGCTCTGGTCGGCAGCGACAACTCGCAATGAGGCTGCCATCCCGCCGCGCAGGCTGACAAAATGCGGTGAAGTGCAGCGCAGCGTCACGTCGAAGTCGCCGCCCTCAACGTCGGCGCCCGGCACGTCGAAGTACAGAGGCCGGTTGTTCTCGGGGAACACCGTCATCTCCGGCGATGCCGCGCCGGTCTTGCGGTTGCGGAATGTCAGGCGCAGTTCCGGGGTCTGGTCCTCTGCGTTGTACTCGTCGCGGTCCATTTCCGTGAAGACTCGCAGTTCAAACGGTTGCGTCTGTTTTCCAAGCGACATTTCCGTTTGCCGGAACTCGTACAGGGCGATGCGCCGGATGCCATCGCGATGCCCGCGCAGCCGTTGTCCGAAGCTGCCGACCGGCCCAACGTAGGCCGACGGACCCGAGGGCTCGAAAACGCTGCTCTTGTCGGCCACCGTAAGCCGGATTCGCCGCTGGTTGACGGCGTATTCATGTTCGGTGTCCTGCCCCGTGAGCCCAATGCATACGTCGTTGATCCCTTCCCGATTGACCAGCCACCGCCGGAAATGTTGCGGCGAAACGTAGACCCGAAGCAGCCCGCCCCGCTCGCTCTCCAGCTCGCCCTTCTCCATCGCCGTGGACAGCAGCGCGGTCCACGGCACGACAATCTGTCCAGCGGCATCGCGAAGATCCACCCCGATGCGCGGTTTGGACGCAGGAGCGCTCGTCGGCGACGGCCCGGTGGCGGGCATCGTTGTCGCGGTTGACCGCCTCGCCTGAACATCAGCCACGATCCACAGCCCGCCGGCCGTCGGTGTCACCGGCCGGGGCGGACCAAACGTCTCAGGTTCGGGTTCATCCGGCGGAAACAGAACCTTCGTTGCGTCCACCTGGAAGGGCACGACAATGGTGCCGTCTCCGCCCAGGCGAGGGTCCGACGGAATCCACCAGTCATTTTCGTCTTTCGGCTCGGCCGCCAGGAACGACAAACGTCGCGGGGCGCCGAACACCCGGGCGTGCAGCGTGCCGAAGCGGCTGTAATACTCCGCGGTCGCGCGGCTGGTCATCGGAATCTCGTTGGATTCCAGTTGTGCCCGGATCAGGCTTCGTTCCCGCTGGTCCAGCCAGTTGAGATAGACCAGCGAAAAAACCCCCATGATCAGCAGAATGCAGAAAGAGACCGCCGAGAAACCCATCGCCTTGCCCAGCACAATCTCCAGCCGGGTCACCGGCTTGGTCGTGATCGTGTGAATAACCCGGTTCTCAATCTCGCGGGGAAGGTTTGTGCAGGCCACCATGATGATGACCACGGTCACCAACAGGCCGGCCGCGAAAAGACACACGTTGGTGGTCTGGCGAATCGCATCCTGGGAGTCCTCGGCCTTCTGGAACTGCGACGTCGCCATGACGCCGAGAATCACCAGCGGCGCGATGTACAGCACCCCGCGTCGCCTGGCCTGCGTGAAGCACACCGATGCAATGGCCAGCGTTCGCGTCAGACTGAATCGAACCAGATCCTTCAAACCCAGGGAAACCGCGGCCAACAGGATCAGCACGGCAACCCCGGTGGCCGGCGTCATCCAGCCTTCAGCGAGCAACGAATTGGGAAGGCTCTGGATCATGGCGCATCAGAGTCTTGCGGAGGGAGTATTCTCACGAACCACTCGGATGAACAGGTCTTCCAGGGTGGTGGTGGGATGTGTCACCGCGGTTTCAGTGGCGCCGTTTCGTTCCAGCCACTGACGCAGTTCGACAATCTGGGTCTCGGTCAGCCCGCGCGTCGAGATGTTCGTCACATCCTTGATCTCAATCAGATCCTTGACGTGTCCCAGAGTCTGCATCTTGCCGCCGTAAAGAATGGTGATCCGGTCGCAGACATCCTGCACGTCGGCCAGCAGGTGCGAGCAAAGCAATACGGTCTTGCCCTGTCTCTTGAGCGAAAGGATCAGATCCTTCATCTCGCGCGTGCCGATCGGATCGAGTCCGGTCGTGGGCTCGTCCAGCAGGATCAGGTCCGGATTGTTGATCAGCGCCTGGGCCAGCCCGATGCGGCGGGCCATGCCTTTGGAGTATTCACGGAGCTTTCGTTTGCGGGCCTTCTCGTTCAGGCCGACCCGGTCAAGCAGGGCCGGCACGCGGCGGTTAAGCTCCTTCCTCGGTATTCGGAAGAGCCTTCCGTAGAAGTGCAGGGTCTCTTCCCCATTGAGGAAGCGGTACAGATACGATTCCTCGGGCAGGAAGCCCAGTCGCTCGTTGATTCGCGACGACCCCGCCGCTTCGCCCAGAACCGTGGCTCCCCCGGCGCTGGGGAAGATCAGCCCGAGCAGCAGTTTGATGGTGGTTGATTTGCCGGAGCCGTTCGGCCCCAGCAGGCCGAACACTTCGCCTTTCTCAATGGACAGACTCAGATTGTCCAGCGCGGTTACTTTCGGACGCCCCCAGAAATCCCGGTAAATCTTGGTTAGATTCTCAGTCCGAACAACTTGGTTCTCTGGGAGGCTCATGGAAGTCCCGTAACCTGAGCATACGCCGGATCGAATACCAGATGCGACACGACCGCGCTGGCCCGCAGCCCGCAACCGCCCGCTGACTGCCCATTACCGATCACTCCCTCCTTGGCCGAGATCGATCAGCTCATTCGCGGCGGTCCCTTTCGCACGCGGCGACGGCGCTTCTCGCGGGGCTTCTCGGCGTAACCCGGCCGGCCCGGGCCCAGACGGCG
>CAYSSA010000009.1:15845-33127 GCA_964433485.1 uncultured Tepidisphaeraceae bacterium | reverse complement strand
TGGGCTTCTCGTAGTAAGCCACACGCTTGATGTCCTTGGTCAGTCCTTCCTTTTCGCACATCTTCTTGAACCGCCGGACCATCTGTTCGGCCGTCTCATTGCCACGTAGCTTCACTTTTATCATGTTGCGCAGATCCTTCCAGACTGTAGTTGCACCACAACCAGACAGGCGGAGGCAACGCCTCCACCGCAAGTCGGCTAATCTAAACGCCCCGTCCCAAAACTGCAAGCCGCCGATGAATTCAAACGCCGAACTCACGGACTTGTATGCGAAACCGTAGTCAGGTAGGATTTCTTTTTTCATTCCGCTGCGGTCCGCCGCCGGATGCAGGCAACTTGCCGGAGTAATTAATGGCGAAGTCCGAGGCCATCGAAATGGAAGCCGTCGTTGTCACCGCGTTGCCCAACGCGATGTTCAAACTCAAACTCGACAACGGCGGGCGCGAGATTCTTGGGATAGTCTCAGGAAAGATGCGCAAACATTTTATTCGAATTCTCCCCGGCGACAGGGTGAAGGTCGAACTCTCCCCCTATGACCTCACCAAGGGGCGCATTGTCTTCCGTCAGAAGTGACAACCAGGAACCGCGACCGCATTACGCCCGATTCCTTTGCTCTTACTTGCGTTTGCGCTGAACCGGGGGCTTCTTGTTTTTCTTCGCGGCCGTGGCCGATTCCCCGGTTTCTCCATTGCCGGGCGGCGTGTAGCCACCGATCTGCACGGCCGTCGATCCCATCTCGCCCACGCCAATTCGGTCGGTAAACACGTATCCGAATTTCGGCGCCTCGGTTCCGGCAAGCGCCTGCTCGAAATTGATGATCAGCGGTTGGCGCTGCCCATGCAGGAACACCTCGATCTTGTATGGCACCGTCGCGCTCGCGGAACGCGCCTTGGCGTTTTCCGGCGGCAAAAAGTTGTATGCCGAGACAATGTACACCCCGGCCGGGAAACTCTTGCCGAAACTTGCGATCTCGATTCCTTCCGGGCCGATGCTGTTCAGGCCGATGGCTCCGCCGCTCGGCGAGGTGGGCGGCAACTTTTCCTTCAGATACGCCTGCCATTTGGCATTGTCCGGGAATACTGACAGCAGAAAGGGAGGGTTGCCGAAGATTTCGCCGAGCGGGGTCCGCACCACGAGGTTCAGGTCGCTGTAGGTTCCCTGTGGGCCACTCCAGCGCAGCACGAAATCCAGGTTACCGCTGATCAGCGACGGGAGTTCGGCGTCGGTGACGGGAACATTCGATGCGGCCACGTTCCCGAGGCTGCGTCCCTGATGCGAGGAAAGGAACGCCAGTTCGCGCGCCTGCTGGTCGGCCTGCTGGATCGATTCCGCATGCAGCATCGTCGAACCAAAATTGTTCTGCGCCACCGAGTCCTGGTCCGAGTTGATCGTGGCCTTTCCATCACCTCCCAGTTTCACGTACTGGTTCTTGGAGTTCCGAAAACGCGCAACACCGGTCAAGCTGACGGCCTGCGGTGTAAATGGAGGCTGATCGTAAAGGCTCACCTTGGTTCCGCGAACCGCCAATGTCGCTCCGGGAGAATGGATGGTGGAATCGTGTACGAGCCCGGCCGATTCGATGTCATATCGCACGCGACCGTACTTCATTCCCAAGTCGGTCTTGACCCGATCCGAGGACTTGATCGCTTCAATCAGTTTGACAGTTCCCAGTCGATCGAGCGAGACCACCTGATCGGGTGGAATCTGAAACCGAACGGCCGACTTTGGGCCGGTCCGAAACTCTGCGCCTTCTCCCAGCGTCATACCGACCTTGGCTGGCTTCCATGGGTCCGTGTCGCCATCGCGGACCTGTACGATTCCCTCGACGCCGGTGATAGTCGCGTTGAGCGATCGCACATCGGAGGTCGCCGGCTCGCCTGCCAGCGCGTAAGTCGCGCAAAGAACAATAATTAACTGAATATAAATCGAGGGGAAATGCTTCATAAATTTCCGGGAAGTATACACTGCGAACCTAGACAAGCCAAAGCCACCAGGGTTAGGCGACCAGGGTCTGGCCAAGTGCTTCGGAGCCGGTTTATCGGGCGTGACGGTCTTAACAGAAACATAGCGCCAAATTCATGAGCCGTTGTCCAGGGCGAGCAAAGATATTGTAGATCGAATGCGTGGAGTAAACATGCTCAGCGTAGCAACCAACTCAGTTTTGAACATTCAGCGCCGGGCGGTGTCGCTGCCCGTGGCCGCTTATCCGTATTCCTGTCCGCAGTCGGCCATGTCCGATGGCCGAAATCCCTCGCACGTTCGCGAGCTCGATGAAATGCGCGCGCCGGCGGCGCTGGCCGATTCGCCATTCGCCATCTCAGCCTGGCAGTCCTTCCGCGACGGGACGCGCCGATGGTTCTCCCGGTTTCTGGCCGCCTGAGGTGCGCGCCCATGGCGATTCCGACAGGATGGCGATGCAATCCGCTGGGACTGGATCGGTTCACAAAATGAATCCGACAGACTCTTCGGATCAACGGATGAGCCATGCTGCTGTCGGCACTTGCTGTTGCAGCCCCAAACGCCATCATCCAGTACAATGCGGCGCATGCAGAGTCTTACGCCGAAGCAGATTGTTGCGGAACTGGACAAGTACATCGTTGGCCAGGCGGACGCCAAACGGGCGGTGGCCGTCGCGGTGCGCAATCGCTGGCGCCGGCAACAGCTCCCCGAGTCCATCCGCAAGGATGTGGCCCCGAAGAACATTCTCATGATCGGCCCGACCGGTGTTGGCAAGACCGAGATCGCCAGGCGGCTGGCATCGCTGGTCAATGCGCCGTTCATCAAGGTCGAGGCCACCAAGTACACCGAGATCGGCTATCACGGGCGCGACGTCGACGCCATAATCCGCGATCTCGTGGACGCCGCCATCCACATGGTGCGTACGGAGATGGCCGAGCAGGTGCGCGAGCAGGCGGAAAGATCGGCCGAGGACCGGCTGCTGGACAAGCTGTTGCCGCCGGTCGCAGCGGGCGACGAGGAATCCGCCACGCGCAACAAGCGCAGCCGGGAGAAAATGCGCCAGCGTCTGCGGAGCGGCAAGCTCGACAAGCAGGAGATCGAGATCGCCATCGAGGAGCGGGCGGCGGCGGTGGGAGTGCTCGGTCCCGGCGGCATGGAGTTGGATGTCGATTTCCAGTCGATGATCGAGAAGCTGATCCCCACGCGGCAGTCCACACGGCGGATGAGCGTGGCCGACGCCCGGCGAGTCCTTCTCATTCAGGAGCAGGACGCCATGCTGGACAAGGAGAAGGTCCAGCGCGAAGCCATCGGCCGTGTCGAGCAGTCGGGCATTGTCTTTCTCGATGAAATCGACAAGATCTGCGGCACCGAGAGCAAGCATGGTCCGGACGTGTCGCGACAGGGCGTGCAACGCGACCTGTTGCCCATCGTCGAAGGCTCGACCGTCGTCACTCGCTACGGACCCGTCAAGACCGATTACATTCTGTTCATAGCGGCCGGAGCGTTCCATGTGAGCAAGCCCGGCGACCTCATGCCCGAGCTGCAAGGCCGGTTCCCCATACGCGTCGAACTCCAGGATCTGACGAGGGAGGATTTCGTGCGAATCCTGCGCGAGCCTCGCAACTCGCTCACCCGGCAGCAGTCAGCGCTGCTGGCGGCCGAGGGGATCGAGGTGACGTTCGCCGAGGATGCCGTGGACGCCATGGCCCAGCTCGCGTTTGACCTCAATCGCAAGACCCAGAACATCGGCGCCCGCCGGCTCTACACCATCATGGAGCGTGTCTTCGAGCAGATCAGCTTCGAAGGCCCCGACGCCGCCGAGAAGCGCGTGAACATCACCGCCGAATATGTTCGCAGCCGCCTGGCGGACGTGGTCAGGGATGAGGATCTGGCGAAGTTCATTCTCTGAGACGCATCGCGGAAGCCGTTGACAATGATGGTCTTGGACTGCACGTTGACGGGTCCACGACCGTTTTTGTCGAGCGTGAGGCCGCAACGGTCATTCCGAACGAAGTGAGGAATCTCTGCGTGGAGGGACCAAGACGTGCTTATTTGCCGGTGATGCGCGACAAGTAAAGCGGAGATGCTTCGCTGCGCTCTGCATGACGCCCACCGTCATTCCGAACAACGTGAGGAATCTCCGCGTTGCCATCACCAGTTGCGCCCAATCACTTGTGGTTCGTTCCCGGCGGTACAACGCGGAGATGCTTCGCTGCGCTCTGCATGACTGTCCGATGACTCTTCGTGCAGGAACGGTTCTGGTCAGCACGTTGACCGTGCGTTGGCGCGGTCCTTATGATGCCCCGCATGGCCCGACCGCTCATTGGTATTACCATCGACTCTGCCGACAAGCCGGGCAAGTATTTACTCAACCACGACTATGCCAAGTCCGTCGAGAAAGCCGGGGGCATTCCAATGCTCCTGCCGTACATGCTGGATCACGCGCTGATTCCTGACATGCTCGACCGGCTGGACGGTGTGTTGCTCACCGGTGGCAACGACATGGACCCATCCCGCTTCAATCAGCCCCGGCACCCAAACGCCATCGCACTCGAGCCAGAGCGAGAACGATTCGAGTTCGCCCTTCTGGCGGAGATCGAACGCCGCGAATTGCCGGTGATGGGGATCTGCCTTGGATGCCAGGTCATCAACGTGCATCGCGGCGGAACGCTTCACCAGTTCCTGCCGGACGTGCCGCGTGAACCTGCGATTGAACATCGCCGCCTCAATCAGACGATTCTCAGGCACCCGGTCCGAATTGCCCCGGACACACATCTCGGCCGAATCTGGCGGATGCCTGAGTTGTCGGCCAATACGTATCACAAGCAGGCCATCCACCGTCTCGGACGGGGTCTGCGCGTCGTGGCGACCGCGCCCGATGGCGTGATCGAGGCCATCGAAGATCCCGACCTGCCTCTGTTCGCGGCCGTACAGTGGCACCCCGAGCGGCTGAGTGATGAGCCCGAACACCTGGCAGTCTTCCAATTGCTCGTGCGGGCAGCCGCGCACCACTGACAAAGGACTCCCTTGCCCCGATTGCTCCTCCTCATCACGGACCTCGAGTTCGGCGGCACACCGACGGTCGTGCGAGAGTTGGCCATCCGACTGCACGGTCGCGGCCATGATCTGGCCGTGGCCTGCCTGGGCCGGCGCGGGCCGGTAGCCGATCAGATAGCGGATGCAGGCATCGAGGTGACGGCGCTGGGCGCGCTTGGGGCGTGGGATTGGCGCGTGCTGCCCCGTTTGTTGTCGCTGCTGCGCCACGGCGAGTTCGACACCGTGCTCAGTTTTCTCATCCATGCCAACGCACTGGCGAGCATCGCCTGTTCCATCGCCGGCGTGCGGCTGTTCCAGTCCATTCAGACCACACAACCTTGGCCGCGATGGCATTGGGCGTTGCAGCGGATCGTGGCCCCGACGGCCGAGCGAGTCATCGTGCCTTCGCGGTCTGTTGCCGAAGCCGCCCGATCACGTTCGAGCATCGCACCCGAGCGGATCGAGGTGATTCCCAATGCGGTTGACGTGTCTCGGTTTCACCTGCGTCCGCGCACCCCGGCGCGACCTGGGCGCGTTGGATTTCTCGGGAGGCTGGATCCGGTGAAACACGTCGGCGATCTGATCGACGCCGCGGCGCTGCTTGGCGATCAGATTCGCCTGGAGATACACGGTGAAGGCCCGGAACGTCCCCGACTGGAGCGGAAAATCGCTCGTCTTGGACTGGAGCATCGGGCGACGCTTCACGGCGCTACTCCGCGGCCAGAGGATGCTCTCGACGGCCTGGATGTCCTGGCTCTGCCGTCGGAGGCCGAGGGTTTCGGCCTGGTTCTCATCGAAGCCATGGCCGCCGGCGTGGCGGTTGTCGCCACGGATGTTCCGGGAATCCGCGACGTGGTCAGGCACGAGCGGACGGGGCTGCTCGTCCCCTTTGCCTCGCCCGCAAGCCTCGCGTCGGCCATTTCACGTCTGCTCGAAGATGCGTTGCTCCGCTTGCGGCTCATTGCCGAGGCCCGCCGGGAGGTTGAACGCCGATTCAACTGGCCTCTGGTCCTCGAACAATACGAGCGGCTGTTGTTTCCACCGTGATCTCCGGGAAGTGAAGAACTGTCAATGGAAACACTGAAAACCAAAGGGTCGCCTCGGACTGTCGTCCGAGGCGACCCCGCTGTTGACTGATGGAATGCGCTGAGCGTCAGAGCATGATTTCCGCTTTCACCAGCGGCTCGTCCATCATACGCTTGAGCTTGAAGCCGACCTTTTCGCAGACACGCTGCATCTCAATGTTCTCGGGCAGGATTCCCGCGCTGATGCGGGAGAGCTTCTCCGCCCGGCCGATCTCAACCAACATGGTCAGGAACTGCGTGCCCAGACCCTTGTTCTGCCAGGCATCGTTGATCACCACGGCAAACTCCGAGTTGGTCGAGCCATGCACCCGGCTGAGCCGGCCGACGCCGATGATCTCTTCCTTGTTGGTCTTGGGGTCTGTATGCACCGCAACCAGAGCCATCTCGCGGTCGTAGTCGTTGAAACAGACCTTTATCAGACGTTCGTGCGTTGTGCGCTGGCTGAGTTTCAGCGGCTGGAAGTAGCGCATTCGGACCGAACGCTCGGAGAGCGTCTGGTGGAAGGCGATCATCAACGGCTCGTCCTCCGGGCGGATCGGGCGGATCTCCAGCGGCGTGCCGTCCTTCATCTTCCAGTTGCGAACGTACTGAAGCGGATACGGCCGGATCGCCGGCTTGGGAAGCTTGTCCTCGGGGGTATCCTTGTCGAAAATGACCACGCGGGCGTCGAGGGCGATGAGCTTCTCCGGCGAGGCCAGCAGGGGGTTGATGTCCAATTCCTTGATCCACCGCTGCTCGGTGATCAGCTCGCTGAAGCGAATCAGGAGTTGCTCCAGTTCCTGCATGTTGACGGGTTTTCGCCCGCGGACTCCCTTGAGAGCCTTGTAAATCTTGGTCTTGGACATCAGCCGGCGGGCGAGCGTCGCATTGAGCGGCGGCAAAGCCAGGGCCGAATCGTGGTAGACCTCGACAAGCTGCCCGCCCGAGCCAAAGAGCATCACCGGGCCGAATTGGTTGTCCAGAGAACTGCCGACAATGACTTCGTAGCCTTCGAACTTGGCGAACGGCTGAACCGTGACGCCCTGGAAGTGTTGCGGGCCCCATTCCTTGTGGTTGGCCACGCCGGTCCTGATCTGGTTGAATGCCTCCTTGACGGCAGCCTCATCCTTGAGATTGAGCTTCACACCGCCGACCTCGGTCTTGTGGGTGATGGTGTAGGAGTGGAGCTTGATGACCACCGGGAAGCCGATCTTCTTTGCGGCGGCGATGGCGTCGGCTTCCGTCGTGGCGATCTCGGTCGGCACGGTCGGAATGCCGTAGGAGGCCAGGAGCTTCTTGGATTCGTATTCGGTGAGAATCGTCCGGCCGCTGGCGCGGACGTCGGCGAGAATTTTCTCGGCGGCCTTGCGGTCGATGCCCTGGTCCTCCGGAGCCTCGTTGGGGGTCTCGTAAAGCGCCTTGAGGTTCTCCGCGTACTTGACCATGTAGCAGAACGCCTTGGCCGCGGTGTCGGGATACTCGAAGTTGGGAATGCCGGCTCGGGTCAGGATCTCGGTGCCGGCTTTGACGAACGGGCCGCCCATCCAACTGGCCAGCACGGGCTTGCCTTCGATCTTGGCGTAGGGCTTGAGGGCTTCGGCCGTGCCGGTGGGATCGGTCATGTCCTGCGGTGTGAGGATCACCAGCACGCCGTCGGCATTCTCGTCTTTGGCGCAGATTTCCAGGGCCTTGGCGTAGCGGTCGGCGCCCGCGTCGCCCAGAACGTCCACCGGGTTGTTGTGGCTCCAGGGCGAGGGCAGGAAGCTGTTAAGCGCGTCGAAGGCCGTCTTGGACAACTCCGTCAGTTCGCCGCCGCTGGTGATCAACTCGTCCGTGGCCAGCACGCCCGGCCCGCCGGCGTTGGTCACGATCGTCAGATTCGGTCCCTTCGGGCGCGGCTGCTTGGCCAGCGTGTGGGCCATCGCGAAGACCTCGTCAATCGAGTTCACGCGCAGCACCCCAACCCGGTCAAATGCGGCATCCAGCACGGCGTCCGAGCCGGTCATGGATCCTGTGTGCGACGCGGCGGCCTTGGCGGCGGCGGCGGTGCGGCCGGCCTTGATGACGATGATCGGCTTGGTCAGCGACACTTCGCGGGCGGCCGACAGGAACGCCCGGGCGTTGCCGACCGATTCCATGTAGATCACGATTGACTGTGTGCGCGGGTCGTTGCCGAAATAGTCGATCAAGTCGCCCCAGTTGACATCCAGCATCGCGCCCACGGACACCACCGCGCTGAATCCGACCTGTTCCTTGAACGACCAGTCCAGAACCGCCGTCGCCAAAGCGCCGGACTGGCTGATGAAGGCGAGATTTCCCGCCTTGGGCGTGCCGGCCGAGAAGGAGGCGTTGATACCGGTGATGGGATTGATGATGCCCAGGCAGTTCGGACCGATGATGCGCATGTGTCCCTTGCGCGCCTCGACCAGAATCTGGTCGGCCAGCTTCTTGCCTTCTTCGCCGAGCTCGGCGAATCCGGCGGTGATTACCACCGCGCCCGGAACGCCACACTCGACGGCCTGCTTGATGATGCCGGGCACCGTCTGCGCGGGAGTGCAGACGACCACAAGATCGACCTTCGCCGGAATCTCAGCGATGCTCGGGTAGGCCTTGATTCCAAGCACGCTTGGCCGCGTGGGGTTCACCGGGAATACCGTGCCGCCGAAGGGGCTGGAGATGAGGTTCCAGAGAACGGTGCGGCCGACGGCACCCGCTTTTTCGGTGGCGCCGACGACGGCAACGTTCTTGGCTTGGAAGATGGCGTCGAGCGGGTTCTTCCCGCTGAAGACATCGTGCGACGGGTCTTGTTTGTTTGAATGGGTCTGGTTGATGTTGGACATAGAGTATGTTGCTCCTGAAACCAGCAGGTTACGACGCAATCGGTCAGAGGGCAAGAGATCAAACGACAAATATATCCGATTTAATCTGGCCCCACCAATTCTCGTGCTTCTGACGTCCGCTGCGGCAGCCAGGTCGCTCGCGGGATTGTCGGCGTTCGCATCTGGCGGTTTTCTCCGTTGGCGAAGTCGTACCATGTTGGTACAGTACCCGTCAATGCGGACGCCAAATCTCCATTCAGCTTTCTTCGCCGTTTTGCTGTTTACCGTCGTCCTGGGCTGCAAACAACAGCCCCCGGCATCAGTCCAGCCCGTCGGCGATTCCGTGGCTTCTGGCTCAAAAGCAACGGATCACGCCAGTTCCGACGATGCGATTGGAGCAGCCGAATCTGTCGTATCTCATGAAACACCAAAGACTTGGAGGCTTGATCCAACGCCTCGACAAATGCGGGAGATGACGTTCTTCATTGGCGAGGGAGAAACCGCCGCCGCTGTGATTGTGTCGAAACTCCCCGAAAGCACCTACACCAACAATCCGTTGAACAATGTTAATCGTTGGCGAGGGCAGGTAGGTTTGCCTCCTTTGCAGGAGTTGGGCGATCAGAAGATGGAAGCCGTGACCATCGGCGACGAAGGCGGAACATTGCTTGACCTTGTTGGCACGAACCATCGCAGGCTCATCCTGGCCATGCTTCGGCGACACGGCGCCATCTGGTACTTCAAAGTCCAGGGCCACGCCACGACAGTTGGAGCCGAGCGACAGAGCCTTGAGTCGTTCCTGAAGTCGGTGAAGTTTGGCGTTGCCAGGACGCAGCCCGATCCGCATGTGGCTGGACGATCAGTCGGCGGCAGCGCGATGCCGACCGGCCACCCGCCGATGGGGAGTGGACAAGCCGGCGACGGGCTGCCGGAGGGTCACGCGCCCATTGGAGCCGGCACCCCCGCAGCCTCCAACAGAACGACCGCGCTGGCGGAATACAAGGCACCCGCCGCATGGAAACTCGATCCCGAGCGACGTCCGATGCGGGAGCAGACCTACCACGTCGGCGATCCGGCCAAGAATACCCTGGTTATCGTGTCCAGATTGCCGGCGGAAACCTACACCAACAATCCGCTGGCGAATATCAACCGCTGGCGCGATCAGGTCGGCCTTGGCCCTGTCGAGCAATTGTCCGATCAGCCATCGCGCAAGCTGACCATCGGTGGAGTGGAAGGAAGCATCTATGATCTGGTCGGCCCGCGGGGAGGACGACAGATTCTCGCACTGGTGACTTTGGGCGGCGATATCTGGTATTTCAAGATCATCGGCCATACGACAGTAATCGATGCGGAGAAGGAGAACTTCGAGAGTTTCCTGATGTCGATCAGATTCAAGTCACCTTAACCGGTGATAAAAGGGTGAAGTGGGATCGGGCAGGATTTTGACTTGCTTATCGTTGCAAGGTCGAGATACAATGAGACTTTAGGATGAGTGGCAGTCGTTTCCTGTGCGCTACCTTTGGCTGGTGGCGTCGTTTGGGTCAAGGTGGTTGTATTGGTCAATAGTGGTCGGGCAACGGCGACAAGTCCTGGATCAGCGGTGTCGGCGGCGGTTGCTGTAGCTTCCGGCATTCACGTTTCGTGGGAACTCGGCACAGTCGACGCGGGAGTAAGCTCATGACCATGAAGAGTCTGAAGCCTGTGGTGGCTCAGCCGGGGAGGCCGCTTTACCTGACGGTCAAGGAACACGTCAGGGAAGCCATTGACTCCGGCGTGTTCCGTCCCGGTGAACAGATGCCGAGCACCAAGCACCTGAGCGAGCGGCTCGAGGTGTCGCTGGTCACAGCCCACCGCGCCCTTCAGGAACTGGTTGACAGCGGTGTGCTCTACCGCGCACAGGGGAAGGGCACATTCATCAACGATCGGTACCTGGACCACAGTCGCCGGGCCACGACCTGTCGCATGGGAGTCCTTCTCGATCATAGCCTGATGCTGGAGAGCGACTCGCATGGAGCGATCATCGATGGAGTGCGACAGGCGGCATTCAGCTTGGGTATCGAACTCCTGCTCATGCGCGAAGCGGACGACATTCGCCGCGAGTGCGCCGCGTTCGTCGTCGTGGACGCGGTGGGCGACACGGCCGCGCAGTTCGCGGCCAAGCTCACCCGCCGGCAGCCGATGCTTACGGTGGGCGCTCAGGCGGTGATCCGCGGCGGCAGCGATATTCGTGTTGACACTCAGGACATGGCCTGGCGAGGCCTTGAGTATCTGCGCGGCCTTGGACACCAGCGCATCGGCTACATCGGAGGCAGTCTCAAGCTCGCAGGCGAAGCCGATCGCTGGGCCGGTTTTCAGGAGGCGTGCGCCGAACTCGGTTTGACGGTGGATCCCTCGATCTGTCTTCATGGCCCCAACGGTTCCGGCGACCGTGAAGGCACGGCCACTCTCCGTTTGATGACCGGGCCGCAAAAGCCTACCGCAATCATCGCTTCCGGCTATCGCATCGCCATCAGCGTCTACGCGGCCGCCGCCGCCGCGGGGCTGCGCATTCCGGAGGATATCTCCGTTGTGGGGATCGGCGACGGCCTGGGGGCGGCCTTTCTTGCACCATCCCTGACCGTATTGCGCGAGCCGCTGTTCGCGATGGGCCAGGCGGCTATTAACATGTTGTTCGAGCACATCCAGAACCATGGGGAGGAACTCGGCCGACGGCAATTTGCGGCCGAACTGGTGGTGCGGCGGTCGTGTGCCGGTCCGAACACATGAACTGGACACCGGGGCGGACGATGCCTGCGGTCCGGACATGGCAATTTCCATTGGTGGATTGAAAATCTCTGCTCCCCACCTACACTCCCCGGCATGGCCGAAACACCCACTCTCGATCCGGGCAAAACGAATCTCAAATGGTATCAGGGGCTCGACCGTTACTGCTGGGTCGTGTTGGTCATTGCCGCACTCGGGTGGTTGTTTGATACGATGGACCAGAACCTGATGAACCTGGTCCGCGCCCCATCGCTTAAGGATCTGCTCGGGGCACAGAACTACTCCGATCCGAACGAACTCGCGGCCGACGTAAGGCGCGTCGGCGGGTACATCACCTCGATCTTCCTGATCGGGTGGGCGATCGGGGGCTTCCTGTTCGGGATTCTCGGCGACCGCATCGGTCGGGCCAAGACGATGATCGTCACCATCCTGATCTACTCGATCTTCACCGGCTTGTCGGGGTTGGCGCGAAACTGGCAGGAATACGCGGTTGCCCGTTTTCTTTGTGCCATGGGCGTGGGTGGAGAGTGGGCGGCCGGGGCCTCCCTGATTGCCGAAGTCTTCCCACAGCGCTCGCGGGCGATGGCCCTGGGATTCCTGCAGGCTTTGTCGGCGGTGGGCAACATGATGGCCGCGGGCATCGCCCTGAGCGTGGGGCAACTCGCGGGCGGTCTGGACACCCGCTGGCGGTGGGTCTATTTCGTTGGCGCCCTGCCGGCGCTGCTGGTGTTCTGGATTCTCAAGAGCGTCAAGGAGCCCGAAACCTGGTATGAGGCCAAGAAGAAGGCGGATCTCGGCAAGGAACTGGGCGCCTACGGCGAGTTGTTCACCAACCGGCTGCTGCGCCGCAACATGCTGGTGGCGGTGACACTGGCCACCGCGGGCGTGGGCGGTCTGTGGGGCATCGCCTTCTTTTCGCCGGACATGATCCGCGGCGAACTGCTGGCCGGCGGAATGACGGCTAAACAGGTCGATACGCGGATGAGCCTGATGTTCCTGTTCCAGCAGATGGGCGCGTTTGTGGGTATCTATCTCTTCGCCGCGTTTTCCGAGAAACTCCACCGCCGCGGCGCGTTCCTGCTGTGGTTCGCCCTCGCATGGGCGTCGGTGCTGGCGTACTTCTGGGGTCTGCACGGCGCCGGCGCCAACGCCTTCAAGTACGCCTGTTTCCTGGCGCCAATTCTGGGCTTCTGCACGCTCGGGCCCTTCTCGGGCTTCACCGTGTACTTCCCCGAGCTGTTCCCGACGCGCGTTCGCAACACAGGCTGTGGATTCGGCTACAATGCGGCGAGAATTGTCGCGGCCATCGCGCCACTGACGCTCGGCGGGTTGTCGGCGAAACTGGGAGGCTTTCCGCAGGCGGCGACCGCCGTGTCTTTCGTGTATCTGCTGGGGCTGATCGCCCTGGTTTTCGCTCCCGAGACCCGTGGCCGGGCCCTGCCGACCGACCAGGATTTCGAACCTGGCGGAGCGGGCGTTGGTGAGCTCAAGACCGGACAGCCCGGACGGGAAAGCACGCTGCTGCATTGATACGGGAGCCTGCAATGCGCTACGCCATCTGCAACGAGATGTTCAAGGACTGGGCCTTTGACCGCATCTGCCGGTACGTGCGCTCGCTCGGTTACGAGGGGATGGAAATCGCCCCATTCACTCTGGCCGGACATGTGGACCGGATCACGCCGCGGCAACGGCAGGAGATCCGGCAGACCGCGGCGGAGGCAGGCGTGGAAATCCTCGGCCTGCATTGGCTGCTGGCCAACGTGGTCTCGCCTGTGCCGTTGTATGTGACGCACCCGGATGCCGCGGTGCGAAAGGATACGGCCGACTATTTCATGAGGCTTACCCGGCTCTGCGCCGACCTCGGAGGCAGGGTGATGGTCATCGGCTCGCCAAAGCAGCGGTCGCTTCTGCCCGGTGTGAGCCGGGCGCAGGCAATGACGTATGCGGTTGAGGTGTTTGCGCCGTGCATGGAATCGGCAGGGGAACTGGGCGTGACCCTGGCCATCGAACCGCTCGGTCCGGCCGAGACCGATTTTCTGAACACCGCGGCCGAGGGGATCGAACTGATCGAGCGGCTGAACCATCCGAATTTCCGCCTGCATCTGGATGTCAAGGCGATGTCCAGCGAGAGCAAGCCCATTCCGCAGATCATCCGCGAGTCGGCGCGACACCTCGTCCATTTCCACGTCAACGATCCCAACCTTCGCGGGCCGGGAATGGGCGAGGTGGATCATCGCCCCATCATCGCGGCTCTGCGCGAGGTGGGCTACGACGGCTGGCTGAGCGTGGAGACGTTCGACACCACCGTTCCGCCGGAAACGATGGCCGAGGAAAGCGTGCGATATCTCAAACAAGTGTGCTGAGTCCGGCGGAAACCTGCGTGCGGACCCTAATCTCCGTCGCCGCGGCGTTCTTCCGAATCTTCGCCGCGCCGCCGCAGAACCATATTCAGGATCACGACCGTCAGAACGGCCATCACGGTGATCGTCACCCAGTTCAGTTCCGCGGCGCCCTGCTTCCGCGCATAGACGATTGGTTGTGGTTTGCCCACGAACTTGCCTTCCACCGTGACGACCTGTTCAAAGAGCCTGGCTTGTTCGTTGGGGCGTTCCTCCACCAGGTAATACAGCCGGGGCTGGTCGCGGAAGATGGCCGCGTCCATCGCCACCGCGCGCAGTTTACCGTGAGGCATTTCAAGGTTGCACCAGCCCTCCGAAGTCCACAGCATGCCCGCCGCGTCGGCGTCGGCGTCGCCGGGTTGAATCCAGATCGCCGGCTTGCCCTGCAGGTTCAACAGCTTGAAATGGCGAGGCGGAGTCGTCTGGCTGACTTCGGCGCCGACGGGTTCCCGTTTCTCCAGGTCCGTGAGCATCGTCCATTTCACGTTCGACGCCACCTCGGCCACAGCCTGCCAGCGATTCCGTTCATATTTGAGCAACCGCAGGGTGTGGCGCCGTGTTCGCGCCGCGACGAATACCGTCTCGTTGATCAGCAACATCGACACGTCGCTCATCTCCAGCACCGACAGATCGTCGGGCCACGCGCCCGGCACAGCCTGCCACTCGCCCTTGAGCTGATAGAGCGTCAGCGGCATACCCGCGGGGCGGGTTGCCGGAAATGTCGCCGGCCGGGACACCGGCGGCTCGGCGGCGGAAACACCGAGTGCCCACAGTCCTTTGCCGCCCGCCATGGCCGCTATTCGCGCGTCGCGCGCGAGCACCGGTCCATAGCTGAAACGAGCGGGTGAGATCCACGCCCATTCGCGGGCGAACAGTTCGCCCCGAATCGGCGCGAAGACGGCCACCAGTTCCGCGCCGTCGTTGGTGAGCAGGGCCGTACGGGAGGGGATCTGCGCCAACTCGTTCCAGAGGTTGTCGTTGGTTCGATCCCGCTCCAGGAACACCGATCGGTCTTGCTTTGGATCGCGCGTGTCCAGTCGCGACACCCAGAAACCGGCGGCTTCCTCGCCCCGCATGCCTCCATGCGCAAACAAATCGCGGCCCTCACCGCACGCCGCCGAGGCATGGATGAATCCGAACAGCAGCAACACGGATGGGATTGGTCTATTCACAGGCTTTGTCAATCTGCGTCTGATGGCTGGATGGAACGTCAGGATCCTCCGGGAAACGAATCGTTCCTTCCTTGGGGTTTCCGTTCTTCGTGGTCAGGGCGACTTCCGACAACTGGATCGTCATCGTGGATTGCGTCTCGGGGAAATAGACCTGCAGATCCGAGGCGATCCACGGCCATTGTTCCCGGGGCTTGTCCTTCAGTTCGACCTGCACATGGCGCGCGAGGTTCGCCCGAAGGATGATGCGCCCGTTCTGGTCGAACAAGAGCACCTTGCGGGGTCGCTTGGTCTGGCGGTCAACCCAGACTTCCTTCTGCGGAATCCAGTGATCGTCCTTCGCCTGGTGCCAAAGCAGCATGTACACATCGGCGTCGTTGTTGAACCGCATCGTCGGAGCCGGCAGTTCCAGCAGGTCGCGGTTGATGTCGCCGATGCCCAGCACCTCGCCCAGCAGGTCCGGCCGCACGGGCATTCCCCTGGCGCATTCCTTCTCCGCATTGCGATGCCAGCCCCACCAATGCCGCCCCTGATCCATGAAGACCGTCAGCCAGTAACGATCCTGAGTGCTGCCAAGCTCGAACACGCTTACGGGGTCTTTTCGGGCCCGCAGATACAGTTCCCTCGGCTTGCGGACAAACAGGTCTCCGCCGGCGTTGATGAACTGCGTTTTCTTCGTGACCGGATCCTGAATATTGGCCTCGATGTAATGCCGGGCATACAACGTGGGAATGGCCCGATTGTTCTCGTTGATCCGCCGGACCACCTCCTGGATTGGTTCGGTCGGCCCGAAATAGCCGGGCGGCGTTTCGACCTTTGGCACGCAGCCTCCCGACGCCAGCATGGCCAGCGCCACCAGGAGTATTGGAAATCTGGATCGCATGTCAGAGCTCCTGGTTCAGGATATCGCCAAGTTGCGACGAAACCTCGCGCACCTGCTGCTCGTCGAGCCTGGGATTGACCATATCCAGCAGATCCTGGCGGCCTTTGAATCGCATGGACCAGATTTCCCGATTCTCCTGCTGCCGCGTTGTCTCATAGATGAGCAGGCGTTTGCGCATCAGGATGAGCCCCAGCACGAATCGGAAGCTGATCTTCGCCGGCTCAGACACATCCGCCAGCCGCTCGAAAAGTTCGCACAGCACGTTGTCATCGACAAAGAGCTTCTTTTTCTGTTCCGGCCGGGGCATGACCGTCTGCCAATGCGCGACGACTTCGCGGCGGTCGAACTTGTCCCAACAAGTCGCGCAGCAGTCCGTCCGCACAAATCCCGTGGACGTTTCCGAAAGGGCCGCCATGAACTTCGTATCCGGCGCAATGGCCGCCTGGCAAACCCCGCACTGCCCGCCAGGCCGAGCGACCTCATAACCCCCGCCCGCGGCGGGTTTCGATGCAGCAACCGTGCCCAAAACAACCTCCTGCTATGGACCAGAAACATTCTAGCGGCATCTGGCCCGACTCATACCCCGTGCGCATGTCTTTCCCAGATTCTCGGGGCGGTGTTCTGGATCAGCGACAGGGCGCGGGTGAGGATCTGGCCGACCGCGGTCTCGAAACGGCGACGGTCCTCGGCGTCCTGAAGCATCTCGCTGTTGATGCGCACGTTGTAGATCGCGCAGCGAATGCTTGCCATCGACAGATCAGCGCACACCGCCAGGTCCCCCAGCAAGTGGAAGTTCACCATGCTCACCAGCCGGTCGCAGCGCTCCAGCACACAGACACCAGTGGCCGCGATCGACTCGGGAACGCGCAGGGCCATCAGCAGCGCCGCGTCCAGTTTTCCCTGACGATCCGGGGCGTCGGCCGGAAGCCGCCTGGCCTCCACGAGCGCTTCGTAGGCCGCCTGGTCCTCTACGACCAGTTCCAGCAGCAACTGCCGGGCGCGCGTCAGTTCAGCCAATGCCGGACGGAATTCATCGGCGAATGCCTCCAGCCCTTTCTTGTTCAGGCTGTAATTGAGGACCATTTCCCCGAGCGAAGTGGCCAGCGCACCCACCAGAGCGGCCACCGAACCGCCTCCCGGGGTCGGTTGTCGGGCGGCGGTCGCGTCCAGAAACTCCGCCAATCCCGGCAACT
>CAYSSA010000009.1:14739-15835 GCA_964433485.1 uncultured Tepidisphaeraceae bacterium | reverse complement strand
CCGCAATGCTCTTGGATGCATCGTACATGCAAGCGCTCCCTTTCCTCCCACGGGCCGCATTATCACGGCGCTTCGGTCCCGCTCTCGTCTTCGTGATCCACCTCGTTGAGATAAGAGAGCGCCCGCTCCAGTTCTCCCTTGAGGTGTCGCACTCGCAACAGGCTGCGCACCCTTGTCAACAACTCGAACTTGTTCACGGGTTTACTGATGAAATCGTCGGTCCCGCAATCATTGGCCTGATCGATATCCCCCAGTTCGTTCAACGCCGTCACCATCAGAATCTGGATGTCCCGCGTCTTGGGATCGCTCTTGAGCTTGCGGCATACCTGAAATCCCGACATCCTGGGCATCATGATGTCCAGCAGAATCAGATCCGGATTGTACCGGGCCACCTTCTCCAGCCCGTCAACCCCGTCCACCGCCGTCACCACTTTCACGGGCAATGCCTCGAGGAACGCCTGAAGCAATTCGACATTCTGGAGATTGTCGTCGACGATCAGGATCGTCGAATCAGCCAGATACGATTCGCCGTTGGCAGTCTGTGGGCTTGTGGCTTCCATCATACTCGCCCCGACTATACAACGCTCAAGTCCCAAGTAAAGCCGGCACAGCCCTGCTGAAAGGGCGCCGGCGGTCCCAGGCAGCGCGGCCACCGTGTCCGGGTCCACCCAAACTGTGGCCGCGATGAACCGTCGCGGCTACAATCGGCCCGCGTGGAACACCTCTTTTCCTTGCCATCGCTGATTGCGGCCATGTCGTTTGTATCGCTGGCTTCAACGCTGGCTTTGCTTAAGTCTGCGCTCTCGGGCAAGTCTTTGCCTGGATGCGGGCCCGGTTCCTCCTGCGACGAAGTGACCACCAGCCGCTGGTCGCGGCTTGGGCCCGTTCCGGCGACCCTTCCGGGCGCGGCGGTCTATCTGGCCATGCTGGCGGCTGCGGTCTTGCTGGCGGTATCTGGTCAGCAGCCACCATTGGCCGGAGTGTCGCAACCTCCGATGGTCCAGCGGTCCGCCGCCTCACTCGCATTCTGCTCGCTCCTGGCCGGTGGCGGCGCCGTCTGGTTTATTGCTCTGCAAGCCATCGTCATTCGCAAGTT
>CAYSSA010000009.1:10234-14729 GCA_964433485.1 uncultured Tepidisphaeraceae bacterium | reverse complement strand
CTGCCGCTATTGCATGATCGCCCATGTGGCGGCTCTTATTGCGTCGCTGGCCAGCCTCTCGTATTGCCCGCCGGCGACACAACATGCGGGGATCTTCATATCGGCGGCGGCATTGCTCGTGGCGTTCATCCTCGGCCAGATAGTTATCGTGCCCCGGATGTACGCCATCGTCCAGGCAACCGGTGCGGCGGATGCGACTGCGGCATCCCCGCCGCCCGATCCCGTCGATGCAGCGCCCGCAGTCCCGGTTTCACCCGTCAATCTGGCGGCCGGTCCCCCGCCATCGGACTTGACGCCGCCAGCGCCACAGAAAGGCGATCCTCCCATCGCGCAGCCTGCCCAGCCGGTGGCGCAGCGCCGGATTCACGTCGTCGGCGGCAAGATTTCGCTCAGCTCACACCTCTGGCCCGTGTTGGGCAGCCGCGATGCCCGCAACATCATCATCGACCAGTTCGATTACACGTGTCACTTCTGCCGCGACTTGCACAAACTCTTGTTGAAGGTTATGGCCGAACGGCCCGAGGATCTGGCCATCCTCATGATGCCGGTCCCGATGGACAAGACCTGCAACCCCATGGTCCAGGCCACTCCACCGGAACACCGCGACGCCTGTGTCTACTCCCGATACGCGATGGCGGTGTTTCGCGCCGCCCCCGACCGATTTGCGGAAATGGACGAATGGCTTTTCGAGCCGATCAGGCCGTGGGCCCTGGATCTGGTCAGAACCAAGGCCGAATTGCTTGTGGGCGGTCCTGAGAAGCTGCGGGCCGCGATCGACGATCCGTGGATGGCCAAACGGCACAACGAAGCCCTGTCGATCTACAATGCCGTGGGCCAGGGGCAACTTCCGAAGCTGTTGTTCGCCACCGCCGTTGTATCCGGCCCGATACCCAGCATTGAACAACTGACGGAGGTCTTCAGCAAGGTGGGGTTGTTCACTCCGCCCGCGAATCCACAATGAAGGTGGCCGGACCGTCGTTGGCCAGCGTCACCAGCATGTCAGCGCCGAATTGTCCCGTTGCCGCCGGCACCCCTGCGGAGCGAACCGCCGCGACCAGGGCGTCAAAGAGCTGCCGCCCTTTCTCGCCGCCGGCGGCGCCGTCGAAACTTGGCCGGCGGCCGCGTCGGGTTGCGGCCGAGACGGTGAAATTGCTCACCAGCAGAATAGCGCCCGCCGCCTCCTTCACATCGATATCGAAGTGCTTGTCGCCGTTGCGGAAGATTCTCAGCGAGGTGAGCTTGCCCGCCATCCAGGCGACATCCTCGTCGGTGTCATCGCGATGCACTGAAAGCAGGACGACCATGCCCTGCCCAATCTCACCGACCTTCGCACCGCCGACTTCAACTCGCCCGGAGCTGACTCTCTGAACCACCGCAATCATGACACCCGCCTTTCCAGGAGCGTGCCGTAAGTTCCCTTTGGCGTGACGCGATCGATCCGGACGGGTACGCATTGCCCCGCCGGCAGACCGCCGCCAGGAAAGCACACAGGGAAAAACCGTTCGCAACGTCCTGAACGCAGCTCGCCATCTCCAGGTTCGACTGTCACGCCCACCACATGGCCGACGAACTGTTCTCGGAACTCCAGTGATGCGGCCGCCGCCTTCTCGACCAGTCGGTCCACTCGTCGTCTTGCCACATCCCCGCGCGCGGAGTCCCGTGCCCAGCGGACGGCCGCGGTCCCCGGTCGCGGCGAGAAGGGAAACGCATGAATCTGGATGAAACGGGCGCGATCGACGACCTCCAAAGTACGTTCAAATTCCGCCTCCGTCTCCCCCGGGAAGCCGACGATGACATCGGTGGTGAAGGCCGGCCGGTCAAATGCGTTGCGGACCAGCTCAATCATGCGAAGGTAATCATCCCGACGATACTGTCGGTTCATCCGTCGCAGCACGGTATCCGATCCGCTCTGCAGCGGCAGATGAAAATGGGGGGTGATCTGCCGGTGTCGGCGCAACGTGGCCAACAAGGATTGTGTCACATCGCCGGGTTCGAGGCTTGACAGCCGCAGGCGATGCAAACCATCGACCCGGGTGCAAAGCGACTCGATCAGATCGGCAAGAGGCGACGATTCGTCCGCCCGGTGACGGATGGCGGTGGTCCGACCATAGGCGCTGAGGAATATCCCCGTAAGCACGATCTCCGTGTGACCGGAGCAGACCAGACGGCGCGCCTCGTCCACCACATCATCGACGGACTTGCTCCAGAGCCGGCTTCGCAACCGTGGGATAATGCAATAAGTACAGCGCGCATCGCAGCCATCCTGGATCTTCAGCAGGGCTCGCTGTCGATGGCTCTGCCGATCGTGAAGCAATGGCAGCCGCGCGGTCCCGATCCCCTTATGGTCCGTCAGCCCGGACCGATCCGTGCAACCTTTGACTTCTCCCAGCCATTGGTCCAGCAGGGCGTCAAGCCGTCCGGCCACGTCCTCGTTGTGACCGATGACCGCGGCGACTCCGGGAATGCTCGTGGCGTCGGCTCGGTTGCTGGTCGCCCAGCAACCCACGACGACGGTTGGTTGCTGGGTAGCCAGGGCATTCTCCATATCTGTTCCATCGGTGGCCAATACCGGCAGTCGGGTCGCGCGACGGACGGACTGGCGGCTCTGGCTGGCCGCATCCACAGTAACCGAGCAGGTGTTGACGATTCGCAGGTCGGCATCCGCCGGATGGTCCACCGCGGACAGCCCGCGTCTCCGCAGCACGGCGGCGATCTGCTCGCTTTCGTACTGGTTGACCTTGCAGCCCAGAGTTGTGATGCAGAACGTCTGCATGGAAGCTGAATCCTGGCGTATCGGGCCGCTTGCCTAAAGCTGGAGAGCGCCCACCAGCTCGCTCAGTCTCTCGATCCCCATTTTGTGCATGTACTGTTCAACTCCCTGGCAGATAGTTACCGGGGTGTTCGGATCGACAAACAGCGAGGTGCCGATAGCCAGGCCGGTGGCGCCGGCCAGAAGGAACTCGACGGCGTCGCTCCAGAACTGAATGCCGCCCATGCCGATGATCGGAACACCCGCGGGCCTGGCGACCTGCCGATACACACGGCTGACCATGTGCAGGGCAATGGGCTTGATCGCGGGGCCGGAAAGACCGCCGGTGACGTTCGCAAGCCTCGGCCGCCTCTTCCAGATGTCAATGGCCATGGCGGTGAAGGTGTTGACGAGCGAAAGCACCTCCGCGCCGCCTTCAACGGCGCCGCGCGCCGTGGCCGTGATGTCTTCCACGTTCGGCGACAGTTTCACGATCAGCGGCTTGGAAGGCAGGGCTTTCTTGACCTGGGCCGTCAATTCCTTCAGGCGGCCGGGGTGTGTGCCGAAGGTCAGGCCGTCCTTCACGTTCGGGCAGGAGACGTTGAGTTCGACGGCGCGGACGCAATCGATGCCGTTCATAGCCGCACAAGTCTCGACGTAATCATCAAGGCTGTGTCCGGCGACGTTGACGATGACGGGGCAGGGCATTCGCTGAAGCTGGGGGACCTTTTCAGCGAGGAACCGTTTGAGGCCCACATTGGCCAGTCCGATGGCGTTGAGCATGGCCGCGCGCACCTCGACGATTCGCGCCGGGGGGGTGCCCTCGCGCTCCGCGCGGGTGATCGACTTGGTGACGAATGCCCCGAAACGCGACAGGTCGGTATAGTTGGCGTACTCAAGGGCATAACCGCAGGTTCCCGAGCAGGTCATGGTCGGGTTGGCCAGCCGCAAACCGGCAAGATTGATGGATAGATCAGGCACGCCGTTCTTTTACGCGAGATGCCGGTAAACGCAAGGGTCCGTTCCATACTTGCGTCGGACAACCCGCCGTAACCAGCCGAAACCGGGCGGCACGGCGATGAAAGCGCGCAGGCACGGATGAGATTCGGGGCGGCGCCGTGTCCGCGTCTTTGTGCCGGCTGGGGCATTCGGAGAATCCCGGCCGCAGCCGGGGTGTGGCGCGTCCGGTAAAGAAACGGCGCGGTCTGGCATCGCGCTCCCTTTAGCCGGCGAGGCTCAGCGTCTATAATGGTCGACGGTCAATCCCCTTTGGGAAAGGAGACATTCCTCATGTCCGAGCAGCAACAGGTGATTCGTGGGATCAACTGGCGTGAATTGTTTCCATTTACACATCTATTTCGGGCGTTTCGGATTTCCGTGCAGTTGTCCAAGATCGGTCTGGCCCTTGTGGCGCTGATCGCGCTCTATTGTGGTGGTCTGGTGTTCGACGCGGTCTGGCCCACGCAATACCGCGCGTTGCCGGGTGAAATTCAGGCTTATAACGATGCGCCTTCGGGCAGGGCGTTTGTTGAAGCCAAGCAGGCGGCCCGTCGCAAGTGCGCAGTGGCTTATGCCAGGCAGCTTCTGGAGTTGAAGAAGGTCAAGCCCGGTGAACAGATGGCCGAGATCACCGATCTCGAGCGGGCGACGGAGGCCGCGGAGCGAGGGCGCTACGCCTCGGCGCTGAAGTTCTGGTACAAGTCGTGGCTGGCCGATGATGTGCGCCGGGCGAATGAGGCGCACGCT
>CAYSSA010000009.1:8805-10223 GCA_964433485.1 uncultured Tepidisphaeraceae bacterium | reverse complement strand
AAGAAAGCCGAAGAGGACTACCAGGCCGCGTGCAAAAAGCTCGGCGAGACCAAGCGGACGCTCGAGGATGAACGACGAACACGCGAAAAGGCTGTGGCGGCCATCGATAAGGCTCGTGCCGACCGGATACGCGAAGCCTACCGTGAAGCGGAAGAGCGGATGGACATCATCGAGGCCAATCAGGGCCAGGGGCTGTTCCGCGCCTTTTTCCACTACCAGGCCATCCAACTCGGTGGCATCACCAACGCGGTCATTGCAAACAACTGGTCGGGCGGCATAGGTCAGAGCCGGGAAGCACCTGGTGTCATCGTCTGCCTGGTGCGTTACTTCACCGTCGCGCCAGCCTGGGCGGTGCGGCATCACACGATTTATTTCATACTTTACGGCGCGCTGTTCCTGGCTGTCTGGTCCCTGTGCGGCGGGGCCATCGCGCGTATTGCCGCCGTGCATGTTGCGGATGAAGGCCGGAAACTCTCGTTCAGGCAGGGGCTTGAGTTCGCAATTCACAAGTTCCTCAGCTTTTTCTCGGCGCCGCTTATCCCTATTGGCATTGTCACGGCCATCGGGCTGGCGATCGCGATTGTGGCGGGTCTGCTGATGCTGATTCCCTGGCTGGGCGAGATTGTGGTGGCTTTGGGGTTGATCCTGGCTCTGGTGGGCGGATTCGTCATTGCCCTGGTGATCCTCGGGGCGGCGGGCGGGTTCAACCTGATGTATCCCACCATCGCCGTGGAGGGATCCGACAGCTTTGATGCCATCAGCCGCTCATTCTCCTATGTCTTTGCCAGGCCATGGAAG
The DNA here is from genome assembly GCA_964433485.1 of uncultured Tepidisphaeraceae bacterium. Taxonomy (GTDB): domain Bacteria; phylum Planctomycetota; class Phycisphaerae; order Tepidisphaerales; family Tepidisphaeraceae; genus JANYKD01. Next base: position 9,425 of record CAYSSA010000009.1, on the reverse strand, counting down.
ATGCTTTTCTATTCCCTGGTCAGCGTGGCTTATGGATCGGTCTGTTATCTGTTCGTGCGAGTGGTGATCTGGCTGGTGCTGGTGGCCACGCATTTCTCGGTCGGCCTGTTCGTCGCTCGCGAGGCCGGCAACCTGGAGAACCTCTGGAACGTGATCTGGCCTCGCCCGGAACTGGGTTCGTTCACTTCCAGTCTGAGCACGCTGCCGCTGACGTCGGCCGGTTCTGCCGCGGCGTTCCTGGTGCAGTGCTGGATGCACCTGATCGTATTTGTGCTGGGCGCCTTCGCGGTCAGCTTCTATTTCTGCTCGAACACCATCATCTATTACCTGTTGCGCAAGGATGTCGACGCGACGGAAATGGATGACGTGTTCATTGAGGAGAGCGAAGAGGATTTCATCGACCGTCCCGCGGCGCAGACCTCGGGCGTGGCGCCAAGCACCCCGGCCATGGAAGCTGCACCGGCGGCGACTTCCGTACCGGCCGCCCAGGCCGATGCCGCCCCCGCGGCGCCAGCTCCCGAAACCCCGCCCAATCCGCCGGTGTAATGATGCCCCACGCCATCGTCATCGGCGCCGGATTTGGTGGACTGGCCGCGGCCGCGAGGCTGCGGGCTCGCGGT
>CAYSSA010000009.1:8530-8777 GCA_964433485.1 uncultured Tepidisphaeraceae bacterium | reverse complement strand
CGGCGGACGCGCCTGCGTGTTCCGAAGGAACGGCTTCGTCTTTGATGCCGGCCCGACCGTCGTCACCGCTCCATTCCTTTTCGATGAACTGTTTGCTCTGTTTGGCAGGAGTCGCGACCAGTACATTCAATTTGTGCCGCTTTATCCCTGGTATCGGATTCAGTTCGCCGATGGCTCGACCTTTGACTACGGCGGAACCATCGAACAGACGCTGGCGCAGATTCGCAAGTTCGAACCGGCCGACTGC
>CAYSSA010000009.1:6188-8481 GCA_964433485.1 uncultured Tepidisphaeraceae bacterium | reverse complement strand
ATTTCTGGAACTGGGCGACCGGCCGTTTCTGACGCTCTGGTCCATGCTTCGGGTGACGCCGCAGATGCTGCGGCTGGGCGCGTGGCGGACAGTCTGGCAACTGGCCTGCAGGTTCATCCGCAATGACAAACTGCGCCGGGTATTCTCGTTTCACCCGTTGCTGGTCGGAGGCAATCCGTTCAGCACCACCAGCATCTACACGCTGATCCACTACCTGGAGCGCGAGTGGGGTGTGCATTTTGCCATGGGCGGCACGGGTGCGATTGTTGCCGGCCTGGTCAGGCTGCTGCGCGAGCAGGGCGTTGAGATGCGGTTTGGCGTCGAGGTCAAGGAGATTCTTGTTGACGGCGGTCGAGCTCAGGCAGTGCGGCTTGCCGACGGCGCAATGCTGCCGGCCGATGTCGTGGTCTGCAATTCCGACGCCCCGTTCACGTACAAGCACATGGTCAACCCGCGTCATCGTCGCAAGTGGACCGACCGGCGACTGGAGCGGCTGAAGTACTCCATGGGGCTGTTCGTGCTCTATTTCGGCACGCGGCGCAAGTATCCGGAGGTGCGGCATCACACGATCATCTTCGGCCGCCGCTACCGCGAGTTGCTTCGCGAGATGTTCGACGACAAGACGCTGGAGATGGAAGATGTATCGGTGTATCTGCATCGTCCGACGGCGACCGATCCTTCCCTGTCGCCGGAGGGATGCGAAGCGTTCTACGTGCTCTGTCCTGTGCCCAACCTGCAGGGGACGACGGATTGGAAGACGATGGGCCCTCGGTATCGAGACATGCTGGTGCGATACCTGGATCGGGTCATTCTGCCGGGACTGAGCCAGTGCATCTGCGAAGAGTCGTTTGTGACCCCGGAGTTTTACCGGGACCAGCTGCTCTCGCTGCACGGCACCGGTTTTTCGATCCAGCCGACTTTCAACCAGTCGGCATGGTTTCGCTTCCACAACCGCAGCGAGGACATCGAGAACCTCTTCTTCGTCGGTGCCGGAACCCACCCGGGTGCCGGAATGCCGGGGGTGTTGTGTTCGGCCAAGGCCCTGGATCGCTTGCTTCCGCAAGTCGGCGAGGCGTGAACGGGCCACGGTTTGCCGCCGGATGCCGCCGGATCAACCTAGCGCGGAGGCCTTCATCTTTTCCAGACCGCGTTTGGCGCATTCCAACGCATCCAGCTTCCAGTACTCGCGGTTGAACAACTCCAGCGACAGAATGATCGGCGTTCCGGCGGTCGCCATGGCGCTCAGGGCCTTCTTGATGGGAGCGATGCCGTCGCCTGGATAGACGCGATGCTCATCCTTGATCTTCGCCGGTTCCATGCCGCCGGGATAGTCGTTCATGTGCAGCATCGGGCAGGCGATGCGGCTCAGTGCCGAGAGACCCTCGACGCCGCTTTCGCCTTTGTACAGATGATAAATGTCCGGCAATACCGCCGCCCTGGGATGACGGCTTTCGATGGCCACATAAGTGCAGTCCGACAGCCGTGTCAGGGTCCTGGAAAACCCCCAGACTTCCAGCAGCGGCACGACGCCCATCTTGTCGCCAAGTTCGGCCAGGGCGCGATAGCGTTCGGCGACCTTCTTCAGGTCCAGCGCCTTGTCGGTGGCGCCGGAGGCCGGGGCCGCCATGCGCTTGCCGCCGATCTGCGCCACGGTGTCCATGTCCCGGCGGGCATCCTCCAGACCCTTGGCTCGTTCCGCCTCATCGTCCACGATCCATTTCGCAAAACCGATGGCCCCTTCGACCGTGAGCCCGGCGTCCGCGATCTGCTTACGCAGGTCAGCCAGGGCGCCACCGGCCTTGACGTGGTCATTGACATGTCCGATCCATGGCTCGATGGCGTTGTATCCGGCTTTGGCGGCCACCTCGATCTGTTTTGCGATCGGCAGTTTCTGTCCCATGATCGTCGCCCCGTTGAGGCAGAACACGTAGGGACCGGAGGCGGGCTGGTTCTGGCCGACGGCCGCCACCGCCGGCGCGCCCGCAGCCGCAGTGGCGGCAAGGAGGACACTGCGACGGGACAGAGGAGCGTGATTCATGGTCGTATCCTGGATGCGGGTTCCTGGCCGGCAGGCGTGACGCCACGCCGCCCGGCTTGCTTCATTGTACGCTGCTGAAAAGGCGGCGTTGGATTGAATCCCCGGACGCTCCGGCATCGACAATCCCGGCCGGGGGAGCCTACTGGTTCAGGGTTCCCTTGGTGCTTGGAACGTCGGGGTTGCGCGGATCGTGTGCGGTCGCCTGGCGCAGGGCCCTGGCCACGGCCTTGAATGCCGCCTCGGCCATGTGATGGT
>CAYSSA010000009.1:3641-6178 GCA_964433485.1 uncultured Tepidisphaeraceae bacterium | reverse complement strand
GACGGATTCAGACGTGTGCTCTTCCGATCCACGGTGATGTGCAGGTTCATCTTCGCGTTCGTCGCCAGCGCCTTGAAGAATTCCTCGACGAGTTCGACGTCGAAATTGCCGATTTTGGGGCCTTTGAAGGGGACATTGAACACGAACGCCGGGCGTCCCGAAAGATCGACGGCGACCTGGGCGAGGCTTTCGTCCATGGGGACAATGGCCCAGCCGTAGCGGTTGATGCCCTTCTTGTCGCCGACGGCCTTCTCGATGGCCTGGCCAAGAACGATGCCGACGTCCTCCACGGTGTGGTGCGAATCCACGTCGAGATCGCCTTCGGCATGCACGTCAATGTCGATGAGGCTGTGCCGGGCGAGCAGGTCGAGCATGTGATTGAAAAACCCCACCCCGGTCTCGACGGAGGCTTTGCCCTGCCCGTCGAGATTGATGCGAAGGTCGATCCGAGTCTCCTTTGTCCGGCGTGAGACTTCCGCGACACGATCTGTTGAGGTTTGTTTTGCCATTCTTGGTCCGTGTTCGGTGGTCAGTAGTGAGCAGGTGTTTTTCAGTAATCGGTCGTCAGCGGCAGACACAGCGACAACTCGCTGCGGGCTACTGACCACGGACCACTGACAACAACACATCATTGTCTTCCGGCGTTCCGATGGTGATGCGCAATTTGTCGCGCAGACCCGGCTTATCGAAGAATCGGACGAGGATGCCCCGCTGCTTGAGTTTCAGGTAGGCCGAGTTGCCGTCGCCGTCCGGAACCGTGGCCAGGACGAAGTTGGCCCGGCTGGGAACGACCTTCCAGCCGAGCTTTGTCAGTTCCGACGTCATCCGCTCTCGCTCGGCCCGTACCTTCTCCCAGGTCCGCCGGGCGTAGTCCTGATCGAGAATGGCGGCCGTCGCGACCGCGATTGCCACCGCATCGCAGTTATAGCTGTCCTTCACCTTCATCATTTGTGCGATGATGTCCGGCTGGGCGATGGCGTAGCCAAAGCGCACCCCGGCCATCGAATAGCCTTTGCTGAAGGTGCGAGAAATGATGACGTTTGCGTGATCCTTGACGAGTCCCACGGCCGTTTCACCGGCGAAATCGCAGTAGGCCTCATCCACCAGGAGCAGACCGGAGTAGTTCCCTGCCAGAAGCCGGATCTGGTCGATGGGGATCAGGTGCCCCGTTGGGGCGTTCGGATTGGCCAGAAAAATGCCCTGCGCATGAGTCTTGAGCAGCCCCTCCACAGGAAGCGCAAAGTCCTGTTCCCAGGGAATGCCGACGGACTCGACTTCGCTGATGTCGGCCAATACCGGATAGAGCGAATAGGTCGGATCCGGAAACGCCAGCAGGTCGGCCGGGCCAAGAAACGTCCGTACGGCGATCGAGAGAATGTCGTCACTGCCGTTGCCGGCAATGATATGGTCACGCGTCAATCCCAGAACACCCGCTGCCGCTTCGCGGAAGGCGTCGGCCGTTGGATTTGGGTATTTCCGCAGCATATCCGGATGAATCTGGGCCAGGGCCTCCATCACCTTCGGGCTGGGTGGATAAGGATTCTCATTGGTGTTGAGTTTCACAACTCGCTCAGCCGCTCCCGGCTGCTCGCCGGGCGTGTAGCCGGCCATGACGCGGATGTTGGGTCGGACGAACGGAGGAATCATGCCCGCAGTATAAGGCCGGTTAAGCAGGCTGAATAGTACGCAGAGAGCTCCACCTCTCGGGCCGAGGGCAGAGTCGCGAACATCAAAGTTGTTCCGCCGGTTTGGAGCGGGCGGCTCCAAAACGGAATAAGCCCGATGAACGACCCGGCAGGGGCATGCTCATCGTGGGGTCGGCAGGTGACGGGCGGGGTCGAGTTCGGACTTGCGTTCTGATTCGCGGTTGCCAGGATCGGCATAGCTATCGGTCGAGAGCTGCACTCCTCCGGCAACCAGGCTCCCGTTGGCGTAATTGGTCAGCACCTGGGCCGTGCGCGGTGTGGCGACTTTGGCAGGCTTATATGCCCTCGAGTCCAATACCCATGACAGGCTCAGGCCCGATTTCTTATCAAGCTTGTCCTGGCGGATGAGGCTGGCGACAAGCGACAGATCAGCGAAGTTCTGCACATCGGCAAAGATTGGCATGGCGGTTGTCAGGCGGTCCATGTTCGCCGACACGGTCCGTGCCCAGGCGATCGCCCGTTCTGTGGCCCCGCGGGGGTCAAAGGGCAGCGCCCCGGCTTTGACTTGCAACCGCGGTCCGCGAATGCCGTAAATGTTGCCGTCAGGCGAAACCAGCAGCGGTTCATAGGCCGCCTCGAACCAGAAACCGTTGCCCGCCGCACGCGTATTGTCCACCGGAATCCCCGCGCCAGGCACCGGTACCGCTTCGAGCCCCAGCGTGTAGTGTTTGAGCTGATAATCGGCCGCCACACAAATAAAAGCGATACGCGTGTCGGGCGATACACCAAAGAACCGCACGGGCTGGGGCCCAAGTTTCTGAGCCACGGCCGCCGCCAGTTGTGCACGTGTCGCACCGGGGTTCTCCCTCAGGGCCGCCAGTCCTTTGTCCA
>CAYSSA010000009.1:0-3631 GCA_964433485.1 uncultured Tepidisphaeraceae bacterium | reverse complement strand
CGGGTCAATGGAACAACCGAACATCGCCGCTCGCCGCGCCACGCCATTACGCAACGCCACAACCAGATCGTCGAATTGCACCACCGGCCGCCCGCTCTGCTTGCCACGCGGCTGAATCGGATTGGCCGCATCCCAGGGCTCCATGGGTCCGGCCAGCAGAATATCCTGTTGTTGGGGATCGACAATCAAATAGCGAACCTGCACCAGTCCGTGCAGAAAGCGGACATCGTCCGGTAGTGATCGGCCTTGGGCAAACGCTTCCTGCGCCGCAGTCAGCAATCTTGCCAGCGAAACCGCCCCCAATTCAACAGGTCCGGCCTTGGGATTGCGCTGAAGTCGAGCCAACTCGGCTCGCTGATCCTGCACGTTCCGGATAAGCTGGCCCTCGGGGTCAACAAAAATGCCAAAGGCCTGAGCCTGATTGTTATTGTTGTTATTGTTATTCTGCTGGGCGGAGGTGGCCGGGGCAACCAGCACCGCGGTCAGAAAACAGGCGATGAATCTCATGGTGAAATCCTCTCGGGGCATCATACTTGCATAGACAGCGAAGATGCCAGAACTATTTCGCCTGACGCCGAACCGCTTTGCCGGCATCGCCACGCCCGGTCGCCTCGATGGTAGCATTTATGGAGATTTCACTATGCGACACACGTTCATCATCCTGATCGGCATCTGTTCTCTGGCCTTACCCCTGAATGCGGCCGAGAAGCTCAAAGCCATGCTGCTCGATGGGCAGAACAACCATGACTGGAAAAGCTGCCAGCCGGCCCTGAAAGCGATTCTCGAAGAATCCGGCCGGTTCACGGTGGATGTGGTGTCGTCCCCCGCCGCCAAGGCCCCGGCCGACGAATGGAAGGCCTGGCGACCCAGGTTCGCAGATTACGCCGTCGTTGTGTCAAACTACAACGGCCAGGATTGGCCGGCCGAGGTCAAAGCCGACTTTGTCAAATACGTTGCCAACGGCGGAGGATTGGTGATCGTCCATGCGGCCGACAATTCCTTCGGCAACTGGTCGGAATACAACGAAATGATCGGTGTCGGCGGCTGGGGCGGCCGTAATGAGAAATCCGGTCCCATGGTACGCTACCGCGATGGCAAGATCGTTTTCGACACCACCCCCGGCGCTGGTGGCACACACGGTGCCAACCATGAGTTTGTCGTGGAGACCCGCGAGCCGAATCATCCGATCATGAAGGGGCTGCCGACCAGGTGGATGCACGCCAGTGATGAACTCTACGCCAAAATGCGCGGCCCGGCCAGGAACCTCACGGTCCTGGCAACGGCATTCTCCGCCCCCGGCAAAGGCGGCACGAACGAGCATGAGCCCATCCTTATGACGATCTCCTATGGGAAAGGTCGGGTATTCCATACCGTCCTTGGTCACGACACCCGTTCAATGTCGGGCCTGGGCTTCCAGATTACCCTTGCTAGAGGTGCTGAATGGGCGGCCACCGGCACGGTGACGCTGCCTGCGCCCACGCCCGACGAACTTCCTGCGGACAAAGCCGCCATCCGCAAGTTGCCCGCGAAATAGCGCGGAATCGCCATTCAGGATTGTGTTGTTTGGTAGGTGACCGGACACGCTTCCGCACCTGACGGGTTTGTGGTATGGTTTTTCGTTGATTGCTCCGTATGGTGCGGATCATGCCGGTGCGGCAAAAGAAAACCGTCATGGACGGCCGATAGAGTGTGAATACGCCGTTTTCCGCTTTGGAGACCGGCTTGTGCAGGAGGAACCCACGGATGGGACAGTCAGCCACGGCACAGAGTATTCCCCAGGTCGCCACTCCTAAGAAAGAGACCCTTTTCATGTCCCTTGTCAGAGAGGAAGAGGCCGGACCGCCTCCGGTGCTTAAGATTACTCCCGTGAAACGTGAAATACCCCGCCGCGAAACCGCGGAATCAATGGCTGCCAGGCAGAAGGACATCTCTGTCAGCGAGTTCTTCGCCAAGAACCGCCATCTGCTGGGCTTTGACAATCCGCGCAAAGCGCTGCTGACCACGGTGAAAGAGGCCGTGGACAACTCGCTCGATGCCTGCGAGGAGGCCGGGATCCTGGCCAACGTCACCGTGATCATCGAGGACCTTCAGCCCGACCGCCCGGCCACGGCCAAGCAGTCGCGCTATCGGGTCACGGTTATCGACAATGGTCCGGGCATTGTCCGTCGCCAGGTGGAGAACGTCTTCGGTCGGTTGTTGTTCGGAAGCAAGTTCCACCGGCTGAAGATGTCGCGCGGCCAGCAGGGCATCGGCATCTCGGCGGCCGGCATGTACGGTCTGATCACCACGGGCAAGCCGATGGTCATCCACACCCGGCCCAGCGCCAGGAAGCCGGCCCATCACATCGAACTCGCGATGAACACCAAGACCAACCGGGCCGAGGTGACGGTGGATGCGGAGACCGAAGACTTTCCGCCGGCGAGATTCAAGACATTAAGCCCCGGTACGCGCGACCCCGGATTCCTTCACCCGGAGGATTACATCACCGGAACCAGTGTGAGCATCGAGCTGGAGGGACGCTATCAGAAGGGCCGTGCCAGCGTTGACGAGTTTCTGGAATTGACGGCGATCGCGAATCCGCACGCCCGGATCACCTTCGTGCCGCCGACGCGCGTCAGCGCGGACGAACAGGAGGAGCAACTGCCGCTCAAGGCGCCGGCGACGCCAACGCCAGGCGCCGAGGTCGAGTCATCGGCCGCGTCCTCCGTGCCGGTCACCGCGCCCAACGGCGTTGATCCCACTATCACCACCACGGAGAAAGACGGCATCATCTTCTTCCCTCGCGGAACCGATCAGTTGCCTCCCGAAACACGCGAGATTCAACCTCACCCCAAGGGTATCGAGCTCGGCACGCTGTTGCAGATGCTCAAGGACTACGAGGCGTTCAACAAGACCGGCACCCTCTACAACTTCCTTCAGGAGAAATTCTGCCGGATCAGCCCACAGCGGGCCGGCGAATTCTGCGAGGCCATCGGCGTGCATTCGCGGACCAAGTGTTCTGACATTGACCCGCCGCTGGCGGAGAAACTGTTCAAGGAATTTCAGGAGGCCAAGCTGCCGCCGCCGCCGACCGACTGCCTCGCCCCGATCGGCGTCAGGCAACTGCTGGCCGGCATGCTCAAGGGCGTCAAAGCCGAGTTCTATGCGGCCAGTTCGCGCGACCCCGACGTCTATCGCGGCCGGCCGTTCCAGATCGAGGCGGCCATTGCCTTCGGCGGCGAGCTTCCGGCCGACGATACCGCCCGTGTCATCCGCTTCGCCAACCGCGTTCCGCTCCTTTTCCAGCAGAGTGCATGCAGCAGCTTCAAAGCCGTCAGCGAAACCGGCTGGAAGAACTACAACCTTTCCCAGCCGCGCGGCAGCCTGCCGATCGGGCCGCTGGTGATCATGATCCACATGGCCTCGGTCTGGGTGCCGTTTACGAGCGAGTCGAAGGAAGCCATCGCCGACTACGACGAGATCCGCGCCGAGATGGAACTGGCGCTCAAGGAGTGCGGGCGCAAGCTCAAGGCCTATCTCAACCGCCGCCAGAAGATGCGGGCCGCGGGCGAACGCCGCAGCATCTTCCTGCGCTACATCGGCGAGATCGCAAAGTCTGTGGGCGACATCACCGGGCAGGACCCCAAGCCCG
>CAYSSA010000008.1:34734-39594 GCA_964433485.1 uncultured Tepidisphaeraceae bacterium | reverse complement strand
GGTGCTGTTCGGCCAGTCCAGCGGAGTGGTGCCGCCGGTCGATCCACTGGCGCAACTCGGCGACGTATTCCAGAAACAGCCCCGGCTCACATTCGATGCCGACGTCGATGCCCAGAGCGTCCGCGCGATCGAGAATCGGCCGGATGGATTCGGCGAATTGCCTGGCGGCGGGAACGGGCGGCATGCCGCCAAGCATCCGGCCGCTGGTAATGGAAATGTTGCGAGAGCCCACATCGCGAGCGAATTCCAGAGCCTTGAGTATCAGCCGCGTGCGGTCGGAGCGGTGTCGTGGGTTCGGGCTGATGAGCCCCGGCTCGAAATAGGCCTCCGGCGGCGCGTGTCGCCAGTAGCCGAATGAGCAGTTGACGTTGATGTTGCTGACGGCAAGCCCCAGTCGCGACAGCTCATCGCGCACTTCGGCCGTCAGCGTGCCGTTAATGTCATCGGGATAGGCGTGAGGTGTATCGGCCAGGATTTCGACACCCTCGAAGCCCGCCTTGCGGATGCCTCGCAGGGCTTCGATGAGCGGAAATCGCGTATAAGCGTTCGTGGAAAAGGCGAGTTTCATGATGGGAGCAATGATAACGCAGGAGGATGAACGACGCACCTGCGGGTTCAGGACCGTGCTTGCAATTCCCGCCGCACGATGCCATCAAGTGATCGGCATAATCGCTGGCGGCAGAGAGGTGACACTTCAGACCCAAATGCGATGGCGCAGCAAGGCATGCATGATATGATCAGGCATATGAAGACACCAACAATCACCTTTGTTTGGATGCTCCTGGCGCCGCTGGCTTTTGCGGCGGAGAGTGTGCTGCTGGTTGAGGCTGAGTCGTTCAAGGACTACGGCGGGTGGTCCTGTGACACCCAATTTGTCCATATCATGGGTTCGCCTTATCTGCTGGCGCATGGCATGGGACGGCCGGTCCAGGACGCGACGACGACCGTGGAACTGCCGGCGACCGGAAAATGGCGAGTTCATGTTCGTACCAAGGACTGGGTTGCGCGATGGAAGGCGCCGGGGCAACCGGGACGGTTTCAGGTTCTGGTCAACGGCAAGCCCCTGGAGACCACGTTCGGAACGCAGGGCGCGGAGTGGTTCTGGCAGGATGGAGGAACGGTGGACCTTGCCGAAAGGCGGATCACACTCGCGCTGCATGACCTGACGGGATTTGAAGGGCGCTGCGACGCGATCGCATTCACCCGCGACAACGCGCCGCCCGCCGGAGTACAGGCCCTGGCGGCATGGCGAAAGCAGGTATTGGCACTTCCCCAGCAGCCGCGCGAGATGGGGGAGTTTGATCTGGTGGTGGTCGGCGGCGGCTATGGAGGGCTGGGTTCGGCGATTTCGGCTGCGCGGATGGGCTGCAAGGTCGCGTTAATCCAGGACCGCCCGGTTCTGGGCGGCAACGGCTCGTCGGAAATTCGCGTCTGGTCGCAGGGCGGAACCACGCTCGGCAAGTATCCGCGGCTGGGCGAGATTGTCGAGGAGTTTGCGGACCGAGCCAAGAGCTCGCCCGGGCCGTCCGAGACGTTTGAGGATGGGAAGAAGGAGACCATCGTCCGCAACGAGAAGAACATCTCGCTGTTCCTGAACACGCAGGCGTTCGCCGTTGAGATGAAGAACAGGAGGATCGCGGCCATACTGGCAAGAGAAGTCCCAACATCGACCGAAATGCGATTTGGCGCCCGATTGGTGGTGGACGCCACCGGCCACGGCACGATCGGCGCGCTGGCCGGAGCTGAATTCGACATGGCCGAGAAGGGACACATGGGCATGAGCAACATGTGGGTCTGGTCTGAGGCGGGGTCGCCGCAGACGTTCCCCGAGGCTCCGTGGGCGCTGCCGCTGGCAATGAAGGACTTCCCCTATCCCAACCGAGGCAAGGGCGAGTGGTTCTGGGAAGGTGGATTCAATCGACATCCGATCAACGACCTGGAGTATGTGCGCGACTGGAACCTGCGGGCGGTGTACGGAGCGTTCAACGCCATGAAGAACGGCGACGGCAAGGACAAGCACGTCAACGCCCGGCTCGACTGGATCGCGTTCATCGGCGGCACTCGCGAATCGCGTCTGCTGCGCGGCGACCTCGTGCTTACGCGGGAGGACATCATCAACAAGGTCGAGTACCCGGACGGCTGCGTGCCGACGACGTGGTCCATCGATCTGCATGTGCCCAAGGAGCAATTCGAGGCGAAGTTCCCCGAAGATCCTTTTATATCCAAGGCGATATTCGATTCCCGTGTTGACAAGAAGACTGGGTATCCGGTGCCTTACCGCTGCTTTTATTCCAAGGACGTGTCCAACCTTTTCATGGCCGGCAGGAACATCAGCGTGGATCGCGGCGCGCTGGGCACCGTGCGGGTGATGCGCACAATCGGCATGATGGGCGAAGTGGTTGGAAAGGCCGCGTCGATCTGCGTGAAGTACAACTGCCTGCCGCGTGATGTCTACCAGAAGCACTTTGACGAACTGAAGGAACTGATGGAACTTCCGGGCCGGGCCCGCCGGACCAACGTCCATGACAAACCGGACCCGAACGCCCCTCTGCCGGAAGCCTCTCGCAATCCCGCGCCACCGCATCGCTCGAGCGAGGGTGGCGGGCCTGGAACCGATCCGAAAACGCTCCCGGGAATCATCATCGACGACCCCAAGGCCAAGCTCACCGGACAGTGGAAGCAATCGTCCGTGACACCGGGCTTCATCGGCGCAGGGTATATTCACGACGAGAACGCGGGGAAGGGGGAAAAGACCGCGCGATACGAGTTCACTGTCCCGCAGAGCGGCCAGTATGAGGTGCGCTTCAGCTACCGCGGCGGCGACAGCCGCTCGGATGCAATTCCGGTAACGGTTGTGTCGGCCGACGGAGAACGACAGTTGCATATCAATGAGAAGAACGCGCCCGACCAACCCGGCGGGTTCATCTCCCTGGGCAAGTTCAGATTCGATGCTTCAAAGCCGGGGGCGGTGATCATCTCGAACAAAGGCACAAAGGGGCATGTGGTGGCCGACGCCGTGCAGGTTCTGCCCGTCAAGTGAACTCGGCGTTGGAAGCGGACCAGGAAGCGGCGACATGGCCAAGATGGCAAGGCAATCCGTGTTGTTTCGACGGGGAATGCTCATCGGATTTTGCGCGATCGTACTGCCCGGCAATGTTGCGGCGCAGCCGGTCACACGGCCAACGCCCTCGGCAACCTCGCCCGCGAAGGCGGTGGATGGGTTCTTCGATACAGAGAAGGTGTGGGATCTTCACCTTTGTCTGACGGCCGAAGCGTGGAGGAAGATGCAACCTGCGGCCAGGCCGCGTTTCCTGCCGCGCAACCCGGCCGATGCCGCGGACGTGGCCACGCGGCCGACGACCGGGCCGGCCCGGGAGGAGAAGCAGGTCATCAGCCCAATGGGCCATGTGTTCACGACCGTGAAGGGAACCCTTCAGGCGGCGGGCGAACCAGCGATTGAGGTGGCGCTGCGATTCAAGGGCAACCACTCCTACACGGTGACGGCGGGTGGACTGGGCCGTCCCCTGAAAATCGATATTGACCGATGGTGGCCCGACCAGCGGTTTCATGGACTGCGGACACTGAACCTGAACGCGGGCGCCCTGGACAACTCGCTGCTGCGCGAGCCGCTGGGATACTGGGTCTTCCGCGAAGCGGGCGTGCCGGCGCCGAGGACCGCGTATGCCCGGATCAGCCTGACCGTGGAGGGGCTGTACGACCGCGCGCCGATGGCGACGTACGTTGTCGTCGAGCAGGTCGATAGCGAGTTTCTGTCGCGGCACTTCGGCAACAACGAGGGAATGCTGCTCAAGCCCGAGATGGTGCGGGGACTGCCCTACATGGGCGGGCAATGGGAACATTACGCCGATCGCTTCAATCCCAAAGGCCAAATCAGCCAGTCGAATCGCGAGCGATTCATTGAGTATGTCCGGCTGGTGCATTTCGCGGACGATGCGACGTTTTCAGCCCGGCTCGGCGACTACATCGACCTCGACCAGTTCATGCGATTCATCGCCGTGCAGGCGTTGACGGTCAATCTCGACAGCTTCCTGACCACGGGCCACAACTACTGGTTCTATGAGGACCGGCGCGACGGGCGATACCGGCTGGTGCCGTGGGATCTGAATCTGAGCTTTGGCCTGATGTTTGGTTCGGGATCGGCCGACATGGCGAATCTGAGTCTGCGTCAGCCGCATGTTCCACCCAATCGCCTGCTGGACCGGATGCTGACGGTGGAGCCGCTCAGGTCGCGATATGAACAGACCGTCAAGACACTGGCTGCGACTGTGTTCACCAGGGACCGGGTCCGCGCTCGAGTGGCCGATCTGGCAGGCGTGCTCGGCGGTCCGTCGGCGACGACCCGGCCGACCATGTTGCCGGGCATGCGCGATCTGGACCGGTTCCTGGACAGGCGGGCACAGTCGATTCAGGCGCAACTCATTGGCGGCAGCGAAGGCTTCGTGCCGGCACGGATGATGGAACGCCTCGTGGGAAACCAATGGGCCGAGCATCGACGCGAGTCCCTGGTGCAATCGGCAATGATGGGCCTGCAACGAACGGGCTTGTCGTCGACAACAGGCGAACTGGTCGTCGCGACGACGATTGCCGAAGCGGGTCGACGTTTTCAGGCAATGGTCGCGGCGAATGGCGGAACCTGTGGAGAACGAGAACTGATTGAGGCGTTGGCGGCCGTCTTGCCGGTGCCGGAACATTATGTGTTTGACCCCGGACCGGGCATCGCGTGGGCCAGAATCATATTCGAATCCGCAGACGCCAACCGGGACGGTCGGTTACAGGCCGATGAACTGGCGGCCGCACTCGGCGGAGCCGCGAGCCGGGCGGATGCCGACAGCAACGGTC
>CAYSSA010000008.1:30165-34724 GCA_964433485.1 uncultured Tepidisphaeraceae bacterium | reverse complement strand
GCGAGGGAGTTGTCTCGCATGCTTGGACGACTCGTGTCGCGGTGATCGGAGACCCTTGCCGATCCGTCAACGGTCCACCGGTTGTCCCTGGGCCGCTTGATTCACAATGACTCGTGAGATGGACATCTCCAGGATGTCCGGAGTGATCTCGAGCCTCTCGGACCTGCCGCTGCGTCGACGATGAAGGGCCGTAGTTTCGCACAGCGTGACGATGTCCTCGATTTCAGCGGCATTGGTGGCCGCCGACAGGAGCCGGCTCTCGAACTGCTCGGTCGTAAGCCCGCTGAGAAGGCAGCCAAACTGTCGGGCCTCATCGAGATAGAACTTGCATACGGCCTCGAGGACACGCCGGGCGCGAGGCGAGAGTTCCGGCTTTCTGGATTCAATAAGCACCGGTCCGGGCAACAGCAGCTTGATGCCAAAAAGGTTGTCCAGGGCACTGTCGGGGGTCATGGCGGTGGCCGTGCCGATAACCAGCACGTTGGCCAGGCCGCTGGTGCTCTCGATCAGCGCCTCCAGTTCGGCCTGAACCTCCTCGTCCTCCTTGGCGAATGCCTGGTCGACGCCTGGGAGAAGTAGGAGGACCTTCTGATCGTCATAGCGTTCGATAAGGCTCTTAGCCTTGGCGAGAGCATCGGTGTTGCGGGGGTTGTAGACGGTAATGAGGCGATCCATGGCCGCCCGCTGCGCGATGACCTGGGCGAGCATCTTTTTCCCGGAGAGCGGGCTTCCGAGAATGAGTATCTCGTTGCCGACGCGGAGGGCCGCGTAATCGGCCGGGTGTCGAGCGCGATCGATGAGGTCGGCAATACCCTCCAGCAGATCATCGAAGCCGGCGAGTCTTGGCTTGAGGGTGGACACCGCGACATCATCGAGCGAAAGTGCGATGCGTTCCCTGCGTTTGCGCCGTTCAATAAGGAACTCGATGAGTGCCGGCATCGCCGCAACCGCCCCAAGAACCGTGGCCCAGAGCAGGAGTTGTTCGTTGACGGCACTGACAACCGGTTCGCCCTCGCCGCCTCTGCGGCAACCGCAAACGGACATCATCACGGCGGACGAGGCAAGCAACCTGGTGAAGAGCGATGACTCGAGGCTACGCGGCATGGGCGGCATTATAACGGGCAGGTCGAAATTCTACCCAGCGCGGGGATGGCCGGATCGCCGCCTTCGCATAGAATGGCCACAAGTCGTGTATTGGCGGAGATGTTGAGGCAACACGGGCGAAGATCCCGTGACGCGGAAGAACAGAAGCAACGGGTGACAAATGGCCGAGGTATCTTGGGACACGTTTGAACGCTATCGTCAGAAGGGCCTGGACGCGCGGCGGGCGGGGCAGTGGGACTCGGCGCGCATCTATCTGCTGGAGGCGGCCCGCGCCATGACGGTGCTGGCGCGGCAGTCTGCCGGAGAAGAATTGCAGGAAGGCCGGCGGCAGATGGCGGCGCGTCTGCTGGAGCTGGCCAAGGATTGCGAGAAGGCGAAGTCCGAGAATCGCAAACAGCCGGGCGTATCGCGCACTCGCATGGGACCGGGCAGCGAGTCGGCCGCCGAGGGGGAGGCCGACACCTCGGCTCACCAGTGGATCGTCAAGGAGAAACCGAATATCCGATTCGACGATGTGGCCGGACTGGACCGAGTGAAGGAGGACATTCGTCTGAAGATGGTTTATCCGTTCGAACATCCGGAACTGGCGAAGAAATTCGGGGTGCGTCTCGGCGGCGGCGTGCTGATGTGGGGGCCGCCCGGAACCGGCAAGACCATGCTGGCAAAGGCCACGGCCGGCGAGATCGACGCGACGTTCTTCACCGTTACACCCGCTGAACTGCTCAGCAAATGGGTCGGCGAGGCCGAGCAGAACGTCAAGAAGCTCTTTGACGCGGCCAAGCAGGAGAAGCGCTCGATCATCTTCATCGACGAGATCGAGTCGCTGGTGCCGGCGCGACAGGATGAGGGATCGAGCGTCATGCAGCGGGTGGTGCCGCAGATACTCCAGGGCATGGAAGGCTTCGACAAGAAGGGCGATCAGGCGGTGCTGTTCATGGGCGCGACCAATGTCCCCTGGCAGCTCGACCCGGCGGTGATGAGGCCCGGCCGGTTTGACGAGAAAGTCTACATCCCCCTGCCCGACCTGGCGGCCCGCCGCAAGATGCTGGAGATTCACCTTGGCAAGCGGCCGGTGGATCCGGGCGTGGATTTCGACCTGCTGGCCCGGAAACTTGAGGGCTATAGCGGCGCCGACATCAAGTACATCTGCGATAAGTCGGCGACAATTCCCTTCCTCCGCAGCGTGGCCACAGGCCAGGAAGGCTTGATCACCAGCGAGATCATCGAGGACTCGATCAGCGACACGCCGAAATCGGTGACGCCGGAGCAGCTGCGGCGTTTTGAGGCATGGGGCAGGGAAGCGGCTACGGCCTAGCGAAACGACCAGGCTCGCAGAATCGGTCGCCTTATCTACGATTGCGAGAGCGGCTTCGTGGCGGGGTCACGCCGATGTCCTCGTTCCAGAGCGCCGGGTGCGCGGCGATGAACTCGTTCATCATTTCGATACAATCGGGATCATTGAGATTGACCACTTCAATGCCGTGCGCCTTCATGAAATCGGGTGAGAGGCCGCCTTTGCCCCGACCGCCGGGGAAACTCGATGCCTCGCCGACCACAACCTTGGGAATCCCGAACTGCACGGCCGCCCCGGAACATAGAAAACACGGCATCAGCGTGGAATAGAGAACGGTGTCCCGGTAGGACTTCTGCCGGCCGGCATCGGTCAGGCAGTCAATCTCGGCGTGGGCCATGGGATCTCCCCGCTGCACTCGACGGTTGTGGCCCCGGCCGATGATCCGACCATTGCGCACGAGCACGGAACCAATCGGCAGACCGCCCTCGGCCAGACCCTTGCGGGCTTCGGCGATGGCGGCTTGAAGGAAGCGATCCCTGGACATGTAACCTCCCGCGTTGATGTTCGAGCGCTAGGGCTTTTCTGTCGCGAATTCCACCGAGTAGTTCGGCGCTTCCTTTGTGATCTGGATGTTGTGGGGGTGGCTTTCGGCCATGCTGGCGCCGGTAATGCGGACGAACTTCGCGTTCCTGCGAAGTTCGTCGATGTTCCTGGTGCCGCAGTAACCCATGCCTGCGCGAAGGCCGCCGACGAGCTGGTACACGAAGTCACCCAGCGGTCCGCGATAAGACACGCGGCCCTCGACGCCCTCGGGCACCAGCTTGGAGCTTTCCTTCACGCCGGCCTGGCCGTAGCGGTCCTTGGACCCCTGCACCATGGCGCCCATGGACCCCATGCCACGATAGGTCTTGTAGCGACGGCCCTGATAGATCACCAGTTCACCTGGAGACTCATCCAAGCCGGCAAACAGCGAACCCAGCATCACGGAGTTTGCCCCGGCGGCGATCGCCTTGGTGATGTCGCCCGAATGGCGAATGCCGCCGTCGGCAATGACCGGAATGTCGAAGGAGGCGGCCGCGGCCGCACAATCCATCACCGCCGTGATCTGGGGAATGCCCACACCCGACACAATTCGCGTCGTGCAGATGGAACCGGGACCAATGCCGATCTTCACGGCGTCCACCCCGGCCTTGATCAGATCCTGTGCGCCGCCGGCCGTGGCCACGTTGCCGGCAATAACCTGGATGTCCCAGTTTTTCTTGATCTCGCGGACGGTCTCCAGAACGTTCTTGGAGTGTCCGTGAGCCGTGTCCACCACGACGACGTCGACGTCGGCCTTGATAAGCGCTTCGACGCGGGCAAAGTCGAGCACGCCCGTGGCCGCCCCGACGCGCAGCCGTCCACGGCTGTCCTTGCAGGCGTTGGGGAACTGGTGGAGCTTGTCGATGTCGCGCATGGTGATCAGGCCGCAGAGGTGCCCCTGTTTGTCAACCAGCAGAAGTTTCTCGACCTTGGACTTGTAGAGAATGCGCTCGGCCTCGTCGAGGGTGGTATTTTCGGGGGCGGTGATGAGGTTCTCGCGCGTCATGACCTCGCCGATCCGCCGGTTTTCATCTTCCTGGAACTTCAGATCCCGTCGGGTCATGATGCCCACGAGACGCCCGCCGCGCCCGGTGCCGTGGCTGCCCCGGCGGCGGGGTTCGTTGGATGCGCCCTCCTCGCCTTCGACGATGGGAATGCCGCTGACGTTGTATTCCCGCATGATGCTGCGGGCGGCCCCCACCGTGGCGCTGGGCGGCAGCGTAATGGGATCGACAATGACTCCGTTCTCGCTGCGCTTGACCTTTTCCACCTCGCGCGCCTGGCGCTCCGCGGAAAGGTTCTTGTGAATGATGCCGATGCCTCCTTCCTGCGCCAGGGCGATCGCCAGCGCCGCCTCGGTAACAGTGTCCATGGGCGCCGACAGCAACGGGATGTTGATCTCGATCGCCCGCGTCAGCCGCGTGCGAGTATCGGCCTGAGCAGGGATGAAATCGCTATAGGAGGGGATCAGCAGGACATCATCAAAGGTTATGGCCTGAGCCGTGATCTTGGGGTGTTCCATGTGATAGGAATACGTGAACGCGGGCGGGGTGTCAAGTGAGTGGTCGACGCTGGCGAG
>CAYSSA010000008.1:17136-30065 GCA_964433485.1 uncultured Tepidisphaeraceae bacterium | reverse complement strand
GTCGTCCTTGTATTGCTTCTTGCACCGCTCAAACTCGGCCAGCATGGCTTTGCGGATTTCGGCGTGGGCCGGGTCGTTCCAGAGGTTCCGCAGCTCGCCGGGGTCCTTTTCGAGGTCGTACAGTTCCCACTCGTCGATGACGTAGAAGTGAATGAGCTTGTAGCGGTCGGTGCGCACGCCGGCGTGCGGCTGCACGCGATGCGGACCCGGATACTCGTAGTAATGATAGTAGAACGCCTGACGGATGCGCTCTTCCCTGCCTTCCATCAAACCTCGCACCGACTTTCCCTGAATATCGGCGGGAATCGGCATGTCGGCGTAATCGAGAAACGTCGGCGCGAAGTCGATATTGGCGACGATCGCGTTATTCACGCCGCCGGGTTTGACCTTAGCCGGGTATCGCAGCAGCAGTGGCACTCGAACACCCTGCTCGTACATGAATCGCTTGTCGAACCAGCCGTGATCGCCGAGAAAGAAGCCGTTGTCAGAGGTGTAGATGACGATGGTGTTCTCGGTGAGATTGTTCCTGTCGAGCCAATCAAGCAGACGCCCGATGTTGTCATCCACCGAGGCGATCACGCGCAGGTAGTCTTTGATGAACCGCTGATATTTCCACTCCTTGACCTGCTGTTCGCTGAGGCCGGTTGGCGGGTCGCCCTTGGTGTCTGTTTTGGTCAGATCCTTCATCGACATGGTCTGTTCGCGGGCGGCCCGGCCGCGAGTGCCATAGTCGTCGTTGAAGGTCGGGGGCAGCGGCAGATCCTTCTCGTACATCTTCGCGTGCTTTTCGTCCGGGATCCAAGGTCGATGTGGGGCTTCCTGGTGAAGCATCAGGCAGAACGGCCTGGTCTTGTCTCGTTTCTCCATCCAGTCGATGGACATATCGGTGATGATGTCGGTGGCGTAGCCGTTGACGGTCTTGCGTTTGCCGTTTTCGATAAAGACGGGGTTCCTGTAGGTGCCCTGGCCAATGAAGATAGACCAGTGATCGAAACCCGTGGGGTCGGTCTCCAGGTGCCACTTGCCAATGACCGCGGTCTGATACCCGGCCGCCTGAAGCATCTTGGGAAACGTCGGCTGCGAGCCGTCGAACTTGTCGCCGCCGTTGCTGCGGAATCCATGGACGTGGCTGTATTTTCCGGTCAGCACGCAGGCCCGGCTGGGCCCACAGATGGAGTTGGTTGAATAGCATCGCTCAAAGCGCACGCCTTCGCTGGCGATGCGGTCGAGGTTGGGTGTTCGGTTCAGCGCGCCGCCGTAACAGGAGAGCGCCTGGACCGCATGGTCATCGGCCATGATGAAAAGGATATTCGGCCGCTTGTCCGGTTCGGCTGCCAGCGCCCACTGCGACAGCAAACCGACGGCGCTCGCCGATATGCCGGCAGTGGCCATGTTCCCAAGAACCTGTCTTCTGGAGAGGCGTGCATTCATGTTTGGTTTCCTTCGCTGTTGACCGGAGCGGTGGCGATTTTCGCCGCGCCAATGGCCAGAAACATCGGGATTTCGCGCCGCGCCTGGTTTTCGGCCGGAGCGCGGGGTCCGGAGTCGCTGTGCTTGTGACCGGGCCACTCCTCCAACGAGTCAATGAACAGTCCGGCGCCGCAGATCGCGCGCACGTAATTCTGCAACGGCCGGTGAAACTCCCATGTGTATTCGCCGGTCTTGTGCCCGGGATGGGTGTAGATCGGCTCCTTGCGCGGCAGCAGATAGCGGTCGGTCCGACGGAACTGCACGCCGGCGGCATCATCCCAGCCCCAGCTTGTAAACTTGGGGCCGCGGAAGCATGGGTGCATTAGAGCCATGACAAATCGGCCGGAGGACTTGATCGCCCTGGCAATGCCGGCGAAGACCGGCGAGAGCTGATCGATGTTCTGTATTGCCAGAATGCACACCGCGGCGTCGAAATGGCCTTCGGGCAGGAAATCGAGCTTCCGGGCGTCGGCCACGCGGTAAGCGATCGAATCAGGACCGCGTTCACGGGCGATCTTCACGAGCGGCGCGGCCGCGTCGATGCCGGTGACCTCGACGCCCTTCTCCGCCAGCAGTCTGCAGAAGGCGCCCTGGCCGCAGGCAACGTCCAGCACTTTTTCGCCGGCGCGAGCGCGCAGCATACGCAACACGCCGGGGAAGACCACCTCGCGGTGATACTCCGAACCCTCGTCGCCGACGAGGTCGTCGTACCACTGCGCGACCTTGCCCCAGTCGGTGGGACGTTGCGGAACTGGCCGGCCGGATTTTCGAGGATGACGTGGCATGGGATTCTTAATTGCTGATTTGCGATTCGCGATTGTCAGGCCTTCCCTTCGTCACTCCGTCGCTTCGTCGCTTCGTCGCTCTTGTGCTCTTTCATCGCCTGCCCGAATTCCTGCGGAGGCTCGATCTTGAAGCACAACCGCTTTCCCGTTCTCGGATGATCAAATTCCAGTTCGGTTGACATCAGCATCAGCCGCGGCGCGCCGTCGGATCTGCCATATACGGTGTCGCCCACGATGGGACAGTTCAGGCTGGCCATGTGGACGCGGACCTGGTGCTTTTTGCCGGTGTGGAGTACGACGCGCACCCACGACCGCCCGGCCTGCGACCGGAGCACTTTGTATTCTGAAACAGCCTGTTCACCCTTCTTGCGGTCCTTGGTGACATGCACGGTTCCGTCGGCGTACTCGACGAGATAGTTGTCCACCTTGCCGGCCGCCGGTTCCGGAACGCCGTGAACAACGGCGGAGTAGATGCGCATGACCGAGTGCTTGAGGAACTGGTCCTTGAGGTTCTCGAACGCCTCGCGATGCTTCGAGAAGACCAGCAGACCGGAGACATCACGATCGAGCCGGTGAATGACGCCGACTCGACCGGGCCAGTGATGCGCTTCGGCGAATTTGCGCAGGATGGCGATGGCCGTTGGCCGGCGTTCATCCGGCACGGTGCTGGTCAGCAACCCGGCCGGTTTGTTGACCACGATCACATCCTCATCCTCATGGACCAGCACCAGTGGATGCATCCCCGCGGTCGCCCGCGAGCCGCGATCGCTGACGACGATCTGGTCCGTCTCGGCGACCTCCTGTTTGAGCTTCTTGGCCGCCACACCGTTGATCAGCACGCGCCCGGCCTCGACCATGCGCTTGAGGTTCTGCCGTTTGGCGAGGGGAAACTTCGTGACGAGCCAGTCGAGGAGCAGGGGCATGCACGAAAAGCTACCGGAACGAGAGAGATTTGGGTAGGGATGAGCATACAACAGGGATGAGCACACAACACCGCAGCCGCAATGGGATAGCTGAGGCTATGAGATCACCGCGTATCGCCCTCTCGTTAATCGCGATCCTGAGCTTCTCCTGTCTTGCCGATGTACGGACCTACTCCGCTCCCGACGGCGAAAAGCTGTCGGAGGATTATCAGGTGCAGGCGGATAGCAAAAAGGTTGACGTCTACTCGGCCCGCACGCTGGATGCGCCTTTCGCCGGGAAGGAATGGGATTTCGGCGGGCCTTACTCATTCGTGAACTTCGACATGTCGGGCAAGGCGATTGTGAAGGTGACGTCAAAGAAGAACCTGCGCAACACGGTCATCCGGCCACAATCGCCAGGCGTGGCTTGCCGGATCGAAAACGACCACGAATTGACCATCTCACTGGACGGACCGCGGAAGATCAGCATCGAGCCCGACGGCATTCGCGGGCCACTGCTGCTGTTTGCCAATCCCATGGAAGCCGACCGCCCAAAGGCGGGTGATGCCAACGTCCTCCACTTCGGTCCGGGCGTTCATAACGCCGGGCGGATCGACCTGACGGAAGGCAAGACGCTGTATCTGGCCGGCGGGGCGGTGGTCAAAGGGGCCATCAACGCCAGGGGAGACAATATCCGTATTCTCGGGCGTGGAATCCTGGATGGATCGGACTATGAATGGCGTAAGGGCCCTTATGGCGTGTCACTGGGCATTCAGGGCAACAACATCGAAGTAAGCGGCATCACGATCCGGGGATCGTCGCACTGGACGATCGTTCCGCGCAACAGCCGCAAGGTGACGGTGCGCAACGTCAAGCTGTGCAACTCTCGGGTGCAGAACGACGACGGCATCAACCCGTGCAACTCGCAGGCTGTGCTCATCAGCGATTGCTTCATCCGCAGTGACGACGACTGCATCGCGATGAAGGGACTGGACCTCAAGGGCGAGAACAACGTTGAGCGGATTACCGTCGAGAACTGCGTCTTCTGGTGCGATCGCGCCCGCATCTTCCTGCTGGGCCACGAGAGCCGGGCCGCTTTCATGCGCGACATCGTCATCCGCGACATCGACATCATCCACTTCACGATGACGCCGTTCCTCCTTGAGCCGGGCGAGGAAATGCGCCTGGAAAACGTGCGAATCGATAATGTCCGCATAAACGGCGCCGGCCAGCGCGAGCTGATCCGCCTCAAGCCGGTAGTCAATCAATACATGCGTAACAAAGTCCCCGGCCACATCGACAACGTGCGGTTCAAGGACGTGCGGGTCGACGGCAAGCCCGGCGAGTATCGCATCCAGCTCCAGGGCGCCGATGAGCAACACCGGGTGACGAACATTGTGCTCGATGGCGTGAGCATCCTTGGCAAGCCGGTCGACCGGACTTCGCCTTGCGTAAGCATCGGGAAGTTTGTTGACGATGTTCGATTCGGCGAATGACCGTAATCGGAACCGGCAGAATCTACCGGAATGGAACGCCGTTGGGGCCATGAAAGCCGCAAGGTAAGCGCCGATCGAGGCCATCGCTCACAACCCGCCAGGTGTTGGACGCGGCCGCGATCGTATGCTCTAATTCGGGCGTCATGAATCAGCTTTTAGACTATTATCATAGGATTACTCTGCATCGCTATGTTTCGCTCTTGTTGCTGGCGGGAGCCTTGTGCGCGCAGGTTTCCCTCGCGGGCGCACCCGGCCCTGAGCAGGTAGACGTGGTTCGCAACATCGCCTACAAATCCGGCGACCGCCTCACCGAGTATGAGAAGGAGCGATGCAAACTCGATCTTTATCTTCCCTCGGGGCGAGAGGATTATCCGACCATCGTATGGTTCCATGGCGGCGGCCTGATAGAGGGCGGAAAAGGCTCGCCCGACAAACCCGGCCTGCCTCACAGCCTTGCCAAAGCGGGTATTGCCGTCGCGGCCGTCAACTATCGGCTCAGCCCCAAGGCGACTTTCCCCGCCTACATTGAAGATGCCGCCGCTGCCGTCGCCTGGGTCTGCAACCACATCGGCGAACACCGAGGCGCCGCCGATAAGGTCTTCGTGAGCGGTCACTCGGCCGGAGGCTACCTCACGTTGATGGTCGGACTGGACGAGCACTATCTGCGCGATCTCGGCGTGAAACCCAATGCCATTGCCGGCCTGATCCCCATCAGCGGCCAGACCATGACACACTATACCGTGCGCGGGGAGCGCGGGATTACCAACCGGTTCACCATCACGGCCGACCAGGCCGCCCCTGTTTTTCATGCCCGCAAAGACACGCCGCCGATGCTCGTTCTCTACGCCGAGCATGACATGGCGGCCCGCGCCGAGGAGAACCAGTACCTCGTGGCGGTCCTCAAGGGCGCCGGCAACAGGCAGGTCAACGGCCTGCTTGTGCGAGACCGCGACCACGGCTCAATCGGATCCCGCCTGACTGATGCGGACGATCCGGCTCGGACTGCCATCCTGGAATTCATCAGAATGCAATCGGCAGCGCGCCAGGCGGCCAGGTGATGCGATCCCGCCGCCCGGCCGGGGACGTATAATGCCTCCGGCATGAACGAACGGCTCGAACAACTCGCCGCCAAAGCCCGGGCGCTGCCCAAGGCACCGGGGGTCTATCTGATGAAGGACGCGCAGGATCGGGTGATCTACATCGGCAAGGCGGCCTCGCTGCGCGATCGCGTGGGTTCCTATTTCCTTCCC
Source organism: uncultured Tepidisphaeraceae bacterium (assembly GCA_964433485.1). Taxonomy (GTDB): domain Bacteria; phylum Planctomycetota; class Phycisphaerae; order Tepidisphaerales; family Tepidisphaeraceae; genus JANYKD01. The sequence goes on along the minus strand of CAYSSA010000008.1, from coordinate 24,162 downwards.
TCGACGAAACTGGAGAACAAGAAGGTCGGATTACAGGACGAGATCGCGGACCTTGAGGTCATCCAGACAGAGTCGGAAGTTGAAGCGCTTCTGGCGGAGAACCGCCTCATAAAGGACATTCAGCCGAAGTACAACGCCCGGTTGCTGGACGACAAGACCTATCCCTATCTGATGGTCACAACCGGCGAGGACTTTCCCGGCGTGTTTGTGACGCGGCAACCTCGGGCCGATGGCACTCGGCTCTTCGGCCCGTTCACCGGCGCCTTCCAACTCAAGGAAGCGGTGCAATACCTTCAGCGGGCGTTCAAGTTCCGCACATGCCACCTGGAGATACTGGAGACCGACACGCGAAGACGGTTCTTTCGGCCCTGTCTGCTGCACGCGATCAATCAATGCACGGCGCCGTGCGCCGACCGGATCGACCGAAAGACATACGCCGAAGACATCCGTCAACTCATACGTTATCTGGAGGGCGACCGCGGCAGCGTGTTGAAGGAACTGGAACGGGAGATGCGCCGGGCATCCGAATCACTTCAGTTCGAGCAGGCGGCGAGGTTGCGCGATCAGCTTAAGGCGCTCACCAGCCTTGGACAAAGAGCCACCCGCGGCACCGAGCAGTTCTGGCAACCGGAGGCGTTCGTCACCGACCCGCGCGAGGGAGTGGCCAAACTCGGCGAAGCCCTGGAGCTCCCCGAGCCGCCACGAATCGTCGAGGGAATTGACATCGCCCACCTGCATGGCGGCGAGATGGTGGGATCCAAAGTCACCTTCATCGACGGTCGGCCGTTCAAGGACGGGTATCGTCGTTATAAGATCAAGCATGGCCAGGGCAACAACGACTTTCTTTCCATTCAGGAGGTTGTATCGCGCCGGTATCGCGAGGCCGGCGCCAATAATGAGCTTTTCCCCGATGTTATCCTGATCGACGGGGGGCTAGGGCAACTCCACGCGGCCATGGACGTCTTCTCCGGAATGGACGTGCGGCCACCCATGGTGATTTCGCTGGCCAAAAAGGAAGAGCTGATCTATGTGCAGGGCAAGAGCGATCCACTGCGGTTTGCCAGGAATCACGCCGGCCTGCGACTGCTGCAATATGTCAGGGACGAGGCCCACCGCTTTGCGCAGCATTATCACCACCTGCTGCGAACCAAGGCCCAATTGGAGGAGCAGGTGAAGCAGGGACGCCGGCCACCGCGCAAACGCCTTGCGAATGACGATGGGGCATAGCCGCCACGCAGGTCGGGAGTTTATCGGACCAGCCGGTGGCGGCTTTCCGGACTGGAAAGCGCTCAACCCGGGAGAACGAACCCGCGATAAGACAGCTGAGCCGTGCTGTTTTTTGAGGTCAGACATGCAGTTGTCCGCAGAACTATGGAAGGCGTTGCTCGGCAGTATCCGCTGTGAGCAACAGCGCCGCGTTCCTGAAAAGCGCAAGAACCCGCGAATTCAGTTGCGCGCGCGTATATGCCTTGCTCCCGCGAATCCCGAGCGGGCCACCGAACGTTCGATCGAAGTCTGGACCCGAGATGTCTCGGCGCAGGGTATTTCCTTCACCTCAAGCCGCTGCTTCAAACCTCAGGAGCAGTTTCTGATTGATCTTCCACGGCGGAGGGGAGCGCCGTTGCGACTTCTGGCGACGGTCCGCCAATCCCGCAAGCTCGCCGACCGCGTCTACTACACCGGGTTGATTCATCAACTGGTCGAGTCCACCGCGCAGCCTTCGCAAGCCGCCTGAACAAGTCATCCGTTTCGGCCAGGCGGGGAGGCCGCCGCACTGCAGCTTTCAATACGGGCAGACACCGTTGACATTGCCGGCCACCTGCGGGTCCAATCCGGATATGGCCGGAGAATTCGACTTCATCGACTGGGTTCGCGGGCAACAGACTCAAGGGGGAATGGTCACGCTTGCCGCAGGAGACGACCTGGCGGTACTTGACTGGCCGGGCGACGAGCTGCTGCTTGTGGGGGTGGACCAGGTGCTGGACGGGGTGCATTTTGACAGCGAGGCACATGGTCCACGGGAGATCGGCGGCAAGGTCATGAACCGGAATCTGTCGGATTGCGCGGCGATGGCGTGTTTGCCGGCGGCAGCCGTGGCGACGGTGGCACTGCCGCGATCCACATCGCTGGATTACGCCCGGGAACTGTACCTGGGGATGAAGGAAGCCGCCGACAGGTTCCAGTGCGCCGTGGTCGGGGGAGATACCGCATCCTGGCACGGCAAGTTGGCGATGACCGTGAGTATTCTGGGCCGAAGCGCCGGCATCAAGCCGGTGAGAAGAGCTGGAGCACGAGCTGGAGACACGATCTATGTCAGCGGGCCGCTGGGGGGATCGATCCTTGGACGGCACATGCGATTTGAGCCTCGGATCGAACTGGCGCGCGAGCTTGCCGGGCGCGGGGTTGTACATGCGATGATTGACATCTCCGATGGCCTCTCGCGGGATTTATCGCACATCTGCCGGGAAAGCGGCCTGGCCGCAGTGGTTGATCGCGAGAAGATACCTGTGCATGCCGATGCGGTGGAGCTGGCCAGGCGCACGGGACGTGCGCCCCTGGAGCACGCGCTGCACGATGGCGAGGACCACGAGTTGATCGTGGTGGGCCGGAGCGGTCTGGCCGCGCCGCTGGTGGAAATCGGACGGATGGTCGCCGGCAGCGGCAGTCATCTCCGCGGCGGCGACGGCTCGTTGACACGGCTCGAAACTCGCGGTTGGGAGCACCAACTCGAAACTTGACTTTCTTTGACGGACACTACTGAAATGCGGCAAAACAATTTAACCGGAACTGACTAATATGTTTATCGTCGGCACGATCCCGAGACGGTGGGTCTGAGAGGCGCCGGCGGCGGTTTCATCCGTCCACAGGAGAACAGCATGACTGAAAACGGAACTTGTCCAAGCCGGAGGCGGCTGCTGAAAAACGCGGCCCGCGCCGGCGCATTGCTCGCCATTCCCCAGATTATTCCCAGTTCCGCCCTTGGGAAGGACGGCGCGCTGGTACCCAGCGAGCGCATTACGGTCGGGGCCATCGGTATCGGCGGCCGGGGCTCATATGTTCTGCAGTGTTTCCTGGGCGAATCCGACGCGCAGGTGGTTTCGGTGTGCGACGTTCGCGGGGTGAATCGCGAGCGAGCCAAGAGATCGGTTGACGGCAAATACGGCAACCAGGACTGCAAGACGTACATCGATCTGCGCGAGATGCTCGCGCGACCGGATATCGACGCGGTCATGATCGCCACGGGCCCGAACTGGCATGCCACTGCCTCGTGCCTCGCGGCCAATGCCGGCAAGGACGTCTACTGTGAAAAACCGTCCACCAAGAACATTGCCCAGAGCCTGATGCTCAAGGAAGTGTTCCAGGCCGGAACGCAGCGGCGAAGCCTGCCGAACTTCATCTTCAGCATTGAACTGGCCCGCCGCGGCAAACTCGGAAAACTTCATACGCTTCACGCCCATCCGGGTGGACTCGGCTGCTCCATGAGCGGCTGGGTGACGCCGGAGCCCGAACCTCCCCGCGAAGAAGTCGACTGGGACCAGTACCTCGGTCCCGCCGCGTGGCGGCCATACAACAAGTCGCTGCTCGGCGCTTTCCACTTCGAGAAGGGCGGCGGGCTGACCGGCGGTGGATGCCTGGAATGGGGCTCTCACTGTGTGGACCTTTGCCAGTGGGCCAATGACGCCGATACCACCGCCCCGATCGAGTATGAGCCGGTCAATGGCCAGCTCCATGCGAAATATGCCAACGGCGTGAAGCTCGTCATGCGTAATGACGGCTGGCTTCCGCTGGGCTCGTGCCCCGTGAGGTTCGAGGGCGACGCCGGATGGGTGGAAACGGGCGACGATGGCGACGTCAAAGGCGAGCCCGCTTCGCTCCTGGCCGGTCGGCGGGTGAAGATCGGCGGCTACCCGGCCAACTTCCACGTCCGCAATTTCCTCGATTGTGTCAAGTCGCGCGGCAAGACTCGAGCCAACGCGGAAGCCGCATGTTGGGCACACATTGCCTGTCATGCCGCCAACGTCGCCTTGTTCCTGCAACGCAAGGTCAAGTTCGATCCGGTCAAGTGCGAGTTTATCGCCGATGCGGAAGCCAACCGGCTGCGTTCGGAGGCGATTCGCGAGCCGTGGCGACTCTGATCCTGCAGCCGCGAACCCTGATCGCGCGGCCCGCGATCGGTTATCGCGGGTCTTCCTGTAAACCTTGCGAACTCAGTATTAGGAGAATTCGATGTTCAAGATTCGATATAAGGTTCTCGCGGCGGCGGCCATTCTGGCGGCCGCCGTCATGACCGCCCCCGTCCGAGTTTCCGCCGCCGCAGCGCCCCAGGAGGCACAACTGATCGGCGTGCTGACATCGGACGCGCCAAAGGCTGAGAAAGCCATCACCTGCAAGAAGCTGGCCATCTACGGCTCGAAAGATGCGGTGCCGGCGCTGGCCCCCCTCCTGCTTGACAAGGAACTGACTTCCTGGGCGCGCATCGCCATCGAGGCCATTCCCGATCCCGCCGCGGATGCCGCGCTTCGCGACGCCATGGGCAAGGCCCAGGGCCGCATTCTCATTGGCATCATCAACTCCATTGGAGTGCGCCAAGATGCCAAGGCCACCGACGCCCTGATTGCGAAAATGAAGGACAGCGATGCCGAGGTAGTCGCCGCGGCGGCCGCGGCGCTTGGTCATATCGGCGGTGAAGCGGCAGCCGCCGCGCTGGGACAGGCTCTCGCCGCCGCGCCTGCGGCGCAGAAGTCATCCGTAGCCCAGGGTTGCATCATATGCGCCTCGAAGTACCTCGCCGCGGGCAGCAACGACCCCGCCCTCAAGCTCTACGAAGCCGTGCGCAAGGCGGAGGTTCCCAAGCAGCGAGTACTCGAAGCGACCCGCGGAGTGATCCTTGCCCGAAAAGCGGCCGGAATCCCCCTGCTCGTCGAGTTGCTCCGATCCGGCGACAAGGCAATGTTCGCGCTGGGGCTGGGCGTCGCCCGTGAACTGAACGAACCGGCCGTCACCGATGCACTGTTGACTGAAATCGCGCAGGCCGGTGGCTCCGACCGCAAGTGCCTGCTGATCCTGGCGCTGGCCGACCGTGTCGATCCCAAGGCGCTGCCGGCGGTGATTGCGGCCGTGAAAGCCGGCCCGACCAATGTCCGTGTGGTGGCCGCCGGCGCACTCGAGCGCATCGGCAATGTCTCCTGCATCCCCGTGCTGCTGGAGGCCGCCGCCGACGCCGACCTGGAAGGGGCCAAGGCTGCCAAGACCACACTTGCCCGACTCGTCGGCAAGGACATTGACGCCGACCTGTTCGCGAGGCTGCAGACAGCGACTGGCAAACAACAACAGATTCTGATCGAACTGGCCGAGCAGCGCCGCATCGAGGGCTCGATGGCCGTATTCCTCAAGTGCGCCGGGGGCGATGACCCGGAGGTCCGCACGGCCGCACTGGTGGCGATCGGATCCGTTGGCGACGAGAAGCAGGCACCGGAACTTGTGCGGATGTACCAGAAATCGCAGGATGCCAAGGTCCGCGAGGAGATCGAAAAGGCCCTGATGTCCATCTGCGGCCGGCACGGCGCCATATGCGTGCCGAGCGTGCAGCCGCTGCTCAAGAGCAAAGAACCGGCGCAACGACTGGCCGCGCTGCACGCGCTGGTCAGTTGCGGCGGCCCGGACGCGCTGGCGGCCGTGAAGGCGACGATCGCGGACGCAGACGCCGCTGTACAGGATGAGGCCGTGCGCATGTTGTCCACCTGGCCCAATCGCTGGCCGGAGGACACCGGCGTGCTCGACCCCCTGCTTGAGCTTGCCAAGTCCGGCAAGAAGGATCAGCACAAGATCCTGGCAATCCGCGGATATCTGCAGTATGTCCACGGCACGCGCAAGCTCAATGGCGCCGCCAAGCTGGCCAAGGTGAACGACGCGCTGACCATCATCACCCGGCCTGAAGAAAAGCGGCTGGCGATTTCGGTTCTCCGCGACGTGGCCACGGGCGGGGCACTGGACTGCCTCGCGAAGTTGGCGAACGATGCGGCGATCAGTGAAGAAGCATGCGCGGCGATCGTGGATCTGGCCGGCAAGGGCCGGGGAATCGCCAAGGAGCCTCGACAGAAGGCCCTGCAAACCGTGGTGGACAAGTCGAAGAATGCCTCAACGAAACAGAAGGCCGAGGAGTTGCTGAAGAGCCTGAAATAGTGGCCCTCATCCAAGGTTGCCCGTATGAACCGATCCAAAATGTCTGGGCGCGGCCGGCGGGTGTTTCCGTCGGCCGCGCTGGTGTATGGCGCGCTGGTTTCGTGGCTGTTTGCGAGCGCGGTGGGCGCCGCTTCTCCGTTGACTCCGACAACCCAACCGGTGAAGCGGACGCGCGCCGAAGTGGAAGCCCTCATCGCGGAGGCCGGCCGCACGCCTCCGCCGTGGTGGGATTCGGTGCAACTCAATTATCCCAAGACGCTCAACCTGACATGGACCAGGAGCGACAAATGGGAGAACCAGAAGAACATCGGGCAGTACATCTGGGACATCATCGACCCCAACCCCAGCCGCTGGCGCGAGGGCATCAAGCTTGTGCATCACACGCTGACGCTCTGCAAGGACAATCCCGACGCGATCCAACAGGCGACGGGTGCGCTGGCTCGTATGTACGGCCATCTCCTTCAAGACCATGCCCGCAGCGCTTTCTGGGCCCGCAAGAACGGACGCGACGGCATTCTGCTTGCCAACTGCTACTGGAAGCTCGGGTGCAAGGAGTTGGCGGTGGAGATCCTCAACAGCGTGCGGGGCGATCCCACGCGCAACTGCTCAATCGTCAAACTCTGGGCCGACATGGGCGAGTTGGACCGGGCCCTTCACATTGCAGAGCAGGCGGCGGTCGACCGGCCCGATGCGGCGTACCTGGCCGCCGGCGACGCCTGCCGGCTGGCTGGGCGATACAAGCAGGCGTTGGACTATTATCAGAAAGCCCTGAATGGCAACACGATCACCCGCGGCAACGACGTCAAGATGAACCGCGAGCGGGCCCTGGCCCGCAGCGCGGCA
>CAYSSA010000008.1:13602-17126 GCA_964433485.1 uncultured Tepidisphaeraceae bacterium | reverse complement strand
TCCGCCTGCCGGGCGACCTCCTCGGGCGGCAGGTCGTAGTTTTCGACCTGCTCGATCTCAGTCGGGTGCCCGACGGGCAATACACCGCGTCGAGCTTCGCCTATACCGGGCCGCTGGAGGTCTCCGTGATAGTGCGGGCATCCCGGATCGAGGATGTCCGCGTCAGCAAGCACACGGAAAAGCAGTTCTACTCATCCATCAATGACACCACCCGTCAGATCGTGCAGAAGCAGGGTGTCAAGGGCGTCGATGCCACCGCCGGGGCGACGATCACCTCGGAAGCCATCATCAACGCCACCGCCAAAGCCCTGGCCAGCGCCATGAAGGCCGGCAATTGAGCGAGGTCGTCCATGCGACTGGACCTGTTCGTGCCATACCAGCGCTCGCCGGGAGGGGCGCGTCGTGCCTTGGCGGCCCTGGGGCGGACGTGGTTGTCGTCGCCGCTGCGTCGGCTGGCGCAAGCCGCCTTTTTCCTGCTCTTTCTCTGGCTGTTTTTCTATGAATGCTGGCCTTATGGCCTTACGCACTATGCCCAGGGTTGGTTGTCGCGGGAGATAATCCCCGCCGAATCGTTTCTCAACCTCGATCCACTGGTGAGCATCTCCACAGCATTGGCCGCCCGAACCTGGGTCTTTTCACTGATATGGGCCGGCGTGCTGCTGGCGGCTTGCCTGGTGTTTCCCCGGGGATTCTGCGGGTACATCTGCCCGTTGGGCACCCTGATCGACTTGTTCGACTGGGCCATCGGCAGGCGGATCACCCGACTTCGTATTGAGCGCGATGGATGGTGGATTAACCTGAAGTACTACGTCCTTCTGGGAGTGCTCGTGTCCAGCGTGCTGGGCGTGCTCCTTTCCGGATTTGTGGCGGCCATTCCCGTGCTGACACGCGGGTTTCAATTCCTTCTGGCTCCGGTGCAAATGGGCGGTGTGAAGGGATGGTATCTGGTTCCGCCGATGAACGCGGGACACGTGTTCTCAATCGCACTCTTCCTGCTGGTGTTGCTTCTGGGTCTGATGCGGCCGCGTTTCTGGTGCCGGCATGTGTGCCCGACCGGCGCCGTCTTTTCTGTCTTCAACGCGTTGCGAGTTGCGGAGCGGAAAGTGGAACACACCTGTATCGACTGTGAAAAGTGTCGGCAGATTTGTCCCTTCGACGCCATCAATCCCGCCGATTTCACGACGCGAACGGCCGACTGCACTCTCTGCCAGACCTGCGCCGGCGTTTGTCCAACGCATGCAATCAAGTTCGTCGGAAGAATGGATTGCGGCGACGCCAAGCCGCGGGGCGCCGATGCCACGGCGCCAGCCGTGTCGCGACGAGGTCTGCTGGCGGGGACCATCGCCGGCGCGGCGCTGGCAACCGGCATTGGGCGATCCCGTGCCATCGCCCTGCCCATTGTCCGCCCGCCGGGGAGTGTGCCCGAAGACGCGTTTCAGCAACTGTGTATTCGATGCGGCGAATGCTTCAAAGTCTGCCCGAACAACGTCCTTCAGGCGGTGGGCTTTGATCACGGTCTGAACAACCTCTGGACGCCACGGGTCGTGGCCGACTGGTCCGGGTGCGAGCCCTCCTGCAACCTGTGTGGACAAGTCTGTCCGACGGCCGCAATACGTCCCCTGCCGCTCGATGAGAAACGCGCGGCTCGCATGGGGCTGGCGGTGGTCAACACCAAGACCTGCCTGCCGCTTGCGGGCCGCGAAGCGTGTCAGATGTGCTTCGATGAATGCAGCGCGGCCGGATACCATGCCATTGAGTTCCATCGCACCGGCGTACAGGTGGATAACAATGGGGCGCCTGTTGAAGGCAGCGGATTTCTCTCTCCTGTGGTGCTTGCGGACAAGTGTGTCGGTTGCGGGCTTTGCCAGACACGATGCCACATCATCAATGTCAAACAGAAGAAACTGCTGGCCTTGACGGCGATTGAGGTTGTCGCTGGTCCGGGCAAAGAAGACCGTCTGAGCCGGGGGTCGTATCTCGCGTTGCGAGAAGCCGAGCGTCGGGCAGCAGCCCAGACAGCACCGACAACTCAGAGCGGCGGCGATGACTATCTGCCCGACTTCCTCAAGTAACACCGGCCGCATGACACGAATTCGCAGCGACGAACCCCGAGGTCACAAGACCACCGTTGGCCGGCGAGGACAAGCGCCGTGCAAGTGCCGGAGTCATTCATTGATATGGACCACCTTGGCCGGCGGAAATCCATTGAAATGGGTGCTGGATGCGTGTGAGTACGCGCCGATGTTCGGGCTGTAGACAAGGTCTCCCAATTCGAGGTTCTCCGGCAGTTCTTCGGCCAGAGTGATGGTGTCCAGGGCGTCGCAGGTCGGGCCGAAGACCGCGCAAATGCGCGTGGGACCTTTCTTGAAAGCTCGTATGGGATACTTGCAGTGATCGAAGATGATCCCGGAGAAAGTATGGTAGACGCCGTCGTCGATATAGTAGCCAAGTTTGCCGCCGCGCTCGGCCTTGCCGATGATCGTGGCCACGAGTGTGCAGGCGCTGGCGACCATGAACCGGCCGGGCTCGGCGAGCAATTCGGTCTTGGGGAACAGGCGGTCGAGTTCGCGGTTGAGCTTGGATGCCAGCGAACGGAAGGGCTTGACCTCATCGTCATAGCGGGCGGGAAAGCCGCCGCCGATGTCCAGCAGTTTGAGATTGAACCCGCGGCTGGCGGCTTCGTCGAAGATGCCGCGGGCCAGGTGAATGGCCTGCACATAGTTCTCGAAATTCGTGGTCTGACTGCCGACGTGAAAACTGAGGCCCTCGACGATCAGGCCGGCGTCGTGCGCCGCATGGATGAGGGAAACCGATTCACCCGGATCGGCGCCGAATTTCGAGGACAGCTCCACCATGGCGCCGGTGTTGGGCACCTTGATCCGCAGCGCCAGCCCGGCGTGGGGCGCGTGCTTGCGGATCTTGGCGATCTCCTGGACGTTGTCGTAGGTCACCAGCGGCTTGTACTGGTCGAGTTGTTCGAGCGTCGTCTGCGACTTGATCGGATTGGCGTAGATTATTTTATCCCAGATGTAGTCCTGTCGTTCCCTGGCCGGCAGATCCTTGATATTATCGTAGACGATGTCGAACTCGGGCATCGAGGCGACGTCAAAACTCGACCCGGCCTTATAGAGCGTCCGTACGATCTCCGGCAGCGAGTTGGCCTTGACAGCGAAATACGGCTGTACCCGCGGCAGGTACTTGCGGAACTGGCTGAAGTTGTGCCGCAGCTGCTCGTGATCCACGACAAAAAGCGGGGTGCCGTGTTCGCCGGCGAGTTTCTTCAGTCTGGCGGGGCTGATCATGTGAACACCTTCTGAAGGCAGGAGCCAAAAGGAAAACCGAAGAACGCGGAAGGCGGCGGATGGAAAGCGCCGCCCGAACTCAAGGGCGTGAATTTACGCTGCCCTGTCTGCTTGACTTCAGCGTCCATCCGCAATGAGGAAGTTCTTGAACTGCCAAGGATCCTTCCAGTCCAGATCGGGCTTGTTGTAGCCTTCAAATGCGTTCGTGTACTTCTTAAGGGG
>CAYSSA010000008.1:8522-13586 GCA_964433485.1 uncultured Tepidisphaeraceae bacterium | reverse complement strand
GGGCGTCCAGTCGCTTGGCTTGCTGATCCACTTGCCGAGATACGGCTTGGAGACCTTGAGCACAAACTCGTGCGGTAGATCATCCGGCACCACCACGCCCGCCGTTGGATTGGCCATCATCCACATGCAAGCCGCCACCACCGAGATGGCCACCTGCATCGTCGTGGCGTTCTGGTGCGGCACGAGCCGGCGGGATTCCTCAATCGACAGATCACTGCCGACCCACCACGAATTGTAGGCGTGGCCCATTATGAGCGCGCCAAGAATGTCCGCACCTTGTGTAATCTCGTCGTTCATGATGCGGACTCTGGGCTGCAGTTCATAGTTTCGACCGCGCAACTCATGCAGCGACAGCAGCCCGGCATCCGAACAGCAGTACGCGTAGTGCATCGTGGGCCGATATACCGCCTTCTTGCCGTCCCACACGGTCAGGTGATCAGAGATGGTGAAGGCTTCTCCGTGACGCACCACCATGCCGATGATGTCGTAATCCGGCACCCACGACCGCACGAAAGTGTTGATCCCCATCCGTGCCAGGCAGATCTGGTTCTTCGGGCCTTCCTTGTGGGTATAGGCAAACGCGGGCAACTGTTTCTCGTGCGTGCCCCAGCCCATTTCCGCCGTCGTCGTGCCCTCCTCGCGGAAGCCCTCGACGCTCCAGGTGTTGACGAACTCGTCCACCTGCTTGGGCACATCGGAAATCTGCGTGTCCCGCTCTGAACAATGAATCACCTTCACGCCCAGCTTCCAAGCCAGCTTGTTGAACACCTGGTCGGCCGCCAGTTTCTCGATCTGCTTGCCGAGGTCGCCCTTGTATTTTCCGTCCTTCAGCCCGCGCTTGGCGATGTCCAACAGACCCTGCTTGGTGAAGTGCGAGATGAGCCCGGGATTGGCGCCGTGTTCGAGCACGGCCGTCGGCGAACCGGCCGGCCACCTGGCGATCATCCGGCGAACGTTCATGTGGCGCCAATACAACGTGCGCGTGGTCGGGTGCTTGTTGGCCGCCCCCTCGTAGGGATCCCACACCTCGACCGACGTGTTGACATACAGCACGCCCTTGTCATGGCACCATTGCAGGATTTCGCAGCAGTCGATGTTCCAGGCCAGGTCGATGAGCAGGTCGCCCTCTGCAAGGTGCCTGCCCAGCAGAGCCGCCATGTTCTCCCGCGTCACCTTCTGGCGAACAAACTTCACCCCCTTGTTGATCCACGGCACCAGTTCCTTCCGCCGGTCCTCGAAATCCATCACCGTGATATTCTTCAGCGGGACATCCACGAGTTTCTCGATGATGGGAAGCGTGCATTGCGCCACTGCGCCATAGCCTACGAAAAGAATCTTCTTGTCAAATTTTGCCATGATATGGTGTGTGATGACTTCAATCGCGTCTACCGGCCGCGCCTGGCCGGTCACGCCCGGCCGACGCCCACTGCGGCGGCTCACTCTCGAGCGGCTCGCTGAATATAGCGTGGCCCGCGCGGCACGCAAGCAAACGGCACGCTTTGCCGCTCGCCGCTCGCCCGCCCGGCGGGCATCCCGCAGTGCGCAACCGCCGGACTCCCGCCCATGTCATGCCGACTCGGCTCGTGTATAATCGGCCTGCGTAAGGAGCACGCATGCCCGGCGAGACGGACCTCCACAAGACTCTCAAGAAAGAAGCCTGCCGCTGGCTGCATCGCACCGGTTACCGCTGCATCGCCGCCGAAGTGAAACTGCCGCCGCTTGGGATTATTGATGCCGTCGGGACGGGTGTGTTCCGACCATTCCACAATCACCTCATCGCCGGCCGCGAGTTGTCGCAGGTGTGCTTCATCGAATGCAAGGCATCCCGCGCCGATTACCTCCGCGATCTTGATCAGGATGGCCGCATGCTTTTTGAATTGGCCCGGGCCGCCGGCCGGCTGGGGTCGCGGTCGCGACGCCGCAGGCGAGCGGATCTATACGGACTGGGGAAGTTCAAGTCCTGCCTGCTCAGGCCCATGGCTAACATTCATTACGTTCTGGCGCCCACGGGCATGATTCAGAAGAAGGAACTGCCTCTGCGGTGGGGGCTGCTCGCCTACGGCCCGGGCGGCGTCAGCGTGATCGTCAAAGCCGGCTGGATTGAGGCCGCATGCCCCGACGCCGTCGAATCCGCCATCGCCCGCACCCTGACGGCCGACATCTACAATGCCGACCGGCGGGCGGTGGACTCCATCAACCGCGAGATATTCGCCCAGCAACAGCAACTCTCGCAGCGTATCCGTTCCATGCAGGCGCAGATCGTGCTCGCTCCCCGGCCTGCTTCGCCCGCCGACCCCTCGCTGCGGCGCACCGGTTGACTCGACGCGAGATGACGCCTCGAACCCGGTCGAGCCATTCGTCACGGCAACACGTCAATTCCGCTCAGGATGCCAAGAGGCAACACGGCGTGTTGACGAAAATCAACATCCTGCTGCGGACGGCGACACGGTGATGGTCCGCGTCCGGTAAGAATGGCCCTGCAAGCGTTCGCAACGCCCCCGATCCCCCGGCGGGGTTATCAGGCACGCGTGACCGTGGATTTTGCTCATTTTGGGACGTGGACATCGTGGCCGTCAGTTCGATGCTGCGCGCCCTGGCCAGCCCGACAGCGGGTGCATCCGCCCGTGGCTGTCCAGAAGATTCTCTGGCCGCGCGCCATTTGACTGCCAACCCACATCCGCTCCCCCGCGATCGCTTTGAACCGGAACCACGGATCGAGCCTCGGCAGGTGATTCACCCCGACCCGCGCATTGAACCGCGTCAGGTAATTCATCCGGCGACTCGCATCGAAGCCCGGACACTCATCGACGCACCCGTTCCGGTCGAGGCCTCGGAAACCGTCCCGGCCGATTCCGCACACAAGCACCCCTGCCCGATCGAACCACCCTGGGCCAAGCTCCCATGGGAGCAGCCTCCGGAAACACATCTTCCACAACCTGTAAAGATGATGCTTCAATCACCCGATCATCTCGTTAAGGGACGCCTGCTCGATGTTTTCATCTGAGCAGCTTCCACAAACCTGATGTATAATTGGGCATCCACTGGTCCGGAGCGACGGGAGAAGATGTCATGCTGCTGCCAGAGCAAATCGAGGAAATGGTGACTGTGGTGCGATCGATGGATCGCGACTCCTTGGTCGATCAGTTGCTGACCTTCAAGGGCCGATTCCCGATTGATTTTACGCTGACGTTTCTGCAACGCCAGAGCGATGACCGCCTCAGACACCTGTTCGCGGCGCTGTGCCTGCAGAACGATCATGTCCCGTCCGACCTTGAGCCCGCATTTGCCTGAGCCGGCGCGATGAGGCGTTCGCCCGGAGGCTTGCCCGCCGCCAATGCGGCAATCGCCCCTATCGCCGACCGTTTTCCCGCCAAATTCCGCCAATTCGCGCCCCTCCCACTTGGCGTTTCCCCCGCGCCAGTCTAATCTGTTTCCATGCCGTCCCCGGTATTTGGTTTTCTCGCCTTCACCAGCGGATCGTTCGAAGGAGCGATCATCCGCGACATGCGCCTGGCCAATGAACTGCACCGCCGGGGGTTCAAGGTCGTCGTCTACTGGATGATGGAACGCAACAGCGAACTGGTCAATGAGGGCATTACGCAGCGAATGCTCATCAACGGAATGCGTTACCAGCTCCGCCGACCCAGCGCCATCTTCGAGCGACTCGGGCGTATTCTCTCGGTCTTTCCGGCCAGGCTGCGCCGCGAGTTCATGCAGCGCCATCCCAACTACGTCGATCGGCTCATGGGCAACTACGTCCATTCGCTCTGCGATGGCGCCGAGGCCGATTCCCGGCTTGTATCGCGGCTTGAACGTTGCATGGTTCAAGACGGCGTGACGCATCTGTTGCCCACTTTCGCCATGATCTGCCCGTTGGCGCAGGCCGCCAAAGCCCGCGGCAACCACCGCTTCGATTACCTCGTCACTTTTCAGGGAGAGGAAATCTTCGCCAACTACGCCCAGCGGCTGGGGCGGCTTGATGAGTATCATCGCCGCCTGCGCGAGACGGTCGACGGCTCCGGGTTTCCCGCGATCGGCGTCAGCCGCGATTACATTCTCCGGCTGCGCGACGAGATGGGCATCGACGAAACACGCATGCGAGCCATCTATCCCGGCATCGAGTGGCCGGGCGAAAAGAACCCGCCCGGATTCGAGACGCTGGCGCCCAAGTTTCCCAGGCTGAACCGCGAGACGCCGATCGTCAGCTACATCGGTCGGCAGGACTCGGAGAAGGGCATCGACCTGCTGCTGTATGCGGCCAAGATGCTCCAGGAAAAGGGTCTGCGCATGCAACTGGTGATCTGCGGCGGCACCAGTTTCGGACAGCGCTACCGTGATGTGATCAAGCACATCGCCGAACACCTGCGCGTCCCGGTCCATCATCGGCGACGCATTCCCGGCGACATGCGCGACGCCCTCTATCACTACAGCCGCTGCATCGTCTATCCCTCGATCCACAGGGAACCTTTCGGCCTGGTGGCGGCCGACGCCATGAGTCGTGGTACGCCTGTGCTCGTGCCGGACATCGGCGGCATCACCGAGGCCATCCGCTGCAACGGCCAAACCGGCGGGTTGACGTTCCGATCGTGGGATTCAGCCGACCTTGCGCGACAACTCGAACGATTGCTGACCGACGATGCACTGCATGCGGAACTGGTCGCCAACACACGATCGGTGGCGGCGAACTTTACGGTGGAAAAGATGACGGACCAGGTGCTGGCGCACCTCGGACTGCCGGCTCGGGCGAACTAGCCTTTGGGAAAAATGCTGTCGCCCTGCGGGCGCCGCCAAGATATAATGCCGGGGTCATGCAACAAAGGTCGGGCCACACTTCGTATGTGGAATCGCGCTCCGTCTCTCCGCTTCGGGCGATCATCGGTGTATCGGTTGGCATTGCCGTGGCGATCGTTCTTTATTTCACGATCGGCCGAGCCGGCGAGCCGATACCGGATTGGATCTCTCTGCCGACCGGGGCGTCGGTCAAGGTGAGCGCTGCTCCGCCTCCCGATCAGGAGCAAAGCCCCGTACGATATTACTTGCGATTCCGGCACTCGGGAGACCCCA
>CAYSSA010000008.1:7460-8469 GCA_964433485.1 uncultured Tepidisphaeraceae bacterium | reverse complement strand
CGCATGGGAATCCGGTTCGCCGCGACCGACGACTCGCGACGATCTGGGCGTTCGCGCCGCCTGGCCGGAATGGGTCCGGCGAAATCTCTATCGTGTGCCGGATGTGTCGGCCGGACGAACCATGACCAGCCGCAAGCCAAACGAGCGGCTTTTTCTGTATGCCTGGCCGATCCAGGATGGCTGCATGATTGAGCTTGTTCAGGATGCGCCCTCGATGCAAAGTACGCCTGACAGCACGAACGAACTGGAGCGGTAGTCAGCCGTTCGCCGGGACAACCACAAGCACATGAACCCCACGGCAAAACACCTCTGGATTCCTCACCATTCGGTTCGATGTGGAGCAAGACCGAGCGCCGGTCTCATGCGCCAGATCGTGCTGGTCTGCCTGTTTGCAGGTGTCATTTCCGCCGACGAGTTCGACCGTTTCACGCGGCCGGAGGACGCCCCGGCTTTTCGTGAGCCCAGGTTCATTACGCACCCTCCACCGCGGGCCTACCCGGGCGCGATCTATGAAACACGGTCGGCGGTGACCGGCGGCACCTGGCCCTATCGGTTCTCGCTGCGCGCCTCGCCGGACGGCATGAGCATAAACGAAGCAACCGGCGCGATCGCATGGAAGGCGCCAATGACCAGTCTTACGGCCTCGGTGACCGTAGCGGTGACAGACTCGGCCGGACGGACGGCGGAGCAGTCGTTCGATGTCGCGGTCGGCAAGGCCGGTTTCGTTTTTGTCAGCCCCGATGGAGACGACGACCATCCGGGCACATTCGAGAAGCCGTGGAAGACGGTGATGCGAGCGGCGCAGCCGATTGCGGATTCCGCCAACATGTTGCTGTATCTGCGCGGGGGCATCTACGTCGTGAGTGCGCCGGCCGACGCGGGGAAGAAGAATGCAAACATTCTCAAGATCACGCGCAACTCGCCTCGCCGATGGGTGGCATGGCCGGGCGAAAAGCCGGTGATTGGCCTCGGTTGGAGCCGGGAGCAATGGAAGGCGGCGCTGGAGGTT
>CAYSSA010000008.1:964-7410 GCA_964433485.1 uncultured Tepidisphaeraceae bacterium | reverse complement strand
GACGACTCAAAGTTACGGCCACCGCATTTCCCTCGATCAGCAAATCGACGACCTGCTCTTTGACGGGATTGAGGTGAAGAACGCGGCCTACTACATGTTCGTGATGTGGGACGGGAACCGCAGCCGACTGACGTGGCGACGATGCCATCTGCACCATCTCTACGGCGACTATGCCGAGAACCCGTCGTTTATTTTCGGATTCGCAGCCGAGCGGAAGTGGCCGGGCGAATCGGGCGAACAAGGCGGCTTTGGCACGCGCCCGGTGGCCAAACCATACCGCCACATTGTTGTCCAGGACTGCATCATCAGCGATCGGCCCTATGATAATCTGCGCGCAGGCGCCTGGCATGGTGGCGGATTGGTCTGGTACACGACCCAGGGTTGCCTGGTTGAAGACTGCCGATTTGAACGTATCGAACGCGGGATGGCCATTCTCGACAAGGACAACGGCTGGGACAACACCTATCGGAACAACATCATCCGCGGCGATTTCATGCTCGCGGCCCAGGGCTGCTCCGACGGAATCCTCATCCACCACAACTGGATTGATGGCGATGTTCATCTTGGCTCGCAGCCCGGCTGGTTGCGCAATGTCTGGCTGCATCACAACGCCATTCGCGGCGGCGTGTCGCTCATGGGCGGAGCGACGCGCGGTTCTGGAAGACTCGATCCGGCCGGAAAGAAGATGGCCGGACCAACCGATCCGGACAGTCTGGCCGCCATTCGCGAGATGCCGCGCCAACAGCGATTGATTTTCGCCTGGGGGAACATCGTCGACATGCCGGAGCGAAAGCTCGACGGCGAAAGGCCTATCTTCCAGCGCGTTCCCGCTGATGCCGGATTCGCCGATCGATACCGCCATGTGTGGTGGGACACCAACCTGGTGGACGAGACGGCGGAATTGGCCATCGGCTGGAGCGGCAAGCATGTGCGGTGGAGCGAACTGAAGGCATGCGGCTTCGACATCAACGGCGCCAGCGGCAAGGTGGTGCTGGACAACGAAGGCCACCTGCCACCCGATTCGCCCTGGCGTGCAACCTTTGGTCGCGATGCGGGCCTGACACGCCAGAAACCCTGAGCGGGCAGAGAGCCAAACTGACATCCACTGGCGCGGAAGCCCCTACGGACCGCATTCAAGGCAAGGGCCGCCTGGGGAGTATGGGGACATCACAGAACGTCAGGGCCGCAATCCCGTTTTCTCCAACGAGGATGTTGTTCTGGCTCCAGGCTCGGTCATTGAGATACGTGATCTTCTCGGCCGTTGCCGTGGCCGTCAGCTTCAACGTGACAACCGACCCGGCCACGCTTCCCGAAGCCACTTTGCCCTTGACCCCGTCCAGATAGAACTGGCTCAACAGAAAGTTCTGCCATTGCACGGGCTGGTCAAACTCCAGGGCGATCGTATCTTTCTGCGCGCTGGTGAAATACGCGCACTTGAGATCCGGGGGCGTGATCGAAGCTGTAAATGCCCTGCCGTAGTTGTCCCGCTCGATCAGGGGCTGGATGAGCCGAGCAAATTCGGCCCACCCAGCAAGAGGATAATGGCAGCCGCCCGGCGGCCGGATGCCGAGCGTCGACATGATGCTCATGTTGGAATACAGGCGCGGCAACGTCCGCTGCTTTTCCCGCAACATATCACTAGCTCCATTGCCGCCCATCGCACAGGCGTTCGGCCAGATCTGGAAGATGTAAAGGTGCTGAATGTTCGGATAATCCTGTTTCCAGGCGGCCGACATATCGACAAAATATTGCTGGTATGTCTCCCAGCCAAAACGCCCGGTCGGGCCGTCCGCGCCCTGGTCGTTTTCTCCCTGATGCCACAGAACACCGCGGATTCCATGCGTGAGACGGGCCTGTTCGACCCGCCATAGCATCCTTCCATAGATCGTGTTCAGGTCGGCGTGATTGAGCTCAGATCGCTGGTGCTGATCGATCCGGCTGCCGCCGACAGCGCCATTGATGATGAAGATCGGAATCTTCTGGGACTCCACCAGACGTTTGGCGAGTTCCATACCCCAGTAGCCGATCTCCGACTTCTCGCCTTTCCGTGCCTTCCAGACCGGGTTGCACCACAGATTTGCCCGCTCCCCTTTGGAGTCGCCCCGTGGACTGCCATAGCTGCGAATCCAATCGTGGGTCTCGGCCGGGGCCTGCTCTCCGGTGTCCGTGGCCAGCGCATTGGATTGGCCGTCGATCAAGTAGGCATCGCCGCAGACCAGATTATTCACAGTCCGAACGATGACCTCGGCATCGCCCGTTTTCGTCCCGAACTCAACCTTGTACTTGATGAGCCCCGGTCTGAGTCGGACTGCGAAAGAATAGGTTCGGTCACCCGCGAGATTCTGACGTTCCGTGCGGATGAGGCTTTCGTCCGCATATACTCTCAGGAAGACCGATTCGGCGGCCTGCTCCAGAGTCCCATTGTAGATCAGTGTACCCTCGTTCTTGTCGTCGCGCGCATAGAACTGATTGTCCTCCGGTTGTTCATCCTTCCCGGGTGTTCGCCGCACCCACGCATCCTTCTTCGGCTCGTTGACCGCGATCATGGCCTGTCTGCGCACTTCCAGGCCGCCGTTGCTGACGGCGAGTTCCACGGTCATCTGGCCGCTGTTCTGCGCCCGCCTGAGAATGAGTCTGTCCGGCATGATCTCCTTGATCACCGCGATGCCGGAGACGGTCCAGGCGTAGTTCAGATTGCCGGCGCCTTTGGCCCGCATGTCACTCAGGTTGGCGATCCGGGGCTCCACTTCGATGGTCTCGCGGCCATCCCACGCTTCCGGCGCCTTGAGACTGAATGCGGGCTCGGGAATGTCCTCCCTGATCGTGATCGGAATATCCATGGTCTTGACTTCCTTGGGATAGACGGCTCTGAATTGGAGCGTGAGCCGCTTGTCTCCCATCACCCGCCCAGCATCAAACGCAAACGACAGCCTGTCCACCGCGGCAACGGTCTCCTGACCATCCTGCTTGACAACCCAATAGACTTTCTGCGCTCCACCGGCCTTGGCCGACACTGTTGCCCGCTTCCCCTCCATAACCGTGATCTGTGCCGGCGACACGGCAAACTCGGTCCCCGGCCGCACCAGTGAACCCGCCAGGGTCTGCATCGGCTTCTGGTTCTCATATTGCAGTCTGATCCAGTCCGCAGAGCGAACCACCTTTGAAATCCGCACCTCGTCAATATCGCCAACGAAGCTGTAGTTGTTGTACCAGCCGCCGATCCATAGTCGGGCCGGACTCTTGATCGCCAGCGGGCCGCCTGAGTTCTTCGCCTCTCCGTCCAATGCGCCGTTCACATAGATTCGTGCATTGCCTTTTTGATAGGTGTGGACCACATGCACCCATTCGGCCATCGCCAGCGTGCGATTGCTTCGCACGTTGGCATCCGAAAAATAGCAGTCCATGTTGATATGCGGTGGGCTGCGGAACTGCATCGTCACCTTCCCCTGTGCCTGCTCGTTGCCCCACGCCAACACATGCGTATTGGGCTTTTCAGCGCGAAACCAGGCTTCCGAACTGTGGGGACTGGATCCCGTTGGATAACTTGCGATCTTTTCGCCGCAGAAGATGCCCTTGCCGCCGGGAAAGTGCCGTGCCGGACCGACGATTCCCGCGGCTGCCGTTGTGCCCGAGTCTTTCGACTCGACCGTGCCCACTTCATCCTGCACCGGATCGCTCATGTGCCAGACGCCAAGGTATCCATTGGAGTCATTGAACACCGCTCTCCCGTTGGACTCGCTCTCCGCGCCGACGTTTCCCCAGTGCAGTCTGATCTCCTGACGCGCATTGCCCCTGATTGCAGGAATCCGCACCCAGATGCTGGCAGTGCCCCGGGCGGCATCCCACTCCTCGATCTGATAGGCCAGCGGTGCTCCGGCGCCAGTGGAGAACCGGATGTCCTCTCCTTTGGGCCTGGCCTGGCTGAAATCGAAGAAATCCTTGTTCAATCGCACCAGCAGCGGGAAGTCCACTTCAGCGGCCGTCTCCGGCAAATCAGCCCCCTCCGGCGTGGTCAGGATGAAAAGAGAACCGGAATGCCGCCAGTCCCGGTACTGGGCCGCACTGGTTCCGGGGAACATCAGAAACGCCAATGCGATGAGGAAAAGGACTCTCGCCATGATGCTCCTACACAAGTGCCGATTCCTATTCGCAGGGCGGAAAACGCGCAAGAACGCATTGGACCTTCTTCTCGTCATTCTTTCTCCTTCGTCGTCCTCGGCCAACCAAGGTTTGCTTCAGATCCGGCCAAGGCTCTACCTGCTGAGACGCCCCTCCCAACCCACAGGCTGGGTCCATGCCTGTCGCTTCTGGCCTTTCCAGACCGGCCGCTGCGGAGGCTTGTCGGAAGTGATGATGGCGCGCACATATAGTTCTCGCCCCGTGAGGCGATAGACCGCCCTCGTGCCTTCCGCGCTGGCCAGGGTGACCCCCACGGAATCGGTATCGGCCAGAGTCCCGACAAAGCTCGTGGTGAATGCGGCATCGCCATCCGGCTCGATCTCCACAGTCAGTGTTCCGTTCCTGGCATCATATCTGACGTCGACCAGTTCCACCCCCGTCGATGCGTAGAACTGGCCGGCTTCCATCGCGGCAATCAGGGCGGCCGGCGACAACTCGGCGGCGCGCACACAGATCCAGCCGCGACCGGGCATTGCCCGGTTCATTCCCGACTCGTGGTAGTTATGGCTGTCGTCGGTCGCCAGTCCCATCAATGGCGGGGCCTTGAACGTCGCAATTCGCAGGGTGTTGGCGATATCCCACATCTTCTCCACCGGAGGATGGCTCTTGTCACCCAGTTGCCGCACCGACGGATGGCCGTTGAATATCTCAAAGAAATGTTCCTCGACCACCGCCGCCATTTCTTCCGCCGTCACGCCCCACTCAAAATTCGGATGGGCCAGGTGCGGCAGAACCGGCCTATCCTGGAGCATGCCATGCTCCTTCACGGCCCGCAGGTTGTTCGCAATCACTTCGACCACGCTTCGCCCACCCCGGGGTGGAATGACATCAGTGATGTTGGCCGCGCCCAGATGAATCGGCTTTTTCTCAAATTTGTCACTGATCTCCTCGCTCTGGATCAACAGGAACCCCGGCCGCTGCAGCAGAGCCTGATACTCCGTGAAAGGTGTGAGGCGCACCCGCAACGACCCATCCTCACGCTTTCCGCGCACTTGGGCGACGGCGGCGAAGTCCCGAAGATAATCGTCGGCGACCTGTGTCGCTCCCCGGCGAGCCAGGTCCGCGTACTTGATCCACTTTCCCCCCCTGTTGGGCGGTGTTGTGGTCGGAAATGGCCAGGAACTGATATCCGTGGTCGCGATACCAAGCAACGATTCGCTCGGGAAAGTCATCGCCGTCCGACCAGAGTGAGTGGGTGTGCAGGTTGCCGCGATACCAGCCGGGACGCACGCTGTGTACTTCCGTATCACGGTCCGCAGCGCACCCGAACATCAGCGCGGTCAGAATTGTCGGCACGATCACGATTTCCGCGTATTTCATGCGATGTCTCCGTGGTCAATCGGCGACACGACACGCCAAGAGCCAAATGGCAAGGGCCGGATTGGCATCGTCGGCAATAGCCATGTCATTCCCGGAATAGCCGTTGCGCAAACTCGTGCAGGTGCTTGCGCCACACCTGCCACTCATGTGAACCGGGGCCTTCGAACCAGGTGTGGTGGATGCCTGCCGCGTCCAGCAATTCGTGGAGCGCCTTGCCAGCAGGGTAGAACCGATCCTCCAGGCCGCAGCCAATCCAGAGCAGTCGAATCCGTCTGTTGGCGGCAACCGGATCGGCCAGCGCGCCCCCGAACGACGTCTTGAGATCGATATTTCGACCGGCCCCGCTGAATGCGCCGACGCTGGCGAATGCGTCGAGGTTGCTCAGCCCAACCTGCAGAGCCTGGCCGGCGCCCATGGACAGGCCGGCGATGGCGCGATGCTCGCGGTCGGTCAGTGTGCGATAAGTCGCATCGATCATCGGCAACAGATCGCGCATCACCAGTTCCCCGAACGCCTCGTTGCCACGGTCGCCCGGCGCGCGAGCTGCGCCGGGTTTGACGGCATAGCCGTTTTCCATCACGACGATCATTGACCGGGCCTTGCCCGCGGCGATGAGGTTGTCGAGGATGAACCCGGCCCGACCCTGCGTGGTCCAGCCGCGTTCGCTCTCGCCGGCGCCATGCTGCAAATACAGCACGGGATATCGCTTCGCCGGATCTCGGTCATAGTCCGGCGGCGTGTAGATGAGGACGCGTCGGATGGAGCCGGTGACCTGAGATCTGTAGTAGCGGATGCGGACCTCGCCATGCGGAACATCCCTGGCATCATAGAAATCGAGTTTCGGATCAGGCACCTCCAGCCCGCTGGTCTGCTGGCCCCAACCAAAAAAAGTCTCGCTGCCGGGATCGTTGCAGCGAGCGCCGTCGATCGACAGTTCGTAGTAGTGA
>CAYSSA010000008.1:373-941 GCA_964433485.1 uncultured Tepidisphaeraceae bacterium | reverse complement strand
CACCGCCCAGTTGCCGCCGGCCTCTCGCTGCATGTCGATGGGCGACCGACCCAGCCCGTCGTTCTTCGGGACGAGCTGTACCTTCAGCGCATCGGGCGCCTTAATGCGGAAGGTCACTCGAAGGTCGTCGTGGATCTTCGGGTATTCCCGACCGGGCACGTTGCTGGGCGCCGGCTTGCCATCCTGAGGCCATACAGGAAATGCAAGGCCAAACAGCGCCACGAGCCCGAAGATTCTGAATGCCATGCTGCGCATCGGAGTTGCTCCTGTCCTCTCCTGCGGTAAGCCACAGGCCTTATCGAATCCACGAACATCGACCGGCACATCAGGCGGATCAAGCGTCCCGTTCGATAATGACGGCCGTCTGATCGTCGATGGGCGATTCCTTGCCCTGCCACTGCACAAGCAACTTACGAAGCTCGATGATACGCTGAGCCGGTGGCATCGGAGGCAGGGACTCGAAGAACTCCTTGACCCGCTCGATGTCCAGTATCTCGCCCGAAGAAGAACGGGCCTCGAAGATACCGTCGCTCAGCACAACAAACATGCCGCCGGCGTCCAGTTGGAG
>CAYSSA010000008.1:0-349 GCA_964433485.1 uncultured Tepidisphaeraceae bacterium | reverse complement strand
GGGTCAGCCAGGAAGTCCGGCATCACACCCACCGGGGGACCGAGCGGTTCGAGCAGTTCAAATGGTCCACCTGCGCCCTGACGATAGAGCAACGGCCCGTGACCGGCCGAGGACCAGTGCAGTAGCCCCGTCGGCGACATACACCCGACGAAAACGGTGATGAACTGACCGGGCGAAAGATCCTGCGACAGCCGTGCGTTGATGCTGGCCAGTTGCCTTGTCGGATCCTGGTTCAGATTCATCTCCGACAGCAGTCGCACCATGGTACGGGCCTGGGTGACTTCGATAGCCGGGGCGATTCCGTGTCCGGCGGCATCACCGAGGAAGATGCCCAGGTGACCATCAGGTG
>CAYSSA010000007.1:29036-39623 GCA_964433485.1 uncultured Tepidisphaeraceae bacterium | reverse complement strand
GAAATCCAAAGCGGCCTCCTGCGGCCGCACTCCCAAAGAGCCCCTCGCCGCATCGGGCCGGGGCGCATCAGCGGTCGTGGACCCAACGGGAAAACGGCTGGCGCTTTGGTTATGCTGTGTCCTATGACATGGCGAAATTCAACTCTCACCATTATCGTTGTCACAGGCTTGTTCGCGGGACTGTCCTCGCACTACAGTGTGGCCGCCCCCCCGCAGAAGCCCAATGTTCTGATCCTTCTGGCCGACGATCTGGGCTGGGGCGACTTGGGGACCAACAAGGGGGCCATTCCCACGCCGCGAATTGACCGCTTGTTCGAGCAGGGAGTGCGCCTGGATAACTTCATGGGTTGGTGCGTTTGCTCGCCCACACGGGCGATGCTCCTGACCGGGCGGCATCCATTCCGCGTTGGCACCGGCCCGGAAGTCGGCGGCGAACTCGACAAGGAAGAAACCACCATCGCCGAGGCGTTCAAGGCCGGCGGCTACGCCACAGGGATCTTTGGCAAGTGGCACAACGGAAGCGACCCGGACACACCGGCGTATCGCCTGGCATTTGAAGAAGCCTGGAAGTCGATGCCGAACAAGAAATTTTCGGGTGGCCTGGGAGTGAATGAGCACGGCTTTGACGAAGCGTGGGTCTATTACGGCGGCGGCGAGGATTACTTCACCCGGCGTACGGTCCAGAATCGCGGTCCCGTCAGTTGGTGGCATAACCGCGAATTCCGCCCCAATGATTCGGGATATACCGAAGATCTGATCACCGGCCATGTCCTGGACTTCCTGCGCCAGAACAAGGACCGCCCCTTCTTCTGCTACGTGCCCTTCCACATCGTTCATACCCCCTTGCAGGCCAAAGACTCGGATCTGGCAGGCGTGGATGCGACGGTGACGGACCAGACGAAACGCGTGTATGCGGCCATGGTGCAGGCCATGGACAAAAATGTCGCGGTCATCCTGGCGGAACTGGACAAGCTTGGCCTGAGCGACAACACCATCGTGTTTTTCGGCAGCGACAACGGCGCCACCCGGAACGGAAGCAACCTGCCGCTGAGAGGCGGCAAGCACACGATCTTCGAGGGCGGCACACGGCTGCCTGCGGTCATCCACTGGCCCGCAGGCAAGGTGGCCGGACGTCGATGGGATGGGCTTTGCGGCGCCCTGGACCTGTTTCCGACACTCGTGGCTATGGCGGGCCTGCCCATGCCGCGCACTCGTCCTCTGGACGGCAAGAACATCTGGCCCGCCCTGCGCGACAACACCGCCAGCCCCGTCGACAGTTACTATTGGTCATGGCACGCCGAGGACGCCATCCGCACCGCCGACTGGCGAATGCACCGGTTTTTTGATCGCGTCGAGCTGTACGACATCCGCAAGGACATCAGCGAGAGCACTAATGTTGCCGACGCACATCCTGATGTGGTAAGGGAGTTGACCGCCAGGATGAATGTCTGGGCGGAATCGCTGGGCGCGGCGCTGGGCCACCAGCCCGCTCCCGCCCGTCTTGAAGCCAAACCCAATCCCGAAGGCGAGGTGCTGGAAGTGACTGTCACCGTGACGGATCAGGCGAAGCCCAAGGACCGCCTGGTCGTACCCTTCGCCGGGTATCAGGGCGGCCGCTTCGCGACGGATTACATCGAGTTTGATCTGGCTGTGGCGCCCGCGAGCTTGCGTGAAGGGTTCTATTACTCGCCTTTCAAGGGCAACGACGAGAAGACGATCCAGCTCGAGTTCAAACGCGGCGAGGGAATCGACCAGTTCGGTCGGGAACAGGCCATCGGACCGGCGCCCCAGAGCGGTCCGGGCATGTGGGAGCATCGGGTGATCGGGCTTTGTGGCGGCGCTCCGGGCGGCTTGCCGAGGCATGGTTTGGTTTTCACCGGCCGCAAGTCCGGCACATTCAAGGTCTACCTGGACAACCTGCGTATCCGTCGCGCCGATGGCTCGACCGAGCTGATCTGGTCCGGTGCCCGGGACACTCGATTCAGGGCAATCGCCGACTCGGAGGCTTTCAAGAATGTGCGGGTACGGGCGATACCGGCGCCACCCAAGATATAGAAGTATGTCGGCGCTGGCGCTGACATTTCACACTGACCTTGCGCCCTTGCACAAAGCCCGGCCGTGTTCCCTCGTGATCGCCGATGGTGCTTCATGGCGAATGGTCCCTGCGCTGCATCGCAATGGGGAGACCTTTGACCAGGCTGTGCATTGCGGCAATCCGGCCCCGGCAGCCGTGCGATCCGACGGCGAACGGGTTGCCCGCATTCTGTGTTTGGGGGCGTTGGCGTATACTCCGGTTTGATGTCCGGGTTTGTTTCCCGTGCCGGGCTGAAACTGGACCACGCGCTGAGCGTCTTTGGCGTACACGTGGCCGGGCTTGTCTGCGCCGATCTGGGTTCGAATACGGGGGGGTTTGTGGACTGTCTGTTGCAGCGTGGGGCGAGCCGGGTGTATGCGGTGGAGCGTGGGTATGGCGTGCTGGACTGGAAACTGCGCAACGATTCCCGCGTGGTGGTGATGGAACGGACCAACGCCATGCATGTGCGTCTGGCCGAGGCGGTGTCGCTGGTTACAGTGGACGTCTCCTGGACACGCCAGCGACATATCCTGCCGGCGGCAAAGCGGTTGCTTGCAAAC
Organism: uncultured Tepidisphaeraceae bacterium; assembly: GCA_964433485.1. GTDB lineage: Bacteria > Planctomycetota > Phycisphaerae > Tepidisphaerales > Tepidisphaeraceae > JANYKD01. The sequence continues at coordinate 36,989 of CAYSSA010000007.1, read as the reverse complement.
ACCGGACGCGTGGTGACACTGATTAAGCCTCACTATGAAGCGGAACCGAAACAGCTTCGCAAAGGTGTCTTGCCGATCGACCTGGTTGAACAAGTTCTAAGTCGAGTATTGCAAGACATTTGCGATTCCGGATGGGAGGTATTGTCGCAAACACCAAGCCCAATCAAGGGAGGGCGGGGAAATGTTGAAATACTGGTGCTTCTGGGATGCAAGGATTGCAATCCGGGCAGCGCGCGGGCATAGACTGGTGGGGTTATGCCGAAAATCCGAATTGCCATTGCCGGGATTGGGAACTGCGCCAGTTCGCTGGTTCAGGGATTGGAGTATTATCGTCGAAATCGCCAGCCGGTGGGGCTGATGCATCCGGAGCTTGGCGGGTATCGAGCGGAAGATATCGAGGTGGTGGCGGCCTTCGACATTGATCGACGGAAGGTCGGACGGCCGCTGGAGCAGGCCATTTTCGCATCGCCGAACAATACAAAGGACATTTGCCGCGACCTGCCGGAAAGTGGTGTGGCAGTGCAGATGGGCCCGGTGCTGGATGGGGTGGCAGCACACATGTCGCAGTATCGGCCGGAGGAACGGTTCGAGCCGTCCGACGCGCCGCCGGTGGACGCAGCGCGGGTTTTGCGTGAGAGCGGCGCGGAGATTCTGGTCAATTACATGCCGGTGGGATCGCAACAGGCGACGGAGTTTTACGCGCGGGCCTGCCTGGAGTCCGGCGTGGCGTTTGTGAACTGCGTGCCGTGTTTTGTGGTATCGGATCCGAGGTGGGCCGAGCAATTCCGCGCCAGGGGCCTGCCATGCGTCGGCGATGACGTCAAGGCACAGGTGGGCGCGACCATCACGCACCGGGCGCTGGTGCGGCTGCTGGCCGAGCGGGGGATGTCGATCGACACGACCTACCAGTTGAACGTGGGCGGCAACACCGATTTCCTGAACATGCTGGCCCGCGACCGCCTGGCCAGCAAAAAGATCAGCAAGACGGAGGCCGTGCAGTCGCCGCTTGAGGAGCCGCTGGAGGCGGGCCACATCCACATCGGTCCGAGCGACTACATTCCATTTCTTAAGGACAACAAGGTGTGTTTCCTGAGGCTGGCGGCGCGGGGTTTCGGCGGCGTGCCGATGGAGATCGAGCTGCGGTTGAGCGTTGAGGACTCGCCCAACTCGGCGGGAGTGGTGGTCGACGCGGTGCGATGTTGCCGGCTGGCACTGGATCAGGGTCAATCCGGACCGGTACTGCCGGTCTGCGCCTACACGATGAAGCATCCGCCGGTTCAGATGTACGATCGCGACGCCCGTGAGGAGATGGAGGCATGGATCGAGCAGTGCCAGCAACGGCAGGCCGCGCGGGAGCAGGCTGGCGTTCGCTGAGCGCCTGGGCGGCGGATACGGAACACTGTCGGCAAGGTCTGGCCGCGGCCCGAGAAGCCACCACCCAGAGCTGTCCGAGGGTGGAGGCCCGTCGGGCCATTGATTCGAGCCCGTCGGATTCCGCTCACCCGAACATCTGGGTCCAAGTTCCCCCGGACCGGCCCAGTCCGGTGCGTTTCTGGCGGCCGAGCATGTTCTTGTGGTGGCCGGGCGAATGCCACCACATTCGGATCGCTCCTTCGCCCTTGTTTGTGCCGGCGGCGATGTTCTCGGCGCTGGCGGAGGTTCCCGCCAGGGCGGCCCGCTTCCATGGCGTTTCCTTGCCCGCCACGGGTGAGTCGTGGGCGAAGAAATTCCTCTCGGTCATGTCCTTGCTGTGGCCGCGGGCGGCTTCGACCAGCTTCAGGTCGATCAGTTGGGCGTTCAGGCCCAGGCGGATGCGGATCAGGTTCAGCCGCAAGATGCCCCTCGCCTCCTCGGGGTCCAGCGACCTTTGCAGCGCCATGTTGTTCAGCAGCACTTGCCGATCGGCCGGCTGGATCGGGCCGGCCAGTGTCGCCGTCAGTTGTTCCATGTCGGCGAGTTCCTGCTCAGCGCGTTCGCTGTTCGGCAGTTCGGGCATCTTCTTGAGAACGTCCGCCGGCAGTTTCTCGGCCGCCTTGTGCGCGTAACCCAGCAGATCCAGCAGTTCCTGTCGCTGCGTCGCAAGCTTTTGGTCGCCTTTCAGGACCTCATCGGGCGATATGGCCAGCAGCTCCTCGATGCGTTTCAGCGCCGGGTCGGATTTCTCGACGATCATCTCCTTGGTCAAGCCCGGCGACGCCGCCACCTCGAGCACGGTCGCGCGGAGTTCGGAGAGTTCCTTATCCGGGTTGACGCCCTTCCAGCGGATGCGCAGCGTATCGGCGGCGGCCTTCTCGAAGTGACCGCGGTAGCCGGGCAACCTATCGAGATAGTCGGCGCGGGCCGCGACATAGAGACGCCTGGCGCCTTCTTCGCCCAGTTTCAGCAGTTGGTCGCCGATGGACCGCCGCCGCTCGCCGGCCAGATTGGCGCGACGGAATTCCAGCAGCAGATCCCGCACACGGGCGGCCACCTGTGCGTCGGAGACGGCGGAGGCGGTCGCCGGGCGAGAATCGGCGGCGCCTTGGGCATACAGCCCCGGCAACAGGGAAAGCAATACAAACAGCGATGCGCGGAGATTCATGCCGTCAACTCCGGCTCGATCGTCGGGGCCAGTCCGGCGATGTAGCGCGAGATATAGAGGTCCATCTCATCCCATCCGCGATTTCGGCGGGCAAAGACGTTCCTCTGAACGCTGACGGCCTCTTCGAACCGGTAAGGAGAGATCCCCTCGTCGGTGACGAATGAATAGCTGGGCACCATCCGCGGCGCGAATCGCGATGTGGCCACCATCGCGTTGAAGCCCAGATAGGTGCCGGGCATCAGGCGCGTTCCGACGGCGGTCTTGCTGTGATCGCCAATGAGGCTGCCGAGGAACCGGCGGCCGGTCTTGAAGCATCCGTCGCGCGTGACAACGGAGATCTCACCATAGGTGTTTTTCAGGTTGGCGGTGGTGGTGCCGGCGCCGAGATTGACCCATTTGCCCACGTAGCTGTCGGCCAGGAGTCCCTCGTGGATTTTGTTGGAGTAACCGAACATAATGGTGTTGGCCAGTTCGCCGCCGACCTTGCACATCATGCCGATGCTGACGCCGGGACGGATAATGGCCAGCGGCATGATCTGAGCGTATGGCCCGACATAGCAAGGGCCCTGCAGGACGGCGTTGGCTCCCACGGCCGCATGATGATCGACGACGACGGGCCCGCGCGAGCCGTCGAGGACGGCGCCCGGGGCGATGGCGGCATCCGGTCCGATCCAGATCTGTTCCTCGTCGATGAGGTGATAGGCGCCCTTGGGGCGGGGGATTTTCTCACGATGGGCGAGGGCGTGATCCTCGATGAGCGATTCCTCGTTCCACTTGATCAGATCCCATAGCCGCTCGACGAGGCGCGTCTGCGGGGGCATCTGCGGGAGCTGCGTGATCGTCAGCCAGCGGTCGCTGCGCGAGAGGGCGTCGTTGGGGGACAGTCCGGACATGTTCTTGACGTAGGCGGCGCAGACGAGCTTGCCGCCATCGAGCACGACGGACGACTCCTCCGGCACCTGGTAGTTCCTGAAATGCAGGGTTCGCCCGGAAAGAATCAGGGCGGGCTGGTCGTCCAGCGGGGCGTTGACCGCGACAGGGACTTTGAGCTTTGGTGCGATTCGCTGGCGGACCAGCTCGGCAAGTTCCTCTCGCACCCAGAGCGTCAGACGCGAGGGGTTGGTATGGCGAATCTGCTTCTCCAGCAAGGTCGCCATGCCCGTGGCCAGCATGAACACCGGCCTGCCCAGCGCTACGGGCGCGAAGGACGGCCACTGGTTGCCTTCGAAGATGACTACGTGCATGGGATCATGATACCACGCCGCGATCGCGCCTGTTAGCGGTTTTTCGGGGGGTGGAGCGCATTCGGGGCACAGGCAGTAAGCGGGCGGTTTGTCCGCCGGATACGCCTGCCGCCGGCGTCTTTTCGCCGATGCGCGTCTCGGCTAACATCCGGCCAGCCATGGAACAGACGCAGCCGGCGGGCGGGAAAGCCGCGCCTCCGAAAGACAACATCAAGGAAACCATCGAGTCGATCCTCGTCGCGTTCATTCTGGCGTTTGTGTTTCGGGTGTTCGTGGTGGAGGCATTCGTGATTCCATCGGGTTCGATGGCGCCGACGCTGCTGGGAGCGCACATGCGCCTGCGCTGCCAGGATTGCGGCTATGATTTCACCGTCAACTATCCGGTTGGATCCCATGACGAGTCGGTTTCGCTTCCGGCGAGGGCCGGCCCGGTTGTCGTCAGCCGAACCACGCAGGATGACGACGGCGGCAGCGATACGACGACGCGGTCCCAGGACACCGTGTTCGCCATGCACTGCCCGAACTGCGGATTGAAGGCGCCGCGGGAAACGGCGGACCCGCGACAGTCGGCAACCAACCCTCCGGTCTATTTCGGCGATCGTATCCTCGTGCTGAAATATCTGTACCTCATTCATCCGGCGAGGCGATGGGATGTGGTCGTGTTCAAGAGCCCGAGCGAGCCCCGCAGCGATTTCTCGGTGAACTACATCAAACGGCTGGTGGGGTTGCCCGGCGAGACGCTGATGTTGCTTGATGGCGATGTCTACACCACGCTGGACACCGAGGGCAGCACGGCCGCCCGCCGCTGGACCGTCCAGACCAAGCCTCCGCACGTGCAGGATGCGCTGTGGCGCGTGGTGTATGACAATGACTACTATCCGCTCCGCGCCAATGGTCGACAGTGGCGGTTTCCATGGAAGCAGACGTTCGGAAGCGGCTGGAACACGAACCCTCCGGGCGGGCCGGGTCGAGTTCTGTCCTTCGACAACGCCACCGGTTTGGGAACGATCACGTTCGACCCCGAGGCCAACCCCGGCACGTTTCCCCTCACCGACTGGCTTGCGTACGACGTGACCAAGCCGGTTCCGGTGTCGGAGAACGATGCCGACGTATTTCCTCGCGGCGACCATTATGAACTGAACGCGTACGGCGACGAGCGCATCGCCCGATGGAACGTCAGCGATCTCAAAGTGCAGTTCGCCTGCCCGCAAGTTACCGGCGAGGGCACGCTGCGAGTCCGGCTGACGAAGCTGGGACACGAGTTCACCGCGGAGATCACGGCCGGCGGAGTCTCGGTGCATCACAAGCCGCCGCTTGGCGCGGTTCAACTGATCGGGAAAGCGCCGCTGAACGCCCGGTCGAAGTTGCTGTTCGTCGAGTTCTGTAACGTGGACTACCGGGTTTCGCTGCGGATCAACGGCGAAGAGCGGATCGCCAGCACACGCGCGCAGTACGCCCCGGAGATGGGTCGGCTGCTGGCGCTGTACGAGAAAATGGAGAAGTTGCGGAACGAGCGGGCCTCGGTCGCTGAGATTCGCGCGGTGTTCCCGCCGCCAACCGTGCAGATCGAGGCCGGCAGACAGTCGATGCAACTGAAGCACCTGAGTCTGTGGCGCGACATCTATTACACGCCGTACTACCACGACGGCTATTTCCGCGCATTGGACCACGGCTCTCCGGAGCAACCCGTGCGGTTGGGGTCGGGAAGCGCCGGAACCGGCCGCGAATATTTCGTGCTGGGCGACAACTCGATCATGTCCGGAGATGGCCGGGCCTGGCGAAACACCGTGAACCTCCGCGCCCATGAGGACCTGGAGGTTGAGGCCGGGCGGGTGCCGGACAGGTTCCTGTTGGGCAAGGCGTTCTTCGTCTACTGGCCGGCCGGATACCGACCGTTCAACCCGGGCGGGATCGGCATGACGCCGAACTTCGGGGCGATGCGCATGATTCACTGAAGCAGCGGGCCGCCGGGCGTTGTGAGAGGAATGAGGCGGCTCAGGAGTGCGTCTCTGAACCGGCGATCAGAGCGCGGCCGACGTTTGTCACCCGCTCGACCTCAATGTCATCGATGGAGGAGGCGGCGACAACTTCGACGCGGGGACCAATCGGTTGCCAGACCGCGGGATTTGTCGGACCAAACAAGACCGCCGTCGGCGTGCCCAGCATGGCGGCAAGGTGGGTGGGGCCGCTGTCGTTGCCGATGAAGGCCGCGGCATCGGACACCAGCGTCAGCAGATCAACACAGGTGGCCGGACGATGGACCGTGGCAAGTTGTTCGAGAAGTCCAAGCCTTGCGGCGGGCCATCGTTCGATCTCGACCTCGCCGATGATGAAGCGGACCCTGCGGCCGTCGGCAACGAGGAATCTGGCCAGTTCGACAAAACGCTCCAGGGGCCAGCACTTGGCCGGAGAACCAGCGCCCGGGTGAATCAACACATCGCCAGCGCGACGATCGCGCTGACGCAGGCCGCGCTCGCGGATAAAGCGAATCATCTGTCGCATGGACTCGGCGGCGGCCATGGCACGGTCCATCTGCGAGATGATCCAGTCGGTCTGATGCGTACCCCATCCGGCGGGGGGAGCGGGATTGAGACAAACCAGGGAATCGCAACCGGAGCGTCCGACCGCCCGGCTCCAATCGTCCTGGCCATTGCTGATGAAACTGTACACGCTGTGCGCCCCGGACAGCAGCCGCGCCGAAGCGACGGGCAGCCGAGAGCAATCGCCGAGAAGATGGTGCCAGCCCATCTCAATGCTGGCGGATTCGATGCCCAGGACTTGTTCCGCAAGTCGACCTTTGCCGGGGTGAGTCACATAGATGACGCGGCTCTGGGGGTGTATTCGCGCCAGGCCCATGGCCAGGGGCCAAGTGAGCAGGAAATCCCCGAGCGCGCCGGCATGGAAGATGAGGATGTTCCGCTTGAGCATTGGCGGGGATAGTGTACACGAAAACCTCGGGCGGATTCAGGGCGCGCGGCGACTCCGGCACGGGAGAGGTTGGCTTTCGCCGTGTTTTGTGCTCAAATCCCGCTTCCCATGACTGGCCGCATGGACAATCCGGGCGCTGGCAGATGGACCGCCGCGGGCCTTTTCCTGCTGTTCTTTCTGCCGTTTATTCCGGCCATTCCCTGGCTGGAGTTCTCCGGCGGCATGGAGAATTTCAACGTGGGCACGGCCCAGGAAATCGCTAGAAACGGCAACTGGCTGATTCCGACGCTCAATGGCGAAACTCGCACCAAAAAGCCGCCGCTGGCGTCGTGGATGTCGGCGGCTGGGATTCGGTTGACCGGTTCGCTCCCCTGGGGCGCCCGGCTGCCAAATGTACTGTGTCTTGGCCTGCTGGCGGTGGCCATTTATTACTTCGGTCGGGAAATCAGCGGAGAGCAACTGGGGATCATCGCATCGCTGGTGGGCTGCTCATCGTACCTGGTGCTTCAACACGCCATACCCGCGCAATACGACATGCCGTTCGCCGTTTGTGTGACGCTGACAGACCTCTACCTGGCCAGGCTGGCGCTGCGAGGAAGGTGGTGGGAAGGAGCAATCGGGGCGGGGTTCTGGGTTGGACTGGCCTGCATGATCAAAGGCCCGCTGGCGCTGCTGATGACGGTTGTGCCGTTCGGCCTGTTCTCGCTGATCCGCTGGCCGGAGGATGAGTCCGAGCAACGGCAGGCCCCGGCGCCGGTGCGGACCCGGCTGCTGGCGGGGTTGGCCGGACTGGGCGTGTTTCTGCTGGTGGTCGTTCCGTGGCCGGCCTATGTGCTGTATGCGGTGGACGGGCGACTGAACGAATGGTGGAATCAACTGACCCAGCGACAGGAGCGAACAACGGAAAAGCACGGCTGGTGGTGGAAGTACGTGCTGGTTGTTCCCTGGTTTGCCCCGTGGGCGTTGTGGTATGCGGTGGGGGCGATGGCATTGTGCGTGGACCGGTTTCGTCCGCTGCGACGGCGCATGTGGTTGATGGCGCTCATGGTCTGGCTGCCGGTGCTGGTGATGAGTTTCTACCCGGCGCGCCGACCGCGGTATATTCTGCCGCTGGCCGCGCCTCTGGCGGTGCTGGCGGCATGGCGCATCCAGCAGCATTTTGCGCAGTCGAGAAACTGGACGTCGGCCGACCGATGGCTG
>CAYSSA010000007.1:28726-29026 GCA_964433485.1 uncultured Tepidisphaeraceae bacterium | reverse complement strand
TTGGACACGGTGCGATCATGACCATCTTCGTGGTGGGGCTTCCGGTCGCGGGAATGTTCTTTTTGCGCACGGTTGAAGGCCGGGCGTGGTACGGCTGGCTGCCGGGACTGGGGGCGCTGGCCGCGGGCGCGGCCGGGCTGGGGCTGATGTGGCGAAGGCTGTCGGACTGGCGTTGTCACGTTGGCGGCAGCGCCGGGCTGATGCTGTTTCTGGCGTTGCTGTTCCTGTGGGGCTACAAGGACACTCCGGGCGGGCGCAGCGAGGCGATTGACGCGCAGATCGCGGTGAAGCACCGCGCGC
>CAYSSA010000007.1:27724-28716 GCA_964433485.1 uncultured Tepidisphaeraceae bacterium | reverse complement strand
ATCGGGACGCGGAGTATTTCAGTCTCACGCGCAAGGGCCAGGAATCTCCGACTGAACTGACGATCTATCTGAATCGCGAGGTTCGTCGCTGCGCAAGCCTGGCGAAGCTGAGGCGTTCCGGGCGCCCTCAGATTGTCTTCGTGGCATCGCCCGAACAATCCGCGCCGGCGGACCGTCCCGGCTGGAAAGCAATGGACCGGCAGTTGATCGGAAAGACCTGGTGGCACGTTCTAATCAGGGAGTAGTGTTTGCACTGGATCATCGGCGACATCCATGGAATGCTTGTACCGCTTGCGGCCCTGCTGGAGGAGGTGCGCCGGATCGATCCGGCGGCGCGACTGATTTTCACCGGCGATTACATCAACCGCGGACCGCAGGGCAAACAGGTGATCGACCTGCTGCTGACGCTTGGCAACGCGAGATTCATCCGCGGCAATCACGACGACGTGTTCGATGAGATCGTCAACGGCGTCTGCTTCTGTCGAAACTGCACCGATGGCAATCGGCGCATGGCCTACCGCTGGTTCATGCAGCACGGACTGGCCGCGACCTGGCGCAGCTACGGGGTGGCCGAGGAGGATGTGGTGTGGGCGATGCGCGACATGTCGCCGCAGGCGTTGTCCTGTGTGACGGATGCGGTGCCGGAGGCGCACCGCGAGTTCTTCCGGCGACTGCTGGCGACCGTTGAGGAGGACGGGTTCTTCGTGGTCCACGGCCGGTGGGCACCCAGCGACAAAACAACTGATCCGTCGATTTCCTCGCAAGTGACCCTCGACATCCATCGCCGACAGGATCTGCTTTGGGGCCGGTTCGAGAGCCACGAAATCGACGCCGACAAGAACTGGCGGCGGACCGGTTATTTCGGCCACACGCCCGTGGACCAGTATCCGGTGTTCATGAGTGGAAAGGAGCTGACGCCGATCGTGGGTGTGGACATGGTGCTTGTGGACACCGCCGCCGCCATGCGTTCCCACGGTCGTCTGACGGCGTGG
>CAYSSA010000007.1:26398-27714 GCA_964433485.1 uncultured Tepidisphaeraceae bacterium | reverse complement strand
TGTCATGAGGAGCGGACGTATGTGCAGGTGGATCGGCAGGGGAAGCTTGTGCCGGCGAGGGCGGCAGGGTGAATGAACGACGAACAATGAAAAGTGCAAAATGGACTGCGCGCCGCTTATGGCTTTGTTTTGCATTTTTCAGTTTTCATTTTGCGTTATGCGTTATGCGTTATGCGAAATCTCCCTTGCCACCATGTGAAGTTGGCTCTTGTCCACCCGCAGATCGCGCCCAACACCGGCAATATAGGCCGATTGTGTGTGGCTACGGGCGCGGAGTTGCACCTGGTCCGGCCAATGGGGTTTGTCCTGACCGACCGGCAACTCAGGCGCAGCGCCATGGACTACTGGTCGCGGTTGAAGCTCACAGTGCATGATGATGTCGCGGCTTTCCTGAAGGCGATGGCCGGAGTGCGGTTGTGGATGTTCACCAGCGGAACGCGAGGAGACATCTGGCAAGCCGACTTCCGGGATTCCGACTGCCTGGTCTTTGGCAGTGAGACGCGCGGTTTGCCGGAAGAACTCCTGGCGGTCTGTCCGGAACGGAACGTGCGCATTCCGCAGGTGGAAGGCGAGCGCTGCCTGAACCTTGCGACGGCCGCGGGGATCGGGTTGTATCAGGCTCTGGGGCGGATTGTGGGACGTTGAGGGTTTCCTCTCCCCCGTTTCTCAATACGGCGACGGCGCTTTTGGAGTTATGCAGATTGAACATTGGATATTCAAGCTGCATGAGTGCACCGAAGATGAGGGGAGTCACCTCACAACCTGGCGCCGTGTCACTCGCATCGCCACCGACACCAGCACCACCAGCGTACAAACCAGCATGGCCAGGATAAGCCCGCCCTGGACGCAGGAATTGAAGACAAGTCTTGCATCGGCCACAGGTTTGGCGAACTGTGTCATCAGCGTGTTGTAGTGCTTGAAGAGCATCTGCACCGACGCCGTGAAAGTCGTGGTTGTGACCACGCAAATGGGCAGGATCGTCACCCACAGATAGCGGCCCTTGCCCTCGTTGAAAAGCCACGCCGTAACCACGGCCAGAGCGATGACCACCAGCGTCTGGTTGGCGACGCCGAACATGCCCCAGATAACCGCGAACGAATCGGCGTTCATGAACCAGGCCCAGGCGAAGACGATGATGCCCGTGGCGACGACGGCGCCGATGAAGTTGCCCTGCAATCCGAGCGATGGATGCGCCTTCCCCGCGACCTCCTGGAACAGGAACCGCCCGATACGGGTCCCCGTATCAATCGTTGTCAGAATGAACAGCGCCTCGAACATGATGGCGAAGTGGTACCAGTACTTCCACATGGCCTCGC
>CAYSSA010000007.1:25834-26324 GCA_964433485.1 uncultured Tepidisphaeraceae bacterium | reverse complement strand
CAAACCCGACGGCCAGCGTCACCGCGCCACCCGAGCGACCGCGGAGCGACTCGTGAGTCAGGCGCTCGTATTCGTTGACGGGATCCTGATCGGGCCGAAGATCGTGCAGGCCATGCGCACCGCCGACCAGGAGAATCTTGTCCTGCCATTGCGGCTTGGCCGCAAGGTCGGTGTTCATGTCGTAGTACGCCGACACCGGCAAGGTGGCCGCCGCGATCATGGCGACGACTCCAACGAGGCCTTCGATGAGCATCGCGCCGTAGCCGATCGTGCGGGCGTCGGTTTCGTTCTTGACCATCTTGGGGGTGGTGCCGGAAGAGACCAGTGAGTGGAATCCCGAAATCGCCCCGCACATGATGGTGATGAACAGGAAGGGGAATATCTTGCCGGCGACAGTGGGCCCGCCGCCGGAGAAAATGTCGTTGAAGGCCGGCGCCTCCAGTTTCGGGTTGGCAATCATCGCACCGATCACCACCGCCGCGATGGTCCC
>CAYSSA010000007.1:23763-25754 GCA_964433485.1 uncultured Tepidisphaeraceae bacterium | reverse complement strand
TACAGCGCCATCGCCACCGTGACCTGCATGCCGGTCAGGTTGAAGGCGTGGGCCATGCCCGATCCCGGAGCGATCATTCCGCCAATGAAGGTGGCGGCCAGGGTCAGGGCCGCGCCAATGAGCGATGCCTCGACCACCTTCCCGGGCCGAATCTTGTACATGTACAGGCCGACGAACAAGGCAATGGGAATTGTGCAGGCGATGGTGAATGTTCCCCAATACGAACCGGGCACCAGACGCACCGCGCCGGTGAGTTTCGCCTGGCCGTCCTTCCAATCCAGCGGCCTGGCACATTTGAGCGGGAAGGACTCTCCAAAGACCATGGTGTTCTTGTCTGAGTTCCAGCGAAGGGTCGAGCCCTTGGGGATATGCAGGATCGTCGCATCCTTGGCATCCACGGTCGCCGTCTGACCCGCCGGCAACACCAGCACGCTGTCGGCCGGATACTTCACGTCTTCCCCGCCCAGCGCCTTGACGACGACTTTACCCAGCCCGGCCAGTGCCAGGATGATGATGAAGAGGATGGCCGTGGTGGCGGCAATGCCCGCCGTGCGGCTGACATCCTGATAGGCGATCTCCGCCAATGACCGTCCGCCGCGCCGCATGGATGCAATCAGCACCAGGAAATCCTGCACCGCCCCGCCGAGGCACACGCCCACGACAATCCAGAGCAGCCCCGGCAGATAGCCGAATTGCGCCGCCAGCACCGGCCCGATGAGGGGGCCGGCGCCGGAGATGGCTGCGAAGTGATGCCCGAACAGCACCCACTTGTTGGTCGGGTGGAAGTTGTGTCCATCGTTGAACTGTTTCGACGGCGTCTGGTTCAGATCGTTGAGTGTCGCGACTTTGGCGGCAAGGAACGCCGAGTAGTAGCGATAGGCAATGGCCATGAGGCACAGGACGACGAGCAGCACGGGCATGGCATGCATGACGTGGTTCTCCGGGGGTTGTCGACGGGAAAATATACCAACTCCAGCAGGATTGCGAGTTATAATGGCGACATAGAGAAAGGATAGCGGCCATGCCTTCACCGTTTCCGGGAATGGATCCGTATCTTGAGAATCCGGCCGGATGGCCCGATGTTCACCACCTTCTGATTTCTTCAATAGGCGATGCGCTGATGAGTTGTATCGCGCCGCGCTACTACGTCAACATTGAGGAGCGGGTGTATCTCATGGGCGACGACGATCCGGCCAGATTCGTTCTCGTTCCCGATCTGAGGATTGGTTTGAATCCCTCCAAGCCCCCGATGCGGAACGGCGGAGGTCTTGCCGTGGCCGAACCTGTCGAGGTGATCACCATGCTCGACCACGAAATCCGCGAGTCCCGCCTGATGGTGGTTGACGCCACCAACCGCGAAGTGGTTACGGCCATCGAGGTGCTCAGCCCGACAAACAAAGTGATCGAAGGGGCCGGCTGGAAGAGCTATCGCAGCAAGAGAAGGGAAATCCTGGACTCTGGCACCCATTTCGTGGAGATCGATCTCCTGCGCGAGGGCGACTTGCCAACCGCGGCTCAGGCACCGGGGCCTTGTGAATACCGCGTCCATGTTTCCCAAGCGCGACGCCGGCCGCTTGGCTGGGTGGGGCCAATTCGTCTGGATCAACGCTTGCCCGTGATCCGCATTCCCCTGCGGGATTCAGACCCGGACGCGCAATTGGATTTGCAGGCGGTCTTTACCGATACATATGACCGCGCACGCTACGGCGATCGTATCGACTACAAGATCCCTCCCGTTCCGCCATTGCCCGCGCCGCTTGACGAATGGGCCAGGTTACTCCTAAAGGAAAAGGGCCTGCGTTGAGAGCCGCGCCCATTTGCACGCCCCGCCTTCTGTGGGTACCATCCCCCGCTTTACACGATGGAACCGGCCACAGAATCCATGTGTGGTTGAGGCTCGAAAGTGTGACTTATGCGACTGACCGAATTGCTGAAATCGCAGAACATCAAACTGGATCTGAGCGCCAAGGCCAAGGCCGAAGCCATCACGG
>CAYSSA010000007.1:0-23745 GCA_964433485.1 uncultured Tepidisphaeraceae bacterium | reverse complement strand
TGAATCTTCTGGCTTCCAATGGTCAGATTACTGACCCCCAGAAGGTTCTCGCCACCGTGCTGGAACGTGAGGCCACCCGCACCACCGGTATCGGCAACGGCGTTGCCATACCCCACGGAAAGTGCGTCGGGCTGGCTGATCTGGCCATCGCGCTGGGCAAATGCACCGTGCCGGTGGACTTTCAGGCCATTGATGGCCGGCCCGTCACCTGGATCTGGCTCTTGACCTCCCCCCCTGATAAGCCCAACCCCCACATTCACGCCCTGGCCCGCATCAGCAAGTTGATGACCATGGAAAAGGTCCGACGCGAACTTTTGGCCGCCCAGACACCCGAGCAGGCATTCGCCGTCATCCAGCAGGCGGAAGCGGCGCTGGGATGACGCGAGCCAATGGAGGCGGAAATGGAAGCCGCCGGCATCCTCGATGATCTCACCGAACCGCAGCGCCAGGCCGTGACCCACACCGAAGGCCCGTTGCTGGTCATCGCCGGGGCGGGGTCGGGCAAGACACGGGTAATCACCCGCCGCATCGCTTATCTCGTCGCCAACGGCATCGTTCCAGCGTCCATACTGGCCGTGACTTTCACAAACAAGGCCGCGGGCGAAATGAAGAGCCGCGTCAGCGCGCTGGTTGAGCGCCCGCTGCGCGACTTTGGCCGGCTCGATCAGCCCTGGCCGATCATCTGTACATTCCACTCGCTGGGTCTGCGCATCCTCAAACATTACGCCGGGCAACTGGGTCTGCCCGCCAACTTCACGGTTTATGACAGCGATGACCAGGAGAAGCTCATCAAGCAGGCCATGCAACAGATCGACCTGCCGTTGGGCAATCTGACTCCCGGAACGGCGCATCATGCGATCTCCTCGGCCAAGAACAAGCTGCTCACGCCCGAGCAATATGGCAAGCTCGCATCGTCCATGGATCGGTTCCGGCAATCCATCGCCCTGGTTTACAGGCACTACCAGAAGCTGCTGGACAAGAACCACGCCATGGATTTCGACGATCTGCTGATGAGCACCGCTCACGCCTTCCGAACCCACCCCGCCATTCTCCACGAGTTACAGGAGCGTTTTCAGTACATCCTCGTTGACGAATACCAGGACACCAATCACGCCCAGTACATCATCGCCCACGCCCTGGCGCAGAAACACCGCAACATCTGCGTGGTCGGCGATCCCGACCAGTCGATCTATGCCTGGCGGGGCGCGGACATCAACAACATTCTTGATTTCGAGCGCGACTATGACGAGGCCAAGGTCGTCAAGCTCGAACAGAACTACCGTTCGACTCAGAACATTCTGGACATCGCCTCAACACTGATTTCCCGGAACCGCCAGCGCAAGGACAAGAGTCTTTTCACCGAACAGGGCCCCGGCGAGAAGGCGATCCTGCTCCAATGCGAAGACGAACATGCCGAGGCATACGCCGTGGCCGAGGCGCTGGCCGACCTGCACGAGAAGCAGAAGATCGGCTGGAGCCAGATGGCGATCTTTTACCGCATCAATGCGCTGTCTCGCGTGATGGAAGACGCCCTGCGACGGAGGAAGATCCCCTATCGGGTGGCCCGGGGCGTGGCGTTCTACCAGCGGAAGGAGATCAAGGATGTCCTGGCCTACCTGCGTGTGATCGCAAACCCGGACGACGAGATCTCGCTCTCGCGCATCATCAACACGCCCGCCCGCGGCATCTCCGACAGCACCGTGAGGAATCTCCAGGTCTGGGCGATGGACAAGGGCTGGTCTCTCTGGCAGGCATCCGAGTACGCTTCGAATCTCACGACACTGCAGCCACGGGCCGTCAAAGCCCTGGCGACATTCGCACAACTGATACAGGCGATGGCCGCCAACCCGGCAACGGCGCCCCGCCCCAAGGGCCTTGGTCCTGTCGCATCGCTGGTTGCCGATGTCGTCAAGCGCAGCGGCCTCGAGGAAGCGCTGGCCAAGATGTCGGATCCCGAAAGCGACACAAGTCCCCTGCGCAACGTCGAGGAATTGATCTCCTCAGCGGCCGAGTACGACGCCGAAAACCCCGAGGGCTCCCTGGAGGACTATCTCGCCCGTGTGAGCCTGGTATCCGACGCCGACATGCTCCAGGAAAGCGGTGCGGTGAACCTGCTGACGCTGCACGCGGCCAAGGGGCTGGAGTTTCCGGTCGTGGCCATGATCGCCATGGAGCAGAACATTCTGCCGCACGAACGGGTGCGAGATGAGCCCGCGCAGCTTGAGGAGGAACGACGGCTTTGTTTCGTGGGCATCACCCGCGCCCAACGGCATCTGATCTTCTCGGTCGCTCGCTCCCGAATCGTCCGCGGGCAGTGTCTGCCCTGCATGGCCTCGCAATTCCTCGCGGAAATGCCGCGCCATCTGATCGTCACGCGCTCGACCGGCATTGGTCGCGGCAATACATCGGGCGAAAGCGAGTTGGTCTGTCCGTTTCGTCCCGGCCAGATGGTGCGCCACCCCATGTTCGGGCTGGGGCAAGTTCAGGATATCTCACGCCTCGGAAAAAACACCCGTGCGATCATCGACTTTGACCGGCACGGCCGCAAGACCATCGTCTTGGAATACACGCAACTTCAGCCGGCGTAGATCGCCTTGAGGTCCGGAGCTTTTGCCGGGCGGATCGGTGGCAGAACGCGCTGGCCCGAACTAATTCCTGGTCGGGCCGCCCGGCCGAGGACGCTTGTGCGACAGGAACCAGTCGTACAATTCCTGGTTGTCGTAGGTGAGTGTCCAGGAATCGTGCTGGACGCCTTCGTATCGGGTGTATTTCACTTCAGCCCCGGCCTTCTTGAGCGCGGCGACCATGTCGTCGCTGCCGGAGACCGGAACGACCGGGTCCTTGTCGCCATGGAAGACCCATACCGGCACGTCCTTGAAGCGGCGGACCATGGCCGGGTTGCCCGCGCCGCAGATGGGAGCGATTGCGGCAAAACGCTGTGGGTACCGAGAGATCATCTCCCAGGTGCCGAAACCACCCATGGACAAGCCGGTCAGATACACGCGATCCGCATCGACCTTGTGTGCCGCCATAACATCGTCCAGAAGCGCGTTGAGATCCTGCGGATTCCACCAGGCGTTGGCCGGACACTGTGGCGATACCACGATGAACGGGAAGTCCTTTTTCTTCTCCACAATCTTGGGCGGGCCATGCACCTTGACCTTGTTGACATCCTCCCCGCGCTCGCCGGCGCCGTGGAGGAACAGAATCAGGGGCCATTTCTTGTCCGGATCCTTGCCGTAGTCTTCGGGGAGGAACAGCAGGTAATTGAGTCTGACCGTGATCTGTTTCTCAAACACCTGCGCGCTCTGGCCGGGCCCGGCCTTCACCTGTGCCCAGGCAAAGCCCGCGGACATCGCCCACACCAAAGACGCGACGATGAGAAGACACCGTTTGTTCATAGTGTTGCTCCACTGAAAAAGGTCCCTGTTTGATACCGCGGCGAACACGATCCGTGGAAACGCACCAAGCCAGGCTCACACTGGCTCGGCCGCTGTCGGCCTGGCCGATAATACAGGGAAGCCGCCCGCCCGCTCGATGAAACGCCCGCGCTCGATGTGCGTCTGAATCAGCGCCTTGGCGGCAATCAAATCAGCCTCGCTGGCAAAGGCCCGCTTGGGCGGCATCACGATCATTATGCCTCGCGTTTACAGCACCAACAGGCGAGGCGTCTCAAGATAACTCACGAAGTGCGACCAGCGATAGAGGGTGGTGTACTGCGCGCAAGCCAATTCGACACCGCCGTCGGAGAACGCGCATCGGTATGTCAGGCGGGACGGGCTGTCCGCGTCGCCCAGGGAGGTCTGGGCCTTCCGGCTGATCCAGCGAACACGCAGATAGAACACAACCAGCACGATCGCCCACGGTCCGATCTGAACCAGCGAGAAGAGCCGGAGATCAACGGTTTGGTTTGCCGGCCCCGAGAGCAGGATCTCAGCGGTCAGGCCGAGCGCGGGAGCCAGCAGCATCGCCACAGTCATGAGCCGCCGCATCCTGCGGTCTCGCTGCACTGGCCGCTCGAAGGGCATCGTCGCCCGAGCGCGTACCGGCTGAATGGCCAGTATAACGACGAGCAGAAACACCGGTATGGTCGAGGAGCAGGAGAGCAATCCCCAGACATTCGCCAGCAGCTTGGAGTGTGTCGCCGTCGTTTCGGCCGCTTGTGTGGCCGTTGGACTCGGTGCTGGCTTGCTCAGACGCATCAGCAGGTACACGGACGCCGCGAGCACAATGAAGAGTATCCACACAAACCATGCCCTCCACGACCTCCCCTGTTGTCCGGCCCGCGATGATTGCCCTGACAACACGGCCTGCCGCTCGGCGGCCTCCTCTCTCGCTTCATAATCTGTCAACTGGTATTCGCTGGTTACGATTCTCATGTCCCTCATCATCACCGGATTAG
Organism: uncultured Tepidisphaeraceae bacterium; assembly: GCA_964433485.1. Taxonomy (GTDB): domain Bacteria; phylum Planctomycetota; class Phycisphaerae; order Tepidisphaerales; family Tepidisphaeraceae; genus JANYKD01. Next base: position 19,343 of record CAYSSA010000007.1, on the reverse strand, counting down.
ACCCCATCGTGCCTGAAATGGGAACAACCGGTCTGTGGATGGCCTGACGCTTCTGGGATTGACAGACCGAACGAAGAAACTAAAGTAAAGCCGCTTTATCTCAATAAGATAAAGCGGCTTTACTTTAGCTGGCATCTCCATGAAATCGTGGAATTTCTATGGTCGGAAAGAGCAATTGGCCGCTTTGGGGGACATTCTGAATCGCAAGCGGTGGTTCTTTGCCAAGGTGACGGGACGGCGACGGATTGGCAAGACGACACTCATTCAGCGAGCGATGCAGGCCATCGGCTCGAAGAACCCCATCTTTTACGTTCAAGTTCCTGACTCGGAGCCGGTTGGCGTCATCTCGGCGGTGAATGATGGATTGGAGACATTCCGAGTGCCGACCGACCGTTACCCGCGGCCAAAGGACATGACGCAACTCACGAAGCTGCTGGAGGCCATGGTCGAGGGCGGATACGTCATCATTCTCGACGAGTTCCAGTACTTCAACCGAAAAGGATGCGAGGAGTTCTGCTCCCTTTTGCAGGCCGCTGTCGATCGGCTGGCTGCCAAGGCCAACCGTGTTACCGGCGGCCTGATCGTCCTTGGATCGATCTATACGGAGATGATGGCGCTGCTCGAAGAGCGCACGGCTCCGCTCTACAATCGAGTTACCGACACGATTGATCTCACACACCTTGACGTCAACTCCCTGCTTGAGATTCTGCGGGATCACGCCGATCCATCTCCTCATCGACTGCTGTTCCTCTGGAATCTGTTCGAGGGTGTGCCGAAATTCTACCGGGATTGCTACGAACAGGGAGTCCTGTCGGCCGACCGCCCTGCACTGTTGCGCCGAATCTTTTTCGAGAGTTCGTCCCCACTGCGTACGGAGGCCGAGAACTGGTTTCTCAGGGAGTTGCGGGGACGGTATGACGTCGTCCTGAAGTTTGTCGCCCGCAATCCGGGCCGAATGCACAACGAACTGATGCGGGCGATTCGAGAGGCCAGCGGAAACCCGGAGACACAGATCGGTGGATACCTCAAGGTTCTTATCGGGCGATTCCGCTTGATCGAGAAGAGACTCCCCGTGTTTGCCAAGCCGGAAGCGAAGCGGAGCCGGTACTATATGACCGACAACTTCCTGCGCTCATGGCTGGCCGCTCTGGCCAATCCGGTATCAGCGATTGCATTTCGCCCCCTTGAGCAACTCGTCAAAGAGGCCGATCAGCGATTGGAGGAAGCGGAGGGTTTGGCTCTGGAAAAACTGGCCGGGCAGTTGTACGAAGAACGGAGCCGCAAACAGGTGGGGGATTTCCCACTCACACAGCGAGTGCAGGGATACTGGGACCGAAGTGATACGGAGATCGATCTGGTGGCCGTAAACGAAACGGACAAAGTGATTCGTTTCGGCTCGTGCAAGCGATCTCCCGATCGCTTGCTTTCGGATGTGAACAACTTCAAGAGTCATGTTGGCCGGTTCTTGGGCACCATGCCAAAATACCGGGGATGGAAACACGAGTATGCTGGAATTGCACCCGAGTTGAATGCCAGTCAACGGAAGATTCTTGGTCGCCACGGCGTGATCCCACAGGACTTGACTGATTTGACACAAGATATAGACAAGCCCGTGGGAACCCCAACCTGATCGAGCCTGTCATGCGACATCTTCATAATATGATCACGACAGCACTCCTCCTCCAAAGCTGGGCTCTTATCGCGCCGGCCGCCGAAGCCCCAACCTCCCAAACGTCTCCCCATCCCCGTCTCGACTGGATCCGTCCCAGCCAGGACAACACTCACTTCGTCCGTGGCGCCGCGGCCGAACGGATCGTCCTGTGGGGGTTCAACTACGACCGCGACGACGCCGGCCGGCTCATCGAGGATTACTGGGCGGACGAGTGGGACACGGTGGCCGAAGACTTCCGGGAGATCAAGACGCTGGGCGGGAATGTCGTCCGCGTTCATCTCCAGCTTGGCCGATTCATGAACAACGCCGACCGGCCAAACGGCGAGAACCTCCAGCGACTGGAAAAACTCGTTCGTTTGGCTGAGGAGACCGGCCTATACCTCGACATCACCGGCCTTGGTTGCTACCACAAGCAGGATGTGCCCGCATGGTACAACGCGCTGGATGAATCGGCCCGCTGGGATGTGCAGGCCCGATTCTGGGTGGCCGTGGCCGGTGTCTGCAAGGACAGCCCGAATATCTTCTGCTACGACCTGATGAACGAGCCCATTATTGCCGGCGGCAACGACAAGACCGACTGGCTGCCCGGTAAGCCGCTTGGCGGCAAGCACTTTGTCCAGCGTCTGACCATCGATGCGCGCGGCCGCTCCGACAAGGAGATCGCCAAGACATGGGTGCAGAAGCTCGCCGGCGCGATCCGCTCGGTGGACCAGCGCCACATGATCACCGTGGGCGTGATTCCCTGGGCGCAGGTATTCAAGGGCGCCAAGCCGCTGTTCTATTCGCCGGAAGTCGGCGGGCCGCTCGATTTTGTCAGCGTTCACTTCTACCCCAAGCAGGTTGATGTGGAGGAATCGCTGGCCGCTCTTCGGGTGTACGAAGTCGGCAAGCCGCTGGTGATCGAGGAGATATTTCCGCTGGACGCCGGTATCGAGAAAACCGGCCAGTTCATCGAGAAATCCCGCCCGTTTGTCGATGGCTACATCAGCTTCTACTGGGGCAAGACAATCGAGCAGAATCGGAAGAAGGGCGATCTCAACGGAACGATCATGGCCGAGTGGCTTGAGCGCTTTGGCGCAATGTTTCCGAATGCGGAACCGCGCCGCCAATGACGCTGAATGCGGCCTGTTTCAACAACCACTCGCTGCGTCGGTAGTTGCCCGACAAGGAATCCCATGCCGCACGCAATTCCCTTCGTCGACTGGTCACTCCGTCGCTTGGTCGCTCTGTTTGCCCTTGTCGCCATCTCCGCCGTCGCCCAGACGCCGGCCGAGTTTGACCGCCTACTCGACTCGTTCCCGCTCGTGGATGATATCGACACGGCCGCGCAGGCGCCCATCCATCAGTTTCCCGATGACGCCAGCAAGGTCGCCACGCTGCTGGACCGTCCGGCCCGCGTACTGCCGATGGGGGATACGCCCAAGGTCATGGGCTGGGTCATCGGCAAAGGCAAGGGCCTCAAGGCGGGCACAGCCTACGTGCTGGAAGTTGAGTATCCGGACGATCTGCCGCGGACCATCTTCGTTGCCAATCGCGGGGCCGACCTGGTGCGCGGGTTCGCCACGGGCAGCGCCACGGGCGACTCTCGCCAGCAATACGTTCAGCCATCCATCGAATCGCTCAACTATCCGCAGACGCGACGCTGGCAGTCCTCGCGTACGGTCTTTTTCCTGCACGATCGCTTCCAGGGCATCTACGCCCAGCGCGACCCCAAACCGGGCGGCCGGCCATTTACACCCGCCAATGGCTTTCATGTGCTTGTCTTCCAAACCAAGCAGGTCAACGACGCCCGCTCGGAAGGGGCGGCCATCGGGCGCATCCGTCTGCGCTCGGTACCCGACATCACGGCGCTCTATCCCAAGGTCGAACCGCTGCCGGCCGAACTGCCGCGGCGGCGCATCTTTTTCCGCGAGGAGATGGCCGACGAAGCGATCCAGGCGAAGGAAGTCAACGACCGCGGCGTCGCCGAGCCGGTCGACTGGCTGGTGTACAAAGCGCGCATCTCGCGAATGCTGGCCATCAACACGTTTACCAAAGATCTGCTGGAGTTCGGCCACAATCAGGGCTGGAACGGCGGCGATGGGTACTGGATCAACAACGCCCAACCGCCGCTGACGGATCTGTGGGAGCGCGCCGTGCCGCGTCTGGCGGCCGAAGGGCTCGACCTGCTTCCGTACTATGAATACAAAGGCGCCATCGGGTGGTCGGGCGCCCCGAAGAAGAGCCTGGGATTGCAGCGCCGGGCCGAGAAGCTGTATCACAACCTTCCCAACACGCGCTACACGGGCGTCTACTGGACCGAGGGCCACAACGCCGACCTGACCGACCCGGACACGCTCGCCGATGCCATCCGCGTGCTGGACAAGACGATCACGCCGCACAAGGACAAGGCGAAATTCGCCGGCGCGTGGTTCCGCGTGCGCGATAATCACCTGCCCATCAGCTTTGCCGACGCCGCGGTCGCGCGTTTCCGCGCGGCCTGTCCGGATGACGCGATCGCCCGGACCGCATCCCGTGCCACGCTCATCGCCTCCTACGAAGGCGACCGCAGACTCTACGATACGTATATTGACTGGTGGCTGAAGCAGCGGGCGGCGTTTCTCAGCCGCCTGGCAGAGCACGTGGCCAAGGCCGGCGGCAATGAACAGGCTCAGTTCCTGTTCACGCCATGGACTACCGAGCAGATCCCGATGATGCGCAATCCCGAGACCGGCAAGGCTGGCCACCCCGCCCAGATCACCACCGACGATCCCGCGTGGTGGGATGCGTATGCCAAGAAGCAGACCGGCTGGTTCCGCTGGGCGCTGGCGCCGACATCCTGGGACAGGGCCGTGGCCGGAAACTATTACCGCTGGAGCCTCGAGTTTCGCGAGCCGATCGTCGCGCCGCAGCGCGAGGAGCACTTCCACTCCGCCCCCGGCGCCGACCCGGCCAACTACAGAGACAATCCGCGAGTCATGCTGACGTTCCCCATTGGCCGGCTGTTCACGGTCGCCAGCGCCGAGCTGATGGACAGCTATCGCACCGGCGCCGGGCTGACCGCCGTGCGGCATTACACCCTCAACGAAGACAGCCACGACCGCGCCAAACCTCCTGCCAACACGCCTTTTGACGGCCAGATGGGCTACATCTCGGTCGATGCTGACCGCGCCGGGGCGCATGTGCGCCTGCTGGAGGCCCGCGCCATTGCCAACGGCGACCCGCGTAATCTCGGCTATCTGTGCGGTTCCAGCTTCTCGACGGGCTTCCCAGGCCATGTCCGGCGCTTCAACCAGGCATTCGTCTCCGTGCCGGCGCTGCCGTCCACTGTCGTCAAGGGCGCGGCCAGCGACGGCGAGGTCATCGTCCGCGAAATCCGCACGCCGAAGCATGGGACGTATTACTTCGTAGTCAACACGTCCATGCAGCCGAAATCCGGAATTGCCGTCACGCTCCCGGCCAAGGGCACGGTGCGCGACCTGCTCGATCACCGCGACATGAACGGTGCAAACCTGCGGCTGGATATGGACTCCGCCGAACTCCGCAGCTATCGGGTTGCCCCATAGGGCTGACGACCGTCTCGATCCGCTCGCGCTGGAAGGCGAACCGTCGATCGTCCGGAGCGACCGATTTCCGAAGCCTGCAACGATTGACGCCTCGGGGGGTCTATTGATGCAGAGCCTGTTCGCGGCCACGGAACACTCGTTTGGGCGCGGGACGGCAGGCCGATTGCTCTGGACCATCGCCATGAGAAGATTCGTCTCTCCGCTGCTCGTTCTCTGTGCCGGAATCGCACTGGACGCGTTTGCGGCCGAGCGCCTGAATATGCAGCAGGTCGTTCAGGACGCCCAGTCCACAGTTCAAGCACGGCGCTTCCATCAGAACCCCATTATCCGCCCGGAGATGCTCCCCGGCCGCGACGGGGCAAACATCAACGGGCCATCACTGATTCGCGCCCCGGCGTGGCTACCCGACCGTCTGGGCAACTATTACCTTTACTTCGCCCACCACAATGGCAAGTACATCCGCCTGGCGTGCGCCGACAAGCTCGAAGGGCCCTGGAAGATGTACGAACCCGGCGCGCTTAAGCTGAGCGAGGCGCCCGGCTGCACCGGCCACATCGCCTCGCCGGATGTGATCGTGGATGAACAACGCCGCGAACTCCGCATGTACTTCCATGGCCCGGCCCGCGCGGGCGGCGGACAGAAATCGTTTGTCGCCCTGTCGAAGGATGGCTTGCGGTTCAAGGCTTCCGATGAGGTGCTGGGCCAGTTCTACTTCCGCGTGTTGCGCTTCAACGACGCCTGGTTCGCCATGGCCAAGGGCGGCCAGGTGTACCGTTCGCAGGACGGACTTACGGGATTTGAGAAAGGCCCCAACGTGTTTCCCGGCGGTGAGGATCGCGGGCCCGACGCCAACAAGCCCGGCCCGCGCCATGTGGCGCTTCACCGCGACGGCGAGACGCTTTGGATCTATTACAGCAATATCGGCGATGAACCCGAACGAATCCTGCGATGCCCGGTGTCACTGGCCGACGACTGGAAGTCCTGGAAAGCCGGCAAGTCCGAGGAGATACTGCGGCCGGAGTTCCACTACGAAGGGGCTGACTTGCCGCTGCGGAAGTCAGTTGCGGGCGCAATGCAGAAACCCGAGAATGCCGTGCGTGACCCTGGCATCTTCGTGGATAACGACGGCCGGGTTTACCTGCTTTACTCCGTGGCCGGCGAAAGCGGCATCGCCATCGCGGAATTGAAATGAGGCTCGCCCGCGCCAGTTGGTTGCACAAGCGATCGGAAACGGAGTCCGCTGTGATGAGAGCGATGAGCGTGCAGTGGCTGATCCTGGTGATACTCGCCGCTTTTCCGGCGATGTCGGCCCAGACGAGCGCCCGGCACACGCTCGAGTATGCCCCGTCGCCCGTTGACAATCCACTCAAGGGGCTCGTTCCTTATGCCGGGAATCGGGCCGACCGCTTTCCACACAGCATGGAGTTCAACTATCTGCCGCTTGGCAAGCTGGTTGTCGGCCCGGAGATTTATGACTGGGAGCCGCTGGAGAAGCTGTTGGACGAGGTGGCCGGCCGGGGACATCAAGCCATCTTCCGCGTTTACATGGAATTCCCCGGCAAGACCGGCGGTATCCCCGGGTACCTCGTCGATGCGGGTTTGACGATTCACAAGTATCGGAACACCAATACGCAGCCATTCCCTCAAGCTGATGTGGAAACGCCGGACTACTCCGATCCGCGACTGCGCAAAATGCTGGTATCGTTTATTGCCGCACTGGGCCGAAAGTACGACGGCGATCCTCGAATCGGCTTCATCACGGCCGGTCTCCTGGGCACATGGGGCGAGTGGCATTGTCATCCACGCAATGAGCTTTTCGCCGACAAATCGGTGCAGGCGGAAGTTATGGATGCGTATGAGGCCGCGTTCAAAACCACACCGATACTGCTTCGTTATCCAGCCGGTCCAAATCACGGTACTCTGGCTCCCAATGCTGATCGCCGGTTCGGCTACCACGATGATTCCTTCGCATGGGGCACACTTGCCACGGGACGCCGCGAAGATGACTGGTTTTTCATGCCGTCTCTGCGCCGCGCCGGACGGCAGGCCATGGACAAATGGCAGAACCATCCCATCGGAGGCGAAATCAGGCCCGAAGCCTGGGGCAAGGTTTTCGACGACCCGCCGGGTGACAGGCAAATTCAGGACTTCGCCGAGTGCGTGAGGCAAACACACGCCACCTGGCTGATGGACAACGGCATGTTCAACAAACAGCCTGATCCGGCTCGTCGCAAACGGGCCGAGGCACAGGTACGTGCGCTTGGTTATGAGTACCACGTTCCCGCAGTGACCATCCGCAACGCCATCGACGGCATACTGCCCGTCGTGGTGGAAGTGGAGAACCGCGGAGTGGCCCCGTTTTACTCAGACTGGTCCTATGAACTGGGGTTGTTCTCCGGTGACAAGCTCGCCAAAAGCACAAAGGGCTCGGGAAAGCTCACGGGCATCCTGCCCGGAGATCCACCGAGAAAGTGGGCCGATACCCTCAATGTCGGCGGTCTGCCGCCGGGAAAATATCGCCTGTCGCTCCGTGTGGCCAACCCGCTGCCAAAGGGGCATCCGCTCCGATTCGCCAACAAGACTCAGGATCAGGATGCGTCCGGATGGCTGACGCTGGACGAGATCGAACTGCCCTGATATCCGCCTTTGATGGGACGCTTCAGTCCATGGTACAGAGTTCGGCCGGCAGTGGCGGCGTGCCGCCGGGCTGGGTGCATACATACGCCGCCAGATCCGTCGCCCTGCGGTGAATGCGCTCCACCGGCCAGCCTGCCAGAAGGCCCATGACCATGGCCGCCGTGAAAGAATCACCAGCGCCGACGGTATCGGCCACCTCCACCGCCGGTGCGCGAACAAAACTGGATTGGCCCGGCACATAAAGCCGGCTGCCGACAGCCCCGTGCGTGATCGCCAGCAACCGCAGAGAGAATCTGGCAAGCAATTCGCGGGCGGCTGTGCGCTCGTCGTCCCCCAGCGACAACATCTTCGCCAGCACGGGCAGTTCCTCATGATTCAGCTTGCAGACGTTTGATTGCTCCAGCAGATCCGGCGCCACGGACAGGTCCGCCGTCTTGCGGATGTTCACGTCGAACACCCGCAGGCACTCGGGCCGGGTCTCGCGCAGGAACGCCATCGTCGTGCCGCGTGTCCGCGGCGAACGCTGAGCCAGCGAGCCGAAACAGACGGCGTCGGCTGACTGTGCCAGTCGCCCGAGTTCCTCCGACCAGGGCACATGATCCCAGGCGACATCGCGGCGAATCTCGTACGCCGGTACGCCGGCCGCGTCGAGTTGTACCGTAACCGTGCCGGTGGGGTGATCCGGATCGACGGCGACCGTCCATCGCTGGATACCGAGGGCATCGAGCCGCGCCAGTATTTCGCGGCCGGGTTCATCATCCCCGACCGCGCTCACCACCGCCGCCGCCGCCCCGAGCGCTCCGGCGTGATAGGCGAAATTGGCCGGCGCTCCGCCGAGCTGCTTCCCGCCGGGCAACATATCCCAGAGAATCTCTCCCAACCCCACGACGACCGGCTTGCGTGCGTTCATGGCGGCGTATTCTCGCCGAAGCTCCGACGGGGTTCAAACGTGACGGTCAGCGAATCAAAGCCATTGCTTCGCTCGTAGGCCGCTTCGCGTTCGATATGCTCCACGGCATCGAGGAGGTGAATCCTGGCGACGTGCCGTGTGAGGCCAAGCAAAAGACTGCGCACGATCAGACGTGCGTGCGGCGCGCCCAGACACAAGTGCGGGCCGTAACCGAAGGAAACGTGCGGATTCGGCCGGCGGTCCAGGCGCACTTCCCGGGGCGACTCGAACACGGTCTGGTCAAGATTCGCCGATGCCCAGCCCAGCGACACGCGCCCGCCGGCCTTGACGGCCATGGACATCGGTGTCAACCGGACACACCCGACCAATGTGCGTCAGCGGCATGAAAACGCGAAAGAACTCCTCGCTCGCGTGAACGATGCGACGAGGATCCTGGCGCAGATACTCCAGCCCTTGGGGATTGCGGGCCAGCCAGGCGATGATCGAGGAAATGCTGTGAATGATTGTGTCACGGCCCCCGGCAAATATGAGGTTGGCAAAACCCATCATTTCATCGCGTGTAAGCGGCCGCCCGCCGAATGTCGCCCTGGTCAGTGCACTGAAGAAGTCGTCGCCCGGACTGGCCTGTGCGAGGTCGAACCGAGTGTGCAGATAGTCCTCCAGCACGTTGCCCTTTTTGAATTCTCCGCTGAGATTCCTGAAGACGTGGATACCCCAGCCGATCCAGGTCTGCGCCTCGGACTCGGGCACGTTCAACAGATAGGTCAGCGCCCGCGACTGCACCGGCAGGGCAAACTGGTGAACGATCTCGATCGACTCGCGCCCCAAGCAGTCGGAAAGCGCCTCGTCGATCAGCGATTCGACCCTGGCGATCATCTCCGGCTGTTTGGCCCGGAGAAAGAACGGTTCGACGATCTGGCGATACTCCGTGTGTTGGGGCGGATCGGTCTCGATGGGCAGTTGCCGCACCGTGCGCACCTGTTCCTCGGAAGGAATCGGCACGCGGAAGGGCGTATCGGAACTGAACGTCTTCCAGTCCTTCGCCGCCTGTCGCACATCGGCATGTCGCAGCAGCATGGGAATGGTCTCGCCCTGGAATGGGCAGTTCAGGATGCCTTCCCCGACGCGCGCGGCCTGAAACGGATCGGGAATCGTGCTCATGAGCGCAAATCCATGGCAAAACTCGGGTTGGACGCGGTAGCACTGGGCATACGCCCGATGGTATGCACCGTTCGGCAAGACAGACAAGCTGCGAGCCGACAATCCGGTGTCAATCCCGGAAGGCGACGGCCATCTCAAACTTGCCCGAGGAAAGCTGACGCGAGCGGATCACTTCGCAGCGGCGGGACCGCTGACCCGGAATGGCGATGTGGCAGAACTGCCCTACGTGCAGTTCCTCACGGAGAAGGAAGCAGATACCCGAGCAGGAGATGTCGCGCGTCTGGATTTCGGCCATCAGACCCGCATTGTGACCGTCGATGACATTCAGCGTCGCCTTGGTCAGGACGATCTGTCGTCGGTCGCGGCGCCGCTCATTGAAGGACAGCGCAGGCCGAACCAGACCCGGTCGGGGATTGTTCTGTGGCACGCTGGACATACGGATACCATCAATATCGGCAAGAGCGGCGCGGTGCTTTAATTGTCGCGGCACGGGTTCCAGAAGCGGGAATGTAATATGGCTTGAAGATAATGCTATCAGTCCGGCTTCGGGCTTGGTTATACTGAGCAAACCCAATGACCAACCGTCACTCCATACTGGTGGTGGACGACGAGGCGGATGTCGTCAAGAGTGTTAAGGATCTGCTGAGGCTCGATTACACGGTTCATACCGCCACGCGCGCCCAGGACGCCATGGCCGTCCTGCGAGAACACACCATACATGTTGTGATGAGCGATCAGCGCATGCCCGATGTGACGGGCGTCGAGTTTCTGGCCGACGTGCGGGAACACCACCCCGACGCCATCCGCCTCCTGTTCACGGGTTATGCCGATCTGTCGGCAGTCATTGACGCCATAAACAAAGGCCACGTCTACCGTTACATCCAGAAACCCTGGGAGCCCGACGAGTTGCCGTTGATCGTCAAAGAGGCCTGCGAACGATATGATCTGCTCGCCCATCGCCGCAGGCTCACGGAACAGTTGCAGGCCAAGAACATCGAGCTGGAACGGGCCAACCGCGAACTTTTGGAGGCCAACCGCCTGCGGGAGTCATTCATTCGTGTCGCCAGCCATGAACTGCGCACGCCGCTCAGCGTCCTGACCGGGCTTACCCAACTTGCCCTGCGCGGCAGCAATCATCGCGAGGAGATGCTCCGCCGCATCGATCAGGCCGCCGGACGGCTCGGGGCAATCGTCCAGCAGATGACCACGATGCTGGCGGCCGGACAATTTGAGCGCCCTGTGGCGCTGGAGCCGGTGGACCTTACCCAGTTCTGCCGTTCGGCCGCCGACGATGTGACGCCGATGGTGCAACTGCGGCGGCAGAACCTGGAGCTGGACATACCCGAGGGTCTGGGGCAAGTGTGGCTGGAGCCCGGGCGAATCCGCAACTGTCTGAATCATCTGCTGCTGAACGCCGTGAAGTTCACGCCGGACGGCGGGAACATCCGCCTCGGCGCGCGCTGCGATGGTAGCGATTGCACGCTGGAGGTGAGCGATACGGGTGTGGGAATCGGCGAGCGGGATCTGCCGCGGCTTTTCCTGCCGTTCTTTACGGAGTCCGATGTCGATCAGCATTCCTCCGGACAGTTCGAGTTCAATAAACGCGGCATCGGGCTGGGACTCTCCATTGTCAAGGCATTCGTCGAGATGCATGGCGGAACGGTCTCGGTCAGCAGCGAGTTGAACAAGGGATCGACGTTCACCATCCGGCTGCCCGCGGCGCCGGGGGCCACCCGCCGGGCGGACCAGTTCTGGCCGGGCGAACGGGGGTATATCTGATGCAGTTGCGGACTCGCCTGGCGCTGCAGCGGCGACTGTCGCTGGCCCTGACGCTGGCCGTGATCGGAATGGGCTCGCTTGTTCTGTCGGGCTGGGCCACGGGGGTGGACTTGCTCAAGCGTCTGGCGCCGCGACTGGTGTCGATGAATCCGACCACGGCAAGTTGCTTTCTCATGGCCGCCCTGTCGTTGCTGTTGATCGAGTTCACCGGCGCCTTCCCGGGACGACGGGCAATCGCCAGGACGATGGCCTGCATCGTCCTTGGCTTCGGCCTGCTGCGGGCATGCGGCTATGCGGCGGGATTCGATCCGCAGTTGGACCGGCTGCTGTTGCCTGCGGGGGCGGCGTTGAACCGGCCGATGGCGCCCAACACATCGGTCAACCTCTCGCTGGTGGCCGCGGCGCTGCTGCTGATCGACTACGATTCGCACCGGGGAGCGCGCATCGCCCAGTTTCTGTCGCTGCTCATCCTGCTCATCGCGATGCTGGCGATGACCGGATACGCGTTTGAGGAGCCCAGCTTCTATGTCGTCCGCGCGTATGCGCCAATGTCGCTGCATGCGTCGATCGGCTTCTCGGCGCTGGCTGGAGCAATCCTGCTGGCGCGCCCCGATCAGGGCGTGATGGCGGCGCTCAATGCGGAATCGCCCGCGGGCACCATGGCGCGACGGTTGCTTCCGGCGGCGATCATCGTTCCCGTGCTTATCGGTTGGCTGCGAATCACGGGAGAACGGCACGCGATATTTGAGAGGAACCTCGGCGCGGCGCTGGCCGCGGCCGTCAACATCGGCCTGTTCATCCTGCTGATCTCCTGGAACGCAATCATACTCCATCGCGCTGACCAGCGTCGTCGATCGCTCGAGGAAAGCCTCCGCAGCAGTGAGGCTTTTTACGTCTCTCTTGTCGAGACGGCGCCGCAGGCCATCTTTCGCAAGGATCTTGAAGGCCGCTTCACTTTCGCCAACCGGCGATTCTGCGAGGCTGCCGGTCTGGGCATCGACCAGATTGTCGGCCGGACCGACCTGGACCTGTTCCCGCGGGAAAAGGCTGAGAAGTACCGCGCCGATGACCGACGCGTCATCGAAACCGGAGCGATATTCGAGACCGTGGAACATGGCATGCTGGACGGCGAGCCGTCCATGGTGCAGGTGATCAAGACCCCCGTGCGCGACGGTGACGGCGCCATCATCGGCACCCAAGGCATGTTCTGGGACATCACCGAGCGACACCGCTTCCAGCAGCAGCTTCAGGACAAAAACAAGGAACTGGCCGCGCTGGCCGAAGCTGAGCGGCAGGCCAACGTCGAACTCAAACAGGCACAGAGCGCTCTGGTACAGTCGGAGAAGCTGGCGGGGCTGGGACAGATGGTGGCGGGTGTAGCACACGAGATCAACAACCCCCTCGCTTTCGTGTCCAACAACTTCGCCGTGCTGATGCGCGACATACAGTCGCTCAAGGCCCTGCTGGATGCCTATGTGCTGGCCGATCCAGTCATCCGGCGGCACTCGCCGGAGATCTGGGAAGCGATCCGCGCCCAGGCCGATCGCATCGACCTGGCCTACACCCTGCCGAACCTGCAGGAACTGATAGCCCGGTCGCGCGAGGGGTTGCGCCGCATTCAACAGATTGTCCGCGATCTGCGGGATTTCGCGCGACTCGACTCGGGCGACCTTCAGGAAGCCGACCTCCTCGCGGGCATTGAGTCCACGGTCAACATCGTGCGCGGCAGCGCGCAGCGAAAGGGCGTGGGCATCGATATGCGACTGGCGCCGTTGCCTCGAATCAAGTGTTATCCGGCCAAGATCAATCAGGTCATCATGAACCTGTTGACCAACGCCGTGGACGCCTGCGCCAACGGCGGACAGATCATCGTGCGATGCGCAACCGAACCCGGTGGGGTACGAATCGAGGTCGCCGACAACGGCTGCGGCATTCCGCCGGAGATCCGCAACCGCATCTTCGATCCGTTCTTCACAACCAAGCCCCCCGGTGAAGGCACGGGACTCGGCCTGGCGATTTCCTATGCAATCGTCGAGGACCATCGCGGCGCCATCGAGGTTCTGTCGGATACCGGCAAGGGATCGACCTTCATTGTGCATCTGCCGGCCTGATCGACGCTGGCATCGCGCGGAAAACAAGCGAGGCGACACATGCAACACAATCTCACAATCGCGATCTTGTGCCTGCTGGCTGGTGCGGTCGGCGCGGCTCAGCCGCCGGCCACCCGGCCAGTCTTCATCGCCCGCGACAATGAATTCATCTTTGACACCGGTCCGTTTCGCGGCACGCTCCGCGCAAAAGGCCGATCGCTCGGCCTGACGCCCGTCGTGGACAAAGTATCGCAAACCGCGATCGCCGGAACATACGGCCTGTTCTCCCCCTATCGCATGCTCGACGCCACTAACCGTTATGGCACGGCCGCATGGGACTGGGCCGCCAGGGCGAAGTTGAATGAGGATGGCTCGGTCGAAGTCCGCTGGACGAGCGATCCCGAGCACCCGTTCGACATGCTGGCCGTATACTGCTGGTCGGCATCCGACACGCTCGATCTCACGGTGCAAGTCTCGCCGCGCCGAGATCTGAGGAACTTTGAACTGTTCCTGGCCTCCTATCTGCCGCCGTGCGACATTTCGCTGGTGCATGCCGGCTCCGCGGAACGGGCCAATGGCTTCCTGACCGCCGGAAAGGCCGACGGCGACTGGCAGATGTTTCCGCGCGATGACAACGCCATTGCAATCATCGGCGATGGGCGCTGGGTTCGGCCGCCACATCCGGTTAACTGGACGATTCGCCCGAAGCTGGCTGGCAACATCGCCATCCGCCGCAGCACCGGGACCGGCCTGACCGCCGTGGTAATGGCTCCGCCTGATGACTGCTTCGCCATCGCCACACCCTATGGCGAGGAAGGCCATCGGTCCGTGTACCTGTGCTTGTTTGGCCGAAATCTGGCCGGCGGGGTCCCGGCGAGTGCGCGATCACGTCTGATTCTTGGCAAAGACATCTCCAATGAGCGGGCGTTGGCGTTGTATCGCCAGTTCATCGCGCGATAGACGCATCATTTTGTTGTCTGTGATCCAGCGTGTGGCCGGGATATCTATTCTTGTTCCCGTTTGACGGTCCACGCCTTGGCGCCAAGGCGTACCTCGGGATCGCCAAAGGCGTGGAAAATGCGAACTGTATTCGATTCCTCGATGGGCCGGCCGTCGCGCGAAGCGAGGGTAAACAGAGCCGGGGATTCGTATGCCTTGCCGCCGAAGCTGTCGGCGCAGAAGGCGATGAACGTGGGCGATTCGACCAGAAAGCCATACTGCGGGAACCTGACAACGCCGAAACGGCCCGACTGAATCGTATAGGCGTCGGGGCCGTAGTTCACCGTGACGCGGACAGCGCCGTCGCCGAAGACGGTTGCCTGCACGCTGCCATCCGGCTTGAGGAAGCGATGCGAAGTCATGGGCAGTCTTGAGGTCATGACGTTCAATGGAGACAGGATCTCGTGGGTGTTCTTGAGAAAGCGGTCGGTGGCGCAGAACTGTTCGGCCCAGCCGCCAGCGGCGCGGACGAAGATGCCGGTGTCGCCGGTAGCTTCCTTGGCCGGGGTTACGGGCAGCAGCGCGATCTTCTCGCCGTCGACACTCAGGCGGGCGACGATGATGCGTTTCTCCTTGTCGCCGTAGCCCTTGAGGCCGACGCGGTCCATTCGCTCGCGGTGGAACAGGCCGACGCGGATGTCGTAGGTGCCTTTGGCGGTCGCGGGGATCGTCGTCACGATCGGACCCTGGATCAGCCGCCCATTCGTCCATTGTGTCGTGGCCGGCTTGGGGGCAAAGTCGCCCTGGAAGACGATCTTGCCGGAGGCATCCGTGAAATGAACCATGACGTTGTAGTCCTCCACCAGTTTGGCGGCAACGTTCCACGCCCAACGGATGGAGATACGCCGGCCATCGAGCACCTTGAATTCGTCGATGGATGGCTCGATGGCGAGCGGAGCCGGGTCGGCGGCGGGGGTCTTCCAGTAGAGGTGCGATGGGATGCTGTGGTAGTTGAGCGGGCGGGCGATGAGGATATGGCGCAGGACATACTCGGCCGACTTCCAGTGGTCGTAGCCGTACTTGCCGTACATCTGCATCGTGTCGTGATAGACCAGTTCAAACAGCGGGACGATCTTCGCCCCGAGCGTTTCTTCGAGCGCGGCGTTGTGGAAGCCCTTGCCCGAGACACCGGTGAGGCCCTCAAAGAAATCGGAGTGTGGGATGGCCCATTCCCGGCCGCATTCGGAACCGAAGACGCCGAAGACACTACGGGCGTAGTCGGAGAGTTCGCATTTCCAGTGAATGTCGTCGACGCGCGTGAGCGGGTGGTCTTTGGAGTAGCACTCCTGCGGGTCGACGGCGTAGGTGGTGTCGATGAAGTAGGAGTTGGCCTTGGTGAGCTGGCGTACGGCTGGGAGATTCTGCGGGCGCTTGGCCAGGGCCACGGCCTGCTTGGCGCAAGTGAGATACGCCCGGCCGCCGGCCCATTTGCCGCCAGCGGCGACCTTGCCGTCGGCTCGGCGCTCGAGGTAACTTTCATCCCACGAGGGCGCATCTTTGTACATGTCCTGGTAGTTGTCGTGCAGACAGAGGAGATAGCCGAGCTTCATGACGCGGGCGGACATGTCGGCAAGTTGCGCATCGCCGCCGCACTCCGGTGCGGCCGGAAGAATGTCGGGGTGCTGGTTGTCATAGCCGCGATGAATCCACCCGCCGACGGTGAAGAGCACGCGGTCCAGTTTCAGGTCGTTCTTGAGATGCTCGGCCACCTGCGCGGCCTCGTCGAAGGTCCAGTTCACGCGGACGCGTTCCTCCTTGGTGCTCTCTTCGTTCATGGTTCGAGACAGGGCGGACCAGAGTTTTACGTTGGATGCGCCCAGCAGCTTCCCGCGCTCGGCGTCGCGGGCAATCTTTCTCTCCATGGTCACGAAGCCGTCACGTTGATCGACGATCTGGCGGTAGGCTTTGGCGATAGTCACATGATCGCCGGCGCCGGGGAAGTGAATCTGAAAGGACTTAGCGCTCTTGCGCATGCCCATGGAGACGGTCAGGCGCTGGGGTGCGCCGGCCGGAGTGATGCTCCTGACCTCGGCAGAGACATACGGATCGTCCCAGGTCAGCAGCACCGTCCCCTTATTGTCCATGACGCCGAGCATGTTCATGTGGCAACCTTCATAGCCCGAGGTGTTAAACGTGTGCTTGAACGCCTTGCCGCTGTCGGCCGGGATGAGCAGACCCAGCCGCACCGGGACGGCGACCGCTCCCTGTTGTTGCGCTGTCACCGCTAAGGCATCATCGAGCAGGCGGATCGAGTCAACTTCCGGGCCATCTTCCGCTTGATACAAGGAATAGGCGAACGCCACACCGTCGGGCATTGGGGTGACGCCGACGACAATGCGGGTGTCTTTGCCTTTGATGGGCCGAAACGCGACCCCGGACTCGGCGCCCTTTCCTGGAATCAGACTTGCGGGAACCAGATCGACCTGCTGCTGCTTGCCATCGATCACAATCACCGCGTAGCCGAAGCGAGGCTGGTCGGGGTTGCTGGCCCAGACGCGGCCAGTCGCGCGATCGGCAATCTGCCAGCGACCGGTGGCGCGGTCCATGGTCATGCGGACGCGCGGGGTGTCGATGAGGGTCACATCCTCCGCCCGCACTGGCCCGGCCGCACACATCACGAGCAAGAACAGCAAGATATATTTCATGGGTTCCTCACGGTTTGATCGTGCCTATGGTGATACCCCGCCGGGGCATGTGGGTTGCCGGTATTGACTGGGAAGACTTAGCCACAGATGGGGCACTGATTAACACGGATGAAACACGGGAATCATGGACTCCGGTGGGATGCCCGTGCGACAAGATATCTGTGGGCATCGGTATGAATCTGTGGCTGAATATTGGGGCTCTGTGGTCAATTATGGCGGAGCATGAACCACGGATTTCCGCGGCATGGTTGGCCGGGCGGGCAGGTATGATGGTCGCGGGTGGCAGTCAGCGTGTCGCCGGTCCCCATCGAAGGTTGGGTTGTCGTCATACGCCGGAGGCTCGTCGCTCGTGAATGACGTTGTTAAGGTCATTATCGCCGCCAAAGATGTCGTCTTTGACGAACTGTTCAGGGCGTCCGCGCGCATCGTGAAGCTCAAGGGCGCACAGGCCGAGGCGAAGTACGCGCGGCGCGACGATTCGTTTGCGCAACTCTTCGTCGCGCTGGCGGATCACTTGTTTGGGCCGAGCTTTATCGAAAAGCACCTCGGCATCGGCTGGGATTGGTGGCCCGATCACACGCGGCATCTTGAGGCATCCATTGACAGTTTCTCACAGGCGTTCTTTGATATACTGCGCGGATTGCTGGTGCGCCAGTACAAGAACTGGCGGATTCAGGTCGTCGTCTATGGCGATGCGCACGACGGCCAGACGATGGTGGGCTCGATTGCGATCTGGGCGGACAAGTTGCTGATCGATCGTTCTCTGTACGCGTTGTTGAAATGGCGCGGCATTGATTTGCGGTGCGCATCCGAGCCGGTTTGGCGGGAGTGAAATGGCAGGTCACGGACCCCTGCGACACTCACATGTCCCAGAACGACGGATCATGCCGCCGATACCAGGCAACGATGCCGAAGACCACCACGCATGCGGACAACGCAATCACAACCAGCCACACCCAGATGGGCATACGATATCGCCTGTCGCTTGGCCGGTAGTTGAGCATGTGAACACACCAATGATGCATCCACAATGACCTCATGAAAGAGCTTCACCACGATTCCACGACCAGCGTATCTACTTCAGCGAAATGCGCATCCCGAGTAACCACGGTAAGACCATGCTGCATGGCAATGGCCGCGTTCCAAATGTCGTTCTCAGGAAGGCGTTTCCCTTTGGTACGCAGCCGCGTTTCGATCTTCCCATATCGGACGGCCGTCTCACCATCGCACCCGACAACCTCGCTCCGCGTGGCCAACTCCAAAACCCGGGCGACGTTCTCTTCCACACGGCCCGATCGGCGAGCATCATAGTGTAACTCGCCCAGCACGATACTCGGGATAAATACTTCGCCTGCCTGGCCGAGACGATCAACAACTCCGGCGTCGCGGGGAAAAAGTGCAATAACAATATTCGTGTCCAGCAGGTATCTACCAGCCATTGGCGTCCACCGTTTCGCAGCCCGACTCGATGGCTTGTGCCATCATGGCCAGATCTTCCGCCCGCACCGTTCCCGCCAGCGACAGCAACGCCGCGCCCGCCACGCCTCAGGGCTTGGAAGCCGCAAGATTGCGTGCATAGTCCAGCACTTGCCGCTGTTGCCCCGCGGGCAATCGCTCCAGGTGTTTGTGCAGTTCGTTTTCGAGCGTTACGCTAAGCATAGAAACTCCATTACCACCGCATCTGCCTCGATCTACCCGATTCTCACTGCAGGTCACGCAAAATCCGGCGTCGCGCCCTCACGGCGTGATGCACTGAACCTAACCCGGTCGCGAGTGGAAGAGTCCGGGACCAGATCGCTTCTGCCGCTCCTTGATCTCGGGAAGCGCTCCAGGGTCAATCTCCTGCACTTTCTTCCAACGCCGCTGCACAAGCTCGTTATCCGGATATCCCTTCGTTTCCTGAAA